>JAZQYX010000056.1:0-35025 GCA_045633725.1 Acutalibacteraceae bacterium | reverse complement strand
TTATTCATCCTACCAACCCATTCAAGTTGATTTTCTGCTTTGAGTCTTTCTGTTACGCCATCGCGTTCCGCTATTTGTTTTACCAAACGATTGAACATATCTTCGGCATCCTTATCAAGTTGTAGAAGGTAATCGTAAAGATTATGTTCGCTTAGCATTTTGTTGTAGAAGTGTTTGCAGTGCTTTTGGATATAGTTTAAATGCCGCCTACCCCATACGCCGATTAGCTCACGTTCAGGCTCATTCTCACCGGCGATGATATAGTAATCACCGCACAGTTCATATTTGAGCCCGGTTCTTTCATCAGTAATGAATTTTGCTAATTGTTCCATAATTAAACCTCCTGATAAACTACTTTGAGTTTCTTTTGTTTCGAACGAATAATCTTAAGTAACACTTCGTCCAAGGCATCTGTGCATTTACCATTCTCAATAAGCGAGTTGCGCATTTCGTTCATACAGTTCACAACCACCCGGCGTTCAAAGTCATCTAATACGATATAAAATTTCTTTTCCTTCATAGCGCTCACTCCTTTAGCAAGTCCATAAACGGAGCCTCATCGTTTACAAATGTGTCATATGTAAATTGTGCGCCCAAACGGAAACCCATAATAAAACTGTCGGGATTGGATTCTCCGTTGACTACGCTCCAAGCATTAGAGAACTCAAGAAATTTCTTTTTACTTACGCCCGAAAGGTTCTCGGTTAGATAGTCTTCGTTTAGCATCAAGATTTCCATCTGCTTTTGAACAGTTTTGTTCTGTTTCGTGCTACGAGCCTGTGGATCTAAATTACCGTAATAAAACTCTTCTATAAATTTTAACATCAGTATTTTCTCCTTTTTTGTATATACAACTCATCTTGTATATACATTTTATATTATTATTTTTGAAAACACAATGTGCCGATTGATACGGTAGAAATATATGTGTGATTGTCGGTTGTTTTAAGTTTAATTTCTCGAATCCGTTAAGAACAACCGTACCAAAAATCCGTCGACCTTGTCGGCGGATTTTTTATCCAAGCCGATAGGCTTGGTATATCATCACGCTTTAGCGTGTATATCATTGTCGCATTCGTGCGGCGTATATCATCACACCGTAGGTGTGCATAATTCTATCAGCTTGATGAGATACAGTGGCTTTGCCACTGATGATATGCAAAACTGCGTTTTGATGATATACAAGGCTTCGCCTTGATTTTAAAACCCAGTATTTATGAGAGTTTACGCCTGATTACTATAACGCTACTCCGACCAAAATTGGAAATCCGCTGATGAAAATCAGCGGATTTTTTGTAATTATTTATATTCAAGCTTGCAAGCAAACATTGTATTGCCGTTTTCATCCTGACCCTTTGCAAGCACATTGTGGTCTTGCCTTGTATGATAAATGCGTAGCTCGGTTCCTTGCGTAACTTCCTTGCGATAGTCAATCTGAAAAGTATCTAATACATCAGATTTTTGGGGGTTTATAGCATCTAATATATAATTTGCATACTTGGTGTTATTAACGTGGTTGTTAATATCAAGCTCGCTAAATCCGGCATTAACTATGCGCGGTGTCGCTTGCGCTTCGAAATCCGAAACCTTGCCGAGCTTTCCTTCGAACATTATTTCTTGATGGAAGTCATCACTAAAAGGATATAGATTAGGCACCGAAAGAAAACGACGCTTTTCACTATCAATAACAACCCATTCGGAAGTGCCTATAATTAGTTGTTCACCTTTTTCATTTTCAATACAATATTCTCTGCGGTAGTTAATTCGGTTAGGGGCAAGCGGCCAAGTTTTCACAATAACGTTTTGATAAGAAGAAGGTTGACTGATTATTTTAAACTTAATCTTTGTTAAAACCCAAAGATAAGAGCGCTTAATCATTTCTTCATAGCCAACACCGATTTCTATAGCGTGTTGTCCTGCGGCATCCTGAAATAAGTCGAGCACAGCCGAAGGTTTTATCTGGTTAAATTTATCAAAATCACTTGCACGCAAATAATATTCTTTTTCCCATATTTTTTTCATTTTTTACACCTCGAAAACTATGCTTTTTCAAAGCCTACCAGTACACCGCCTTTTTCGGCGTAGAAGCTACATAATCCTTTAAGTTTATGTATTTCGATTAAAGCGTTATTAAATTTAGAGAGTATCAGTTCTTTAAGATGCAAAGCGGCTGTTTCATTTTGGCAATGCCCGATACTGATTTTGCCAGATTTAAAGCCTTCTGCTTCAAGAAGAGATACCAAGGTTTCGAGAGAGCGATTTTCACCTCTGCATTTATATTTTGGTTCAAGTGTACCTTCATTACTCGCTTTGCCTACAATGCAAATACCCGCAATGCCGACAAGCTTTGCCACTATGGGAGAAACTCTGCCATTATTTGCCAAGGTCTTTAACGACTTGAGCATAAACACAAGGCCTGTTTTTTTGAGATACCCGGTAATTTTTTCGCAGATATTTTCGTATGATATATTGTTTTCAATATATTCTTCAAGTTTTTTAATTACTAAAGATATTTCGGGGCCGGCGGAAAGCGAATCTATAACTAAAACGCGTTTATCGGGATTTTCGGCTTCGTATATTTCTTTAGCAACACAAGCGGAATTATAACTTCCCGAAAGACCGCTTGTAATGGTAACGCAAAAAATGTCATCAGCATCGCCAAAAGCTTCTAGCCAATCGTTTGTGTTAGGGCAAGATGATTTCGACTTACCCTTGTAGGTGTACATATAATTAACCATTTCATCTACATTAAGGAATCTATCATCAACAAACTCTTGTTCATTAGTAATAATTTTCATAGATGCATAAGCAAATTCGGTATGCTTTAGTTCAAATAAATCACAAGCGGTATCTGCAACAATTTTAATCTTTCTCATATTTCAGCTCTCCTTAGTTAAATATTTTTGATTATTCGGGTATTCCTTTTTTGCTAAGCAAGGTTAAATTAGCAGTAATTGATTCAAGGGCTTTATAGAAAGTCTCTCTTGTTTCGTCATCGAGATCTTTTCCTGCTAATTCTACAGCTTTAGCGGCACGAATAGAAACCTGCCTTGCAGCATCTTTACCCTTGTCTGTCAGTACCCAAAGACCCCGATAAAGACTTCCGTCAACATCTATTTTGCAGGCAAGTCCCTTATCTTCCAGAATAGCAATCATACGGGATGCATCTGATTTGTCTTTACCGATAATCTCACAAAGCTGCGGAACTGTAATACCGTTTTGATATTTATACAATGTGGTAAGATATGTGGCGTGCGGACTTTTTAATCCGTATTTTGCAAGCTCTTCAGATGCAAGTTTTCGCCAGCAACGAGAGATTTCAGAAATAGCGAACGAAAACCGTTCAAATCTATTTAACATTACACATTCGCTCCTTGAAAACAATAAAGTTGAAATTACAACTTTATTATGATATCACAAACAAGTTGAAATGTCAACTTGTAGTTTTATAGTGAGAATTGACGCCAAAAAACTTGATTTAATATATATGGTTAATCGTTTTAATTCATTAACTCTTTATGAAGCAGGTGACAAAATTAATTTTTAAATTTGTTGACTTTTGTATTAAAAAATAGTATTATAAACTTAACATACAGTTGTTGGGAGATAAGCTATGATTTCTGCTGTACTACTTCTCGATACGATTGATAGGATTCGGGAATTTGTCGATATAGCAAACGAAAAAGATTTTTCAATTGTTTTAAAATCGGGTGATATTGTTGTTGACGGTAAGTCAATAATATCTGTTTTTGGATTAGATTTAACAAAGCCGGTAACAATGGAAGCGGAAGCTAAAGCAGGTTTTACGTTTTTAAAGCAGATTGATAAATTTATATACAAAAAATAAACACGAATAATAGGCGTCTTTCGACGTCTATTTCTATTAAGTTGAGATTTTATGGATTTTTTAAGTTTAAGAAAAGAAGTTATTAAAAAATATTTTGGTAGAATGAATGATAAACAGTTTGAGGCCGTAACAACAGTTAACGGTCCTGTTTTAGTGCTTGCCGGTGCAGGAAGTGGCAAAACTACCGTGCTTGTAAACAGAATATTAAATCTTGTGAAATTTGGTAACGGTTACCAAAGTACATATTTGCCTTATGTTTCGGCTGAAGATTTACAAAAAGGAGTGGATTTTTTAAATGGCACTATAGATTATGTGCCAGATGGTATTTTCGCCGACAATCAGGTTAAGCCTTGGCAGATACTTGCAATCACATTTACCAATAAAGCGGCTGACGAATTAAAGCAACGTATTGCAGATAAATTAGGCGACGATGCTAATGATATTTGGGCAGGTACTTTTCACTCGATTTGCGGTAAAATTTTACGCCGTAATGCCGAGCTTTTAGGTTACACATCTCATTTTACGGTTTACGATACAGACGACCAACGCCGTCTTATAAAGGAAATAATGAAGCAAAATGAGATTGATGAAAAATTCGTGCCACACAAATATGTTTTATCGGCAATTTCTCACGCTAAGGATAGTTTGATTACACCGCAAGAATTTGAAGCTACCAATGCTAACGATTTTAGGCTTAAAACTGTAGCAAGGTTATATAAATTATATCAAGAACGCCTTTTAAAAGCCGACGCTATGGACTTTGATGATATGATTGTAAACACTGTCCGTCTTTTAAAGGAAAATAGTGATGTTTTAGAGTATTATACTAATAAATTTTGTTATGTTTGTGTAGATGAGTATCAGGATACTAATCACGCACAGTATGTACTTGTAAGCTTATTGTCAAGCGGTCATAACAACCTTTGTGTTGTAGGCGATGATGATCAGAGTATATACCGCTTCCGTGGCGCTACAATTGAAAATATTTTAAATTTTGAAGACGATTACAGAAGCGCTAAGGTTATAAGACTTGAGCAAAACTATCGCTCTACGTCTAATATACTTAATGCCGCCAATAAGGTTATTGAAAACAATCGTGGACGTAAGGGTAAAACTTTATGGACTAATAACGGTGACGGTGATAAGATTACGGTTTACACCGCTGAGGACGAGCGTACAGAAGCGCGTTATGTAGCGGATACGGTGCTTGATAATGTGTCAAACGGCGGTAAATATTCCGATAATGCAATACTTTACCGAATGAATGCACAGTCTAATAGTTTAGAAAATACCTTTATTCGTTCAGGTATACCTTATAAAATTGTAGGCGGTATGCGTTTTTATGACCGTAAGGAAATTAAGGATGTTATTTCTTATTTGCATCTTGTAAATAACCCCAAAGATGATGTAAGACTTCGCAGAATAATTAACGAGCCAAAACGAGGAATAGGTGATACGACCCTCAACCACGCGGCAGAAATCGCTTCTGAATTGGGCGTTAGTATGTTTGAAGTTTTATCTCGCGCGAATGAATTTGCAGCTTTATCACGAGCTGCTACAAAGCTGCGTGCGTTTTGCAGTATGGTTGATTTATTAATCGATTTTTCCTTAGAAAATTCTATTAGCGATTTGTTCGAGCGTCTTTTAGAGTTAAGCGGATATGAAGAATATCTTAAAAATGACGGTCAAGAAGGTATGGATAGGCTTGAAAATGTAAAGGAATTGGCATCTAATATCGCACAGTACGAGTTTGAAACCGATGTGCCCACACTTTCGGAATTTTTGGAGCAAATATCGCTTATTAGTGATATTGATTCCTATGATAGCGAGAGCGACAAGGTTGTAATGATGACTATACATTCTGCAAAAGGTCTTGAATTTCCGAATGTATTTTTAGTGGGTATGGAGGAAGGAATTTTCCCGGGAAATCAGTCAATGTACGGCGGTAATGAAGAAATAGAAGAAGAGCGCCGTTTAGCATATGTTGCAATTACCCGCGCAAAGAAGAAGCTTTCAATTTCGCATACTAATATGCGTATGCTTTTTGGCTCTACAAACCGAAATCTGCCGTCACGCTTTTTGCGTGAAATTCCCGAAGAGCTTTGCGAAAATTTTGGTTTTACAGCTAAAAAATATAATATCAATCAGTCAAGTTTTACTTATAAGCCTTCAACTGCAACAAAATCTTCGTTTAGTGCGGCTTCAAAACCACAGACGAGCAATTGCATTTATACTATCGGTCAAACTGTTACTCATAAAACATTTGGTAAGGGTATAATATTATCTGTTACTCCTATGGGTAACGATTCATTATTAGAAATTGCTTTTGAAAATGTTGGAACCAAAAAAGTAATGGCGGGATTTGCAAAGTTAATAATTAGTTAATGCTTTTTGTATAAAGCTGTGGTATAATTGATGTATAAAATCCTAGGAGTGTATTTATTTTGTTTTCGAGTAGCTCAATAAAAAGGTTAAGCAGAGATATTTATAAAAAGAATGCTATAATTTTAACCGTCAGTGCAGGTATTGTAATGGCTCTTTGGTTTCTCATTATTAACTGTGCTTTAATTGTTGAAGCCTTTACCGCATCAACTGCTATAATTATTTGTTTGGCTATATTCAGTTTTTTGTTTTTCGCTCCGCTATTTATGGGATTTTTAAGATATATTTGGCGCTTGATTTTAGGAGTGGCGGATAATCCTATTGCTTTGTTTTATTATTTTTCAGACACAAAGCTATATTTAAAGGTTTTGAAATTTGTATTATCTTTAAGTATTAGAGTGGCTGTTTGTTATTTGATTTTTTATATTCCTGTTTTTGTTTTTGAAATAATTACAGGGACCGGAATCTACGAAATGTTAAAGATACCTGTTCCTATGTGGACTTTCAGCCTTTCAAACTTAGGCACCTTTCTACGTTTTTTATCTGTTGTTGCTACTTTACTTTCGGTTTTAAAGTTATATTTAGCACCAATGCTTTTTGTTGCTGATGAAAACATTGATAGTGCAGAAGCAATACATTTATCTACCGTAATTTCAAAAAGAACAACAATTGATTTTATATTTTTAGGGCTTAGCTTTTCGGGTTGGATATTACTTTCCTTTTTTTCGGCACCGCTTATTTTCACAATGCCATATATGACATTAGCATATCTTATTCATTCCTCAGCCGCTATTGATGCTTTTAATAAAGAAATTGCTCGCAGTAGCTTTGATGATATTCCAACATTTATTGCAGGTGATTAATATGAAAAATGGTAGATTTTTTAACTTTTATATTTTTCTCGCTCTTGTTGTTGTTTTAGTAAACTCATTCTTTCTTGTAAAGGATAATTTTTTTATAAATATCGAAAGCGTACCTGAGGGTGAATATGTTTTTAGCGATTATTCACCAAATGGTAAAACCGAGCTTAGAGTTTATACTATTGAGTTACCTGTTGGTAATTCGATTAGAATAACTGAAACTAAGGATGATAAAACACGCAATATTTTTTGGCAAACCGGAACCCAAAATGCCAAAATCAATTGGAAGAACAGTAATGTTGTAATTATAAACGGTATTGACCTTGACTTAAAAGACGGTGAATACTTTGATTGCAGAAGTATTGCCTCTTTATTCAATGATGGTAAGATGGGTAGGTAAAATATGGGTGTAATTTTAGCATCTCAGTCTCCTAGAAGAAAAGAATTGCTAAGCCTTTTAATTAGTGAGTTTAAGGTGGTACCGTCTACTGTAGATGAAACTGTACCGAAGCATTTAAGGGCTTCAAAAATACCTGAATATTTATCCAAAATTAAGGCTTTGAATATTGCAAAACTGTATCCAAACGATATTGTAATCGGTGCCGATACCTGTGTAATTTTAGGTGATAAAATTTTAGGTAAGCCAAGGGACCGACAAGATGCATTTGATATGCTTTGTAGTCTTTCGGGTAAAAAGCATAAGGTTGTTACTGGTTGTACAGTTATAAAAAATGGCAATATAAAGAGTTTTTCCTCGGTTTCGGTAGTTAAGTTTACAAAGCTTACTACGACCGAAATAGAAGCCTATCTTGACACAAATGAACCATACGATAAGGCCGGAAGCTATGGTATTCAAGGCAAGGCGGGCGCTTTTGTAGAGTGGATTAAAGGGGATTATTTTAATATAGTAGGTCTGCCGATTGCAAAACTTAAAAAATACTTATAATAAATATCCACCCGCATAGCGGGTGATATTTCATTTTCGGGCATAGCCCGTCGCGGCATGAGCGACAATATAGAAATTTTTTCTTTAACAAAATTGTTCATCGGTTAACCTTTTTCAAACCACGCGACTATCGCGTGGTTTTCGTTACACAAAAAAACAGATGGATTTTTAATCCATCTGTTTTTCATTAGAGTAATTTAGAAAAGACCAGTAATAACACCGTTGTTGTCAACATCAATTCTTTCTGCAGCGGGTGCTTTAGGTAGACCGGGCATTGTCATAATATCACCGGTAAGAGCTACTATAAATCCTGCGCCTGCCGATATTTTGATATTTCTTACTGTTACTGTAAAGCCGGTGGGTGCACCGAGCTTTGTGGGGTCATCAGAGAAGCTATACTGTGTTTTTGCCATACAGATAGGACAATCGCCGAAACCTAATTCGGTAAGAGTTGTAATCTGCTTTTTAGCATTTGGTGTAAAGGTTACAGCGTTACCGCCGTAAATTTTACGAACAATAGCATCAATTTTTTCTTCTATTGTAAGGTTTGATTCATAGCAGAATGTGAAATTACCCTTTTCTTCGTTACAAAGGCGAACAATTTCACGAGCAAGTTCAACACCGCCTTCGCCGCCTTTTGCCCATACATCAGAAAGTACAACATTTACACCAAGCTCTTTACATTTTGCAATAATAAACTCAATTTCATTATCGGTATCGGTTGGAAAGCGGTTAACAGCAACAACGCAAGGGAGCTTATAAACATCTTTAATGTTAGAAACGTGCTTTAATAGGTTGGGAATACCTTTTTCTAATGCTTGTAAATTTTCGTTACCGAGTTCAGTTTTGGAAAGTCCGCCGTGCATTTTAAGAGCACGAACTGTAGCAACCAAAACTACTGCAGAAGGTGTAAGACCTGCCATACGGCACTTAATATCAAGGAACTTTTCTGCACCTAAATCTGCACCGAAGCCTGCTTCTGTAATAGCGTAATCTGCGAGGCTTAAAGCCATTTTTGTAGCGGTAACACTGTTACAACCGTGTGCAATATTAGCAAAAGGTCCACCATGAACTAAAGCGGGGGTGCCTTCTAAGGTTTGTACTAAGTTAGGCTTGATAGCATCTTTTAAAAGAGCAGTCATAGCACCCTGAGCCTTTAACTGACCGCAGGTAACAGGCTTATCGTCATAGGTATAGCCAACTATAATATTAGAAAGACGTTCTTTAAGGTCGTCAATATCTTTAGAAAGACAAAGTATTGCCATAATTTCGCTTGCAACGGTAATATCAAAGCCGTCTTCACGCGGAACACCATTAACCTTACCGCCAAGACCGTCAGTAACATAGCGGAGTTGTCTGTCGTTCATATCAACACAGCGCTTCCAGGTAATTTTGCGAACATCAATTCCTAAAGCGTTGCCTTGGTGAATGTGGTTATCAAGCATAGCGGCGAGTAGATTGTTTGCAGCGCCGATAGCGTGGAAGTCACCTGTGAAGTGAAGATTTATATCTTCCATAGGTACTACTTGTGCATATCCGCCGCCTGCGGCACCGCCTTTGATGCCAAATACGGGGCCTAAAGAAGGCTCTCTGAGAGCCACGCAAACATTCTCACCAATGCGTGAAAGGCCGTCCGCAAGGCCTATTGTGGTTGTGGTTTTACCTTCACCTGCGGGGGTAGGGGTAATTGCGGTTACCAAAACAAGCTTGCCGTTTTTCTTGCTTTCTTTCATTAAAGAAAGGTCAATTTTAGCTTTGTAATTGCCGTATTGTTCAAGGTATTCTTGCGGAATACCAGCTTTAGCGGCAATTTCTGTAATAGGTTTCATTTTGCATTGTTGAGCAATTTCAATATCAGATAAATAAGCCATTTATATCACCTTACTTAAAATATTTTACTGCAGATTCAAACATTTTAATGTCATAATCACCAATAACATTTTTATAAAGACCATAGCCCTTACGCTCACTGTGACCCATCTTACCGAATACACGGCCATCGGGGGAAGTAATACCTTCGATAGCGTACATTGAATCGTTGGGATTATACTGTACATTAGAAGTAGCGTTGCCTTGTAAATCAACATATTGAGTAGCAATTTGGCCATTCTCTGCTAACTTTTTAATTAAATCTGCATCAGCTAAGAAACGGCCTTCACCGTGAGAAATCGGCACATTGTAAATATCACCAACATTAGTAGCACTAAGCCACGGAGATTTATTAGAAGCAATACGGGTTCTTACAATCTTTGATTGGTGACGGGCGATTGTATTAAATGTAAGTGTTGGGCAGTTTTCATCGGTATCAATAATCTTACCATAGGGAACAAGACCTAATTTAATAAGTGCTTGGAAGCCGTTACAAATACCGCACATTAAACCATCGCGGTTATCGAGTAAATCGGTAACTTCATTTTTTATTGCTGCATTACGGAAGAATGCGGTAATAAACTTACCACTACCTTCAGGCTCGTCACCGCCCGAGAATCCACCGGGGATAAACACAATTTGACTTTGCTTTAATTTATTTGCAAAATCTTGAACACTTCTTGCAATACCATCACTTGACTGGTTGTTAATAACAAAAATTTCGGGGTCAGCACCTGCGTCAGCCATAACCTTAGCGGAGTCAAATTCACAGTTAGTACCGGGGAATACGGGGATAAGCACATGGGGTTTTGCAACCTTAATGGCCGGAGCAACACGCTCGGTTGCGCTGTAGGAAAAGTTCTCCATAGGTGAGTTGCTATCCTTAATGTTGCATTTGAAAACGCTTTCAAGCTTGTTTTCGTAAATATCGGATAACTCTGCCAGGTCAATTTCTTCGTTGCCAAGTGAAATTTTACCGTTATTTGTGATAGTACCGATTAAAATACCATCGTCAATATCTTCGGTTACTTCAAGCAAGAAAGAACCGTAGTTATAGCCGAAAATAGCGCTTATATCAAGGTTTTTATTATACTCGAAACCGTAACCGTTACCGAATGCCATTTTCATAACTGCTTCGGCAACACCGCCCATAGTGGGGGTATAAGCCGATACTGCTTTGCCTGAGCGTAAAATAGAAGTAACCTTTGAGAAGATTTTAACTAACGAATCGGTTTTCGGCAAACCATTTTGGTCATATATAGGGGTAAGCATAATAAGCTTATTGCCAGCCTTCTTGAATTCAGGTGAAACAATATTATCAACCTTATCGGTTGTAACTGCAAAAGAAACAAGGGTAGGTGGAACATCTAAATCTTCGAAAGAACCACTCATAGAGTCCTTACCGCCGATAGAGCCAATACCTAATTCCATTTGAGCCTTAAATGCACCTAAAAGTGCTGACAAAGGTTTACCCCAACGCTTACTGTCTTTGCCTAATTTTTCAAAATATTCTTGGAATGTAAGATATACATCCTTGAACTCGGCACCTGTAGCTACTAATTTACAAACCGATTCAATTACTGCTAAATAAGCGCCGTGGTAGGGGGAAGCCGAAGTAATAAACGGGTTATAACCCCAAGCCATCAGTGAACAGTCATTAGTGTGCTTCTTTTCAACACTAATCTTTTGTACCATAGCCTGTATAGGTGTAATCTGGTGTTTACCACCAAAAGGCATTAAAACAGTACCTGCGCCTATAGTAGAGTCAAATTGCTCAGATAGACCACGCTTAGAGCAAATGTTAAGGTCATCAGCTAAAGCTTTATAATTTTCGGTAAAAGAGCCATCAACATTATTTAAAATTTCTTGCGGAGCAGCCGCAATTATATCAATATGCTTTTCGGCACCATTAGAATTTAAAAACTCACGGCTTAAGTCAACTATTGTGTTGCCGTTCCAATACATTTTAAGGCGGGGTTCAGCCTTAACTGTTGCTACAACAACGGCCTGTAGGTTTTCGCTTGCGGCTAAAGTTAAGAATTTATCTACATTTTCTTTTTCAATAACAACCGCCATACGCTCTTGAGATTCGCTTATTGCAAGTTCTGTACCATCAAGACCTTCATACTTTTTAGGTACTGCATTAAGGTTGATTTCAAGACCGTCGGCAAGCTCACCAATAGCAACCGAAACACCGCCTGCGCCGAAGTCGTTACAACGCTTAATCATTTTAGTAGCAGAAGGATTACGGAATAAACGCTGAAGCTTTCTTTCTTCAGGAGCGTTACCCTTTTGAACTTCAGCACCGCAGGACTCTAATGATTCAAGCGTGTGCGATTTAGAAGAACCTGTAGCACCGCCGCAACCGTCACGACCTGTACTACCGCCTAAAAGAATAACAACATCGCCATCAACGGGTACTTCACGGCGCACATTTTCTTGCGGAGCTGCAGCGATAACTGCACCGATTTCCATACGTTTTGCGGCATAACCATCGTGGTAAATTTCGTCAACAATACCTGTTGCAAGGCCTATTTGGTTACCATAGGATGAATAGCCGTCAGCAGCAGTTGTAACAATTTTACGCTGTGGTAATTTACCCGTCATAGTTTCTTTAACGCTCTTTAAGGGGTTAGCAGCACCTGTAACACGCATAGCGCCGTAAACATAGCTTCTGCCTGAAAGCGGGTCACGAATAGCACCGCCAATACAGGTAGCAGCACCGCCGAAAGGCTCAATTTCAGTAGGATGGTTGTGGGTTTCATTTTTAAATAGAAGCAACCATTTTTGAATCTCGCCTTCAACCTCTACATCAATTTTAACAGTACAAGCATTGATTTCTTCGGATTCATCTAATTTTTGGAGTTTGCCATCTTTTTTGAGTTGCTTCACTGCTATAGTAGCTAAGTCCATAAGGCAAATGGGTTTAGTTCTGCCTAAATTTTTACGAATTTCTAAATATTCATTATATGTATTTTGTAACAACTCATCCTCAAAGGTGACATTGTCAATATTAGTTAAAAATGTTGTATGACGGCAATGGTCAGACCAATAGGTGTCAATCATACGAATTTCAGTAATAGTGGGGTTGCGCTTTTCGGATATAAAATACTTTTGACAGAATGTAATATCATCAATATCCATAGCAAGACCGTATTTTTTAACAAAATCGGCAAGCGCGTTATTATCAAGTTCAGTGAAGCCTTCTAAGGTTTCAACAGTAGTAGGAATATCGTAATTAACCTTTAAAGTATCGTATTTATCGAGAGTAGCTTCTCGTGATTCAACGGGGTTAATAAGATATTTCTTAATAGCTGCAAGCTCATCTGCTGTAACATTACCGTAAATGCAGTAAACCTTTGCGGTTTTTACTGTAGGACGCTCTTTTTGAGAGATAATTTGAATACACTGTGCGGCAGAATCGGCGCGTTGGTCGTACTGACCCGGTAAGTATTCAATAGCAAATACAGTAGCGCCATCGCATTCAATTTCATCATAAAAATTATCTAACTGTGGCTCGGAAAATACTGTTTTAACAGCATAATCAAATAGCTCTTTTTCAATGTTTTCAACATCATAACGATTTATAACGCGAACATCGGTTACAGAAGAAACTTGTAATAAATTATTAATGTTTGAAAGAACGCCACGTGCTTCATTAGCAAGCGCTTTTTTCTTTTCAACAAATATACGGTATACCATTATTTGAGAACCTCCATAGCCTTTTTGCCTATATCCTTGCGGTAGAAAGCATTATCAAATGTAACTTTATCTACATTTTCGTATGCGCTTTTTAGTGCATCGCCTAAATTATCGGCAGTAGCAGTAACACCTAAAACGCGCCCACCGGCAGTTTTTAAAATGCCATCTTCAAACTTTGCACCTGCAACATAAACTTTATCTTTTACGCTGTCTGCAATTTTAATTTCAAAACCGCTTTGGTATTTTTGCGGATAACCGCTTGAAGCCATAACAACACAAGCAGCGGCACCGTTTGAAAACTTAATTTCGGTATCATTTAGGGTACCTTCGGTAGTGGCTTTCATTATTGTAAATAGGTCGCTTTCTAAAAGGGGTAATACAACCTGAGTTTCAGGGTCACCAAAACGGCAGTTATATTCAATAACCTTTGGTCCGTTTTTGGTAATCATTAAACCAAAGTATAAGCAACCCTTAAAGGTGCGGTTTTCACTCTTCATAGCATTGATAGTAGGAATAAAGATTTTTTCCATACATTCTTTTGCAATATCTTGCGTGTAGTAGGGGTTAGGAGCTACAGTACCCATACCGCCGGTGTTAAGTCCTTTATCGCCGTCCAATGCGCGTTTATGGTCCATAGAAGAAACCATAGGTACTACTATATTTCCATCTGTAAATGAAAGCACCGAAACTTCGGGACCTTCTAAAAATTCTTCAATTACAACATTATTACCGCTATCGCCAAACACCTTGTCTTCCATCATAGAACGAACGGCGGCTTTGGCATCTTCACGGGTCTCGGCTATAATTACGCCTTTACCCAAAGCTAAACCGTCTGCCTTTATTACGGTAGGAATTGGTGCAGTTTCTAAATAATCTAATGCTTTTTGTAAATCATTAAAAACTTCGTATTCAGCAGTAGGAATGCCGTATTTTTTCATAAGATTTTTAGAGAAAACCTTACTGCCTTCAATAATAGCGGCTGCCTTATTCGGACCAAAACAGGGAATACCTACCGCTGTTAAAGCATCTACCGCACCTAAAACCAACGGGTCATCGGGTGCTACAACGGCGTAGTCGATATTATTGTTTTTTGCAAACTCTACCTGTTTTTCAATATCTTTAGCACCGATGTCAACAAGTGTTGCGTCGTCCTTCATACCGCCGTTACCAGGTAGAGCAAAAATTTCGGTAATACCTTTATTTTCTTTTAATTTCTTAATGATGGCGTGCTCTCGGCCGCCACCACCAACAACCATTATTTTCATTTAGGTTCTCCTTAGTAAATGGGGAATTTAGCGCAAAGTTCTTCTACTTCTTTAGTAATTTGCTCTTTGTTAGCTTCAAAATCACTAACTACAAGTCTAATCCAATGAGCGATTTTTACCATTTCGGCTTCTTTGAATCCGCGTGTGGTAACAGCTGGTGTACCAATACGCAAACCGCTTGTTACAAAGGGACTTTGTGGGTCGTTAGGGATGGTGTTTTTATTCGCGGTAATATGAACTTCGTCTAAACGGTGTTCTAATTCCTTACCTGTAATACCTTCATTAACAAGCTTTAAAAGCATTAGGTGGTTATCAGTACCGCCTGATACTAACTCGAAGCCTTCGTTAGTTAAAGCTTCGGCCAAAGCAGCAGCATTTTTAACAACCTGTGTCTGATATTCTTTATATTCTTCGGTTAAAGCTTCGCCTAAAGCTACTGCTTTTGCTGCGATAATATGCATTAATGGACCGCCTTGCGTACCAGGGAATACTGCTTTATTAATTTTAAGTGCTAATTCTTCGTCATTGCAAAGAATCATACCACCACGGGGACCGCGAAGAGTTTTATGGGTTGTAGTAGTAACAACATGAGCGTAGGGAATAGGGGAAGGGTGAACACCTGCGGCAATAAGACCTGCAATATGCGCCATATCCACCATTAAATAAGCGCCAACTTTATCAGCAATCTCTCTACAGCGCTTAAAATCTATAATTCGAGAATAAGCAGAAGCACCAACAACAATAAGTTTTGGCTGACATTGGGTAGCGATTTTTTCCATTTCATCGTAGTCTATAGTTTCAGTTTCATTGCTAACGCCGTAAGGTACGATATTAAAATATTTACCCGAAATATTAACGGGTGAGCCGTGGGATAAGTGACCGCCTTGTTGTAAATTCATACCCATAACGGTGTCACCGGGATTTACAAGCGCAAAGAAAGCGGCAAGGTTAGCATTAGCGCCACTATGTGGTTGTACATTAGCAAAATTGCAGCCGAACACTTTTTTAGCACGTTCGCGTGCAATTTCTTCAACAATGTCTACACATTGGCAACCGCCATAGTAACGCTTAGAGGGGTAACCCTCCGCATATTTATTGGTCAAAATACCGCCTGCGGCTAATAAAACGGCTTCGGATACAATATTTTCGCTTGCAATAAGTTCAATATTACCGCGTTGACGAGCAAGCTCTTTTTCACAAGCAGAAGCAACTTCTGCGTCAAAATCCTTTAACTGTTCAAAAAAGTTCATTATAATTCTCCTAAAAATTAGTGGTGGAATAAGCGCATTCCTGTAAATGCCATAGCAATATCGTATTTATTGCAGCATTCAATTACTACATCATCACGGATAGAGCCACCGGGCTCTGCAATATAGGATACACCACTTTTGTAAGCTCTTTCAATGTTATCGTCAAATGGGAAGAATGCATCAGAGCCTAATGCAACACCGCTTATGGTTGAAAGATATTCTTTAATTTCGGCATCAGTTAGCGGAGAAGGTTGTGCGGTAAAATACTTTTGCCAATTACTGTCTGCACAAACATCTTCTTCGTTGCGGTTTATGTAACCATCAATAACATTATCACGAGTAGGACGTGCAATATCATCTTTGAAAGGAAGATTTAATACCTTGTCATGTTGACGTAAGAACCAAGTGTCCGCTTTGCTTCCTGCAAGACGAGTACAGTGGATTCGTGACTGCTGACCAGCACCTACGCCGATAGCTTGACCGTCTACTGCAAAGCAAACCGAGTTAGACTGTGTATATTTTAAGGTAATAAGTGAAATAATTAAATCACGTTTTGCTGTATCAGGTAAGTTCTTATTTTCGGTAACAAGGTTAGAAAGTAATTCTTCATCAATTTTAAAGTTATTTCTGCCTTGCTCAAATGTAATACCGTAAACCTGCTTTGTTTCTTGGGATGCAGGAACATAGTTAGCATCAATTTTAACGATATTATAGTTACCATTACGCTTAGATTTTAAAATTTCTAAAGCTTCTGGGTCATAGTCGGGTGCAATAACACCGTCAGACACCTCGCGTTTAATTAAAAGAGCAGTAGTAACATCGCATTTATCAGAAAGTGCTACCCAGTCACCAAAAGAACACATACGGTCAGTGCCGCGAGCGCGAGCATAAGCGCAAGCGAGAAGTGAATCGTCAAGACCTTCAATATCGTCTACAAAGCAAGCCTTTTTAAGCTTTTCGGGAAGAATAGTACCAACAGCGGCACTTGTAGGGCTTACATGTTTAAAGGAAGTAACTGCGGGAAGACCTAAAGCTTCCTTTAATTCCTTTACCAACTGCCAAGAGTTAAATGCGTCAAGGAAGTTAATATAACCGGGTCTGCCGCAAAGAATTTCAATCGGTAATTCGCTACCGTCAGCCATATAGATTTTTGAAGGTTTTTGATTAGGGTTACAACCGTACTTAAGTTCAAATTCTTTCATAATTGTTCTCCTCAAATTTTAAGTAGTTCTTTGGCAATGTAATCCGCCATAATTAAATGGCCTTTATCATTAGGATGTAATCCGTCAGGGATAACATCAGTATCGTTAGGGTCTATAATATCACTTCTGAAAAGGTCTATAACAGGAATGTTATGTTTCTTTGTTATTTCAATAATAGCATTAACATAATCACTCAAAACTTTATTATCGTGGTTAGGGATGTTTTCAGTTTTTCTTCTAAGCGGTGTCATAAATATTATTTTACTGTTTGGATAATCTGCTTTTAAAGTTGTAATTAGGATATTAAGAGCACCACAGAAAGTATAAATATCAGCACTGTCGATGTCGCCAATTTTAGAGTCGCCGTGGCCGAAATCGTTAGTACCGCCGAAAACAACTATAGCATCAACGTCTTTTGTCATAATTTTTGCTCTCAAAGCAAAATATAAATCGTAACGATGTGTGGCAGGAACGGTTTGTTTTGCGATTCGTGTTCCGCCAATACCACAGTTATATGCCTCTTTCAAACCATATTCACGTTTTATAATTTGATGAAAGGTATTATCAGGGTTAGAAGTTCCATGACCCTCAGTTATACTGTCACCAAGAAAATTTATTTTTAAGTTTTGCAGTACCATAAATTACACCTCATTTTTATTGATGATTCTTGATTCGTATTTCCCGTTTTCTAAGTTGATATATCTTACAAAAAGGGAAACTTTATTATCTTCGTTTAAATTATTCCAAATCAAACTTGTTAGTGTGTCAATATCACAATCTGGAAGATCAAGTGTTTTAGGCTCGCCTTCAAAACTTGGCAAGGGATTTCCGTCAGAATTATATGTGTGTATAAACTTTGCTTTGCCAGATATAGGATTACTGTAAGCAAAGGTATATCTTTGACAAGAAGAACTGTCACCATCAGCAGATTTTAATATTGACATAGCGTAATTCATATCACCGTTTTCTAAACGTATAATACCTGAAATACGTGGAGTAAAATTAGGGCAGTCATCTTCAAACTCACGTGTGCGAAGAGCCTGTTCAAAAGTCATTTGTTTATCCATAAGCTCATAAAGAGTATCGGTTTGGTCACCGTTGGTAATAATTGTTTTATTACCTAAAACTCTTACTGGAGCATATATAATAAGATGTGGGTCGATCATTTTGGATTCGTCAAAAGCTTGCGTTCTGATACCTTCACCATCTTCTACAAAAACACGATTGCGGCTGTTTTCGCTTCTGCCCATAATAAAGTAAGCAGTTATAGCCTTTTTGCCGTCTACGCTTTTACCGATAATGATACCTCTGCCGTGGTAGGACAAAGAATTTAATTCGTTAGCTATAGTCTTAATTTCCATTATTGTTCTCCTTGTAAATTAGTTTAGTTCTTTACAAACCTTTTCTAAAGCTTCGGGTAAAATTTTCCACTCAGCCTCTTGCATTACACGTTTTTGTAAAGTTTCAGGCGTATCGTCTTCTTTTATATAAACCGCCTTTTGCATTATGATTTTTCCGCCGTCGGGAATTTCATTTACAAAGTGCACTGTAGCGCCAGTCACTTTAACCCCGTATTCAAGTGCCGCCTCGTGTACACGAAGCCCATAAAAACCTTTGCCACAAAAGGAAGGGATGAGTGATGGATGAACATTTATAATGCGGTTGGCAAAGTATGAAGTGAATTTTTCACTTAAAATACACATAAAGCCTGCTAAGACAATAATATCAATATTGTTGTTTTCAAGCGCTTCAATAAGCGAGTCTTCAAATTTATCGCCTAATTCCTTTTTGTTGCAAACCAAAGTATCTATATTTGCTTTCTTTGCACGTTCAAGCGCAAAAGCTTGGGGGGTATTGGAAATTACAAGCTTAATTTCACCGGATTTTATGATACCACTTTTTTGTGCATCAATAAGGGCTTGTAAATTTGTTCCGCCACCTGAAACCAAAACTGCTATGTTAGTTTTCATAATACACCTTAAATAATTGTAATTTTTGTGTCAGATTTTACTATTTTGCCTATTACATAAGCATCTTCGCCGTTAGCTTTTAGAATTTCTAAAGCTTTATCGGCATCATTCTTAGGTACGACAATACTCATACCAACGCCCATATTATAGGTGTTAAACATATCTCTTTCAGGGATATTACCTGTTTTTGCAAGTAAATCAAATATTGGTAATACCTTAATGCTTGATTTTATAATTTCGGCACCGTATCCATCGGGTAAGCTTCTCGGAATATTTTCATAAAAACCGCCACCTGTAATGTGGGAGATAGCGCTAACTTCAACCTGTTCTAAAAGTGCTAATACAGATTTTACATAAATTTTTGTTGGGGTAAGAAGAACTTCGCCTAAGGATTTACCGCCAAGCTCAGTATAAGTTTTATTAAGGTCACAATTTTCAATGTCAAAAACCTTGCGAACAAGTGAAAAACCGTTAGAGTGAACACCGCTTGAAGCAAGAGCAATAATAACGTCGCCTTCCTGCATTTTTGTATTATCTAAAATTTTAGATTTGTCAACTATACCAACAGAGAAACCTGCAAGGTCGTAATCATCTTCGGGCATCATACCTGGGTGCTCAGCAGTTTCACCGCCAATTAAAGCCGCACCTGACTGAACACAACCCTCAGCCACACCGCTTACGATTTCGGCAATCTTTTCAGGGAAGTTTTTACCGCAAGCAATATAGTCAAGGAAAAACAGGGGTTTTGCACCGCAACAAATAATATCGTTAACACACATTGCAACCGCATCAATACCGATTGTATCGTGCTTGTCCAATAAAATTGCCAGCTTAACCTTTGTGCCGCAACCATCGGTACCACTAACGAGAACGGGCTCTTTATAACCGAGTGGTAGTCCAAAACAACCGCCGAAGCCGCCAACATCGTCAAGGCAACCTTCGTTTCGGGTTCTGGCAATATGTTTTTTCATTAGTTCAACCGCTTTGTAGCCTGCGGTAATGTCAACGCCGGCATCGGCATAGGATTTTGATTGAGAGTTATTCATTTTTTTATTCCTTTCCATCCCAACAGTAGGTGCATAAATCGTTTTTATCAAGTCCTATTGCTTCAACAATTCCTTCAAGTGTTTGGAACTCAAGTGAAGCAAAATTAAATTTTTCTGCAATTGCTTTGCTTAAGTTTTTACCACGCTTTGTAGAAGAATCACTATATTCATCAATATGCTTAAAGCCTTCTTCGCCTTCAAGCTCTAAAATAACACGGCGCGCTATTAAATCCATATCGCTTTGATTACGTGAAAAACTTAAATATTTACAACTATATAAAATCGGTGGACAAGCAGAACGCATATGAACTTCCTTAGCGCCGTTTTGATAAAGAAAATCAACAGTTTCCTTAAGCTGTGTGCCGCGTACAATCGAATCGTCAACAAACAAAAGTTTCTTATCTGTTATAAGATCGTGGATGGGGATTTGCTTCATTTTGGCAATACGATTGCGGTCCATTTGATTTTTAGGGATAAAGCTACGCGACCAAGTGGGAGTATACTTAATAAAGGCGCGGGCAAATTGTTTACCGCTTTTATTGGTATAGCCAATTGCGTGTGGTGTGCCCGAATCAGGAACACCGCCAACATAGTCAATATCCTGCGCAATACCGTTTTCCATATCGTTGCGCGCTAATATTGCACCATTGCGGTAACGCATAATTTCAACATTTACGCCTTCATAGGTAGAAGTTGGGTAACCGTAATAGCTCCAAAGAAAAGCACATATTTTTTTCTTTTTTAAAGCGGGGGATAGAACCGTAAGTGAATCTGCAGTAATTTCTACAATTTCACCAGGGCCTAATTCCTTTTCCTGTTCATAGCCAAGCTTTTGAAAAGCAAAGGATTCTACCGCTAAAGCGAATCCGTTTTCATTTTTACCTATAGTTATAGGTAATCTGCCCAAACGGTCACGTGCCGCAATAACTGTACCGTTATCGGTAAGAATTAAAATAGAAGCAGTGCCTTCAATGAGCTCTTGTGCGTGCTTAATACCTTCGGTAAAAGTGTCCTTTTGGTTTATTAGCGCAGCAACTAACTCAACTGAGTTAACATTACCGCCTGTCATTGCATCAAAATGACCTCCGTTTACAGAAAGATACTGTTTTATAAGCTCTTCAGAATTATTGATGATACCTAAAAACGAGATAGCATAAGCACCTAGCTTTGAGCGTATAAGCAACGGTTGAGGTTCAAAATCACTTATACAACCAATTGCGGCAGTACCACTCATTTCGTCATAAATGTTTTCAAATTTAGTTCTAAAGGCAGAGTTTGAAATGTTATGTATATCTCTTTGAAGACCGATTTTGTTATTATATGCGGCAACACCGCCACGGCGTGTGCCTAAGTGAGAATGATAGTCAGTGCCGAAGAAAACATCGGTTATTGCATCTTCTTTATTGACTACACCAAAAAAACCGCCCATAAATACTCCTTAAATTATGCAAAGAAAAGTTTAGATAATGTCATCGGGTCAATATATTGGCCGTCCTTGTAAACGCGCATATTACCCGAAGAAATTTCATCTATAAGCATCACACTGCCGTCTTTATCGTAGCCAAACTCGAATTTAATATCATAAAGGTCAAGACCCTTTTCTTTAAGATCGTCAGCTACTATTTTAGTGATTTGTTGTGTCATAGCCTTAATATCGTCATATTGTTTATCTGTCATAACGCCGAGCGCAACTAAGGCATCCTTAATAACAAGTGGGTCGCCCTTTTCGTCGTTTTTAAAGGTCATTTCAACATAAGCGGGAAGGTCAGCACCATCTTCTATGTAGTCACCGTAACGGCGAATAAAGCTGCCAACTGCCTTATAACGGCAAATAACTTCAAGACCGTGACCGAAAACCTTTGCAGGAAGAACTTCCATTGTAGTGTCTTCAATGTTAGAATTAACAAAGTGGGTTTTAATACCGGCAGCATTTATCTTTTCAAAGAAGTAGGTTGACATGCGAATGTTTACATCACCAACACCTTCAATGGTAACACCAACTTGGTTTTCGCCGGGGTCGAAAACACCGTCTTTACCTGTACAATCGTCCTTGAACTTTAAAAGGCAGTTACCGTTTTCAAGCTCGTAAACATCTTTTGTTTTACCTTTGTAAATTAACTTTTTTTCCATTTTGTTTTCCTCCAAAGTTTATTGTGCTTCAATAGCAATATTTTTTTCTAAAACCTTTTCGGCATCGGCTATACGCTTAGCGTCAAGGCGATTTGCAAGATTTTTGTCTTCAATAGCAAGCATCTGTATACATAACAAAGCGGCATTAACAGCGCCGTCAATAGCAACAGTTGCAACAGGGATACCTGAGGGCATTTGTACTGTTGAAAGTAACGCGTCAATACCGTTTAAATAACCTGATTTAATTGGAATTCCCACAACGGGAAGAGTAGTATTAGCGGCAATAGCGCCTGCCAAATGCGCCGCCATACCTGCAGCAGCAATAATTGCACCAAAACCGTTTTTGCGCGCGTTCAAACTAAACTCTCGTGCTTCTACGGGAGTTCGGTGTGCTGAAAAAATGTGCACTTCATAAGGTACTTCAAAAGACTTTAATGTGTCAATAGCCTTTTGCACGGTGGGCATATCGCTGTCGCTACCCATAATAATACCGATTTTTTTCATAATAAGCTCTCCTTTACTCATAAAATACAAAAGGGCGCACTTAATCTATAAATCCATAGAAAAAGAGCGCCCAGACGGTCGGCATAAGTATTCTTTGCTTCATGTGGTGCTCCACTTTTTCCGTCAGTCACAAAGAACATTTTAAGTTTACCATACAGCGCGAATTTTGTCAACGAATTTTATTATGTATATTTATATAAATATTTATTATAATTTTTAAAAAAAATGTAAATTTTACTAAAAGTCTTGACATTTATTTTTTTTGTATTAAAATACAAATATATTAAATTTTAAGGAGCTGTTTTCAAATGACACTTAAACCTTTGGCTGATAATGTTGTTATCAAGGCTTGCGAAGCAGAAGAAACAACAAAAAGCGGTATTGTATTGGCTTCTGCCGCTAAAGAAAAGCCACAAATTGCTGAAGTTGTTGCAGTAGGCGAAGGTGGTATTATAGATGGTAAAGAGGTTAAAATGACTGTTAAAGCCGGTGACAAGGTTGTTGCTGCTAAATATGCCGGAACAGAAATTAAACTCGACGGACAGGAATACACCATTCTTCGTCAAAGCGATATTTTGGCTATTGTAGAGTAGGAGGAATATTTTTATGGCTAAAGACATTATATTTGGAGAACAGGCAAGAAAGGCATTACAAACAGGCGTTGATAAGCTTGCTAATGCCGTAAAGGTTACTTTAGGACCTAAGGGTAGAAACGTTGTTCTTGATAAAAAATTCGGCTCACCCCTTATTACAAATGACGGCGTTACTATTGCAAAGGAAATCGAGCTTAAGGACCCATTTGAAAATATGGGTGCACAACTTGTAAAAGAAGTATCAGTTAAAACTAACGATGCCGCAGGTGATGGTACTACAACCGCTACGGTTTTAGCGCAAGCTCTTATTAACGACGGTATGAAAAATGTTGCCGCAGGCGCTAATCCTATGATAATTAAAAAAGGTATAAAATTAGCAGTTGATACAGCTACTAAGACCATAATCGACAACTCTAAAAAGGTTTCCGGTAATGAAGATATTGCTCGTGTTGCTACAGTTTCTTCAGGTGATGAGACTATTGGTAATCTTATTGCCGATGCTATGAGCAAGGTTACTGCCGATGGTGTTATTACTGTTGAAGAATCAAAAACTGCTGAAACATACTCTGAAGTTGTTGAGGGTATGCAGTTTGACCGCGGTTATATCACACCTTATATGGTTACTGATACTGATAAAATGGAATCAGTTTTAGACGATGCTTTAATTCTTATTACTGATAAGAAAATCTCTAATATTCAGGAAATTTTACCAATATTAGAGCAAATTGTAAATGCAGGCAAAAAGCTACTCATCATAGCCGAAGATATTGAGGGTGAAGCCCTTTCAACTCTCATTGTTAATAAGCTTCGCGGCACCTTTACTTGCGTTGCTGTTAAGGCTCCAGGCTTTGGTGACAGACGTAAGGAGATGCTTCGCGATATCGCTATTTTAACAGGCGGTGAAGTTATTTCTGAAGAATTAGGTTTAGACCTTAAGGAAACCCAAATGTTCCAGTTAGGAAAAGCTCGTCAAATTAAGGTTTCAAAGGAAAACACCATCATTGTTGACGGTGCAGGTGAATCTGAGGCTATTAAAGACCGCATAAATCAAATTAAAAATGAACTTAGCGTTACAACATCTGATTTTGACCGCGAAAAGCTTCAGGAAAGACTTGCAAAGCTTGCAGGCCGTGTTCCAGTAATTAAGGTTGGTGCCGCTACTGAAATTGAAATGAAGGACAAAAAGCTTCGTATTGAAGATGCTCTTTCGGCTACAAAAGCAGCAGTTGAAGAAGGCATTGTAGCCGGCGGCGGTGTAGCACTTATCAACGCTATCCCCGCAATCACTGCTTTGGCTGATACGGTAGACGGTGATATTAAAACAGGTGTTCAAATCGTATTAAAGGCTTTAGAAGCACCTATTCGTCAAATTGCTTATAATTCAGGCCTTGAAGGTTCTGTTATAATTGAAAAAATTATAAATTCAGGCAAAGTGAATTATGGTTTCGATGCTTATAATGAAGTATATACCGATATGTTAGAAGCAGGCATTGTTGACCCAACTAAGGTTACTCGCTCTGCACTTGAGAATGCTTCAAGTGTTGCATCAATGGTGCTTACAACCGAAAGCCTTGTTGCCGACAATCCTGAAGATGCTGCCGCCGCAGCACAAGCAGCAGCTGCTGCCGCTGGAGCAGGCGGAATGTATTAATAGAAAAAGTCCCGTTTTTACGGGACTTTTTTAGTTAATAGTCAAGTGAATCATTTGTAGGGTAGGGGCTCTGATCCTCCTGTCTTATTTTATAAATTATTCCTTTGTTACAGGTGTTACAATTGGTTTACCTTGTGCGTCTAAAAGGGGAGTGAGACCACCGCTGTAACCGCCACTGTGCCATAAATAATTTACACCTGTGTGAATGTCGACCCAAATTTCGTTAGTTCCGGCACCTTGTGAGTATGTTTTTATGAATCTTTTTTCCTTTGCCATTATTATACTCCTTTTATTGCGGTAAATTTTTGAGAATTAACTGATTAATCTTGCTTTTTTGAGAAAATAGTAGGCTTATTACCAAAATTTCAACAAGCGTCATAAGTGCAACAAAAGCGAAACGGCTTACAAATACCACCCAAAATGCCGCAATACCACCTCGATAAAGCACTGATATAAAAATTGTATTTAGCGTTAATGAACAAACGAGTTTGTTAATAATTGTTGCAATAGAAATACGTAAGACATTGGCTTTTTTATAAAGAAAAATACCAAGGCATAGACCTACAAGCATATTGGTTATGGTGTAGCCTACAAAATAAGGGCCAAACGGCTTAATTACGGCGCCGATAAGGTCACCGAGTCCGCCAACCGCTATAGCATAAGGAACACCTAAATAACAAGCCGCAAAGGCGACAGTAATAAAGCCAAAGCTTATGTTGTTGTTCCATACCGAATAAGACGGCATAAAGCGCTCTAAAATTACATTAAGCGCCACAAGAATTGCTGTGAGAATAATTTTGAATAACTGATTTTTTTTCATAAAATAAAACCTCCTATTACCCGTATTGTCGATAATAGGAGATTTTTAATCTACATATTATTTGACAGCGGGATGCGACAACAAAACCGCGGGAAAAATCCTTCGTTCTTGCGGCAACTCCCCGTCCGTAAGACACTTAACGCTTTGTTATCTACTCTGTAATATATACCTAATTATATGTATTTTTTAAAATTTGTCAAGGTTTAATCATCCAAAAGCTTGGTATCCCTTGCATAAAAGAATATGTACTGTTGTGCTATACCTGCGTATTGCTTAGCGTTTTCGGGTAACTCGTCACCAAATAAAACACTCATAGCGCGTTTTATCCAAACATCCTTAGGGAAAGCTGAAGTATGGCGGTGGGAAAAAAGCAAGCAACAGTCTGCCACCTTTGGCCCTACGCCTACAATTTTCATAAGCTCCTGTCTGGCATCATCAAGCGGTAGGTTTTTAATGTTATATAAATCAACTTCGCCCGATACAACCTTTTTAGCGGCATCAAGTAAATATTTTGCTCTGAAGCCTGAACGCAAAATACTTAAATCCTCAAGAGTAAGGCTTGCCAATTTATCGGCGGTAGGGAAGGTGTAATAACCGCCTTTATATTCACCAAAGTTTTCGCAAAGCCTTTCAATAATGCCTTTTATACGCTTGATGTTATTATTTTGCGAGATTATAAACGAGCATAGTGTTTCAAATGGTTCTTGGTTTAAAATACGAATTCCGTGAGAATATTCACAAGCCTTTTTAAGTGTTTCATTTTCGCTTAATTTTGCAATAATACTTTTGTAATCGCGGTCTAAATCAAAGTAACTATACCAAATTTCTTCAAAGTCCTGCTTTGTTGTGTTATACAGAACAATACTGCCGTCTGCTAATTTTTCAAGCTTTAAATATTTATTATACGCAACACCCGACCAAACATTATTTTTGTTTTGCGACCAACGAAAAGCCTGTCCGCAGTCTAAGGTGTGGGGTAGGTCAAAATCGGGTATGCCGTATATGTAAACATTATTATTTTTAAATTCGAAATTTTTCAAAATTATCACTCCGTATTTACATTATAAAACTTTTTTGTTATAATATCAACATTAACTGAAAGGAAAATTTATTATGCGACAGGATATTTGTACCATTCCAATAAGCGAGGTATTTGAAGTAAATGATGGCTGTCCCGTTTGTCGTATGAGAGAAACGGTTGAAAAACATTTGATAGATTATATAATGGGCGCCGCTATGATGGAGCCTGATGTTAGAATTGAAACTAACCGCTTAGGCTTTTGCGAAAGGCATTTTGATATGATGCTAAACAATAGGGGAAGACTGCAGCTTGCTTTAGTTTTGGAATCCCATATCGCTGAAATTTCTGAAAAAATTTTTAAAAAAAAGCTTTTCAATTCTTCGTCTAAAAAGGGCGACAAGGCAAAGAGGCTAAGTGAATCGTGTTTTGTTTGTTCTAAGGTAGATTGGGGCTTTGATAATATGATTAAAACTTTGTTTTTATCTTACGAAAGCGATAAAGAATTCAGAGCAATGTTTGATTCTCAGTCGGTGATTTGCTTAAAGCACTACGAAATGCTTATTAACTCGCCTGAAAAGAAAAATCTTAAAAAATATTTAAGCGAATTTGAACGAAATCTTACAAGAATTACGGGCGAATATGCAAAGTCATTGCATACGGATTTACAAAAATACTGCTCAATGTATGACTACCGTACCAACAAAGAAAATCTTGATTGGGGGACAAGCCGCGACTCTGTTGAGCGCACTATTGCATATTTAAACGGAAGACATTACAGTAACGATTGATTTACATAATCTGTCGAAAAACGACGAATGTTAATAATTTTTCCGCGATTTTAAGGGGTTTATCCCACTTTTCCACCAAGTTATCCACTTTTTTTATGTAAACCCGAATAAATTAAACATAATTTACCAACAATATTTACAAAGCTAATTGGGGGTAAATTATGGTAAAGGGCGTAAATAAAACCATTATCGAGGTTAACAATACAGGAAGCAGATACTTTGAAAAAATAGTTTTTTATGTTACACCGCAGTACGGCAATCTCAATGCTAAGCAGTTAAGAAAAGCAGCGAGCGATTTTTCCTTTAATTTTGATGTTACTGTTAACAGAAAACCGCTACGAAAGATTAAAAAAAGGCAAAAACTTTTAAAGCTTTCTTTATTGGCAGTGGGATGTCTGATTTCACTGATTACTGCCGGTATAATTATTTTTTAATAGATTGTTAATAATTACAAGTAAAGTTATTTTTGCTTGTAATTTTTCTTTTTGTATAGTATAATTGTTGCATTGATTATTTAATAGGGTGTTAGATTATGGAAATTTTTAAAAAAAGCTTTAAACTTTATGGCATATGTATTTTAGCAAGTATTATGTGCTTTTTCCTGGTAGTAACCTTTAATATGATAGGTACAAACTTCTTCGGTACCCAAATAGGTTATTCTATGCAGGGCGAAATTGAGGTTGATGGTGAAAATACAAAAACTATTCTCTATACCTATAAATTCAGTGAAGGTGAAGACCTTAAAAAACAGGAGTACATAGATAAGGGCTATACCTTAACCGAAATACCTATGAACAATACCACAGTTACTTGGGATGTTGTAGCGCAAATATTCCTTTTATTTATGATAGGCGTTTTTGTTTATAATAATCTTTGGAATATTGGCTATAAAGATAATAATTTAGTAAGAATTGGCGAAAGAAACGAAGATAAATTTAAAGGTATTAAAATTGGATTTTTTTCACAATTACCTGCTTTTATACTCTTTGTAGCTTTAATTATTGGAAAAAATACATATGCTAAAGATTTTTCTATCGCTGTTTATTCATTCTTAAATCCGCATTTACATAGGGCTTTATATATACTTTCAGGTAGTAATGGTGGATATTTCGGTGAGTTCACATTTGGTGATATTGCAATTATTTTTGCTTTACTGTTGTTTATACCAATATTGGCGCAAATCGCGTATATTTTAGGTTATAAATCAATAATTGTTAGTGAAAAAATTATTTACAAGAATACTAAGGAGAGTTAAAATGGCTGGATTTTTTGGTTTATTTGATTACACAAAAGAAGGTCCGGGTGTGCCTAAAAATGGTCCAAAAAAGAAAGGATTTGTACTTTTTTTTGAAATCTTTTTCCGTAATTTTTGGAAGTTTATTAGAGTTAATTTTATCTATTCCTTACTCTCAATTCCTGTAATAACAAATGGAATGGCGAATGTAGGTCTTACCAATGTTGTTAGAAATATTGCAAGAGATAAACATTCCTTTGGTCTTAGTGACTTTTTTGAAACCATAAAGAAAAACTTTAAACAATCGCTTTTGGCAGGTATTATAAATACTTTTGTTTTTGCTATTTTAATTTTTGATAGTTGGTTTTTTAGTGGTATTAAGGGTACCGCAGGAGTTGTAACTACAGGTTTTGCATTAGCTTTGCTTCTTACCTTCATTATGATGAATTTTTACATATGGACCCTTATTATTACCTTTAACTATACTTTAAAACAGGTGTATTCTGTTAGTTTTAAGCTTGCGTTTATTAATTTTAAATACTCGTTTTTAGTTCTTTTTGTAAATGTATTGCTTATTGCAGCTTCAATAGGGTTACTCTTTATTACAGGTAAGTCTTGGTTTTATGTGTTGCTTCTTGAACTTCTGTTATTAGTGACGGTATATCCCGCATTTAACGGTCTTCTAATACAGTTTTGCATATTTCCAAGCATTAAAAAGTATATAATCGATCCCTATTATAAAGTGCATCCAAACGAAGATATTGAAAAACGCCAAAGCTTAGGTCTTGAAATTGAAGAAGAAAATAAAACCAAGTCACAAGAACCCGATAATCTGGAAGTTGATGACGGTGATGATACAATTTTTAATGACTAAATAATTTTTGTTAGGCATATATATTACTAAAAGTATTTTGGAGTGTTAATATATGTGCAACAGACTTGATGACCTTCGTAATAAACAGGTTGTTTGTGTCCATACGGGTGAAGTTTTAGGGTATTTAGGCGATATTGAGTTCGATACCATAAGCGGTAAAATAGAGTCGCTTGTAATATACGGTAAAACACGCACATTTGGACTTTTTGGAAAGAGTCAGGATATTGTAATTCCTTGGGATGATATTGAAGTTATTGGCTCTCAAACGGTGCTTGTTAAGAACAAAAACAATTACTGTAAATAAATCAAAGGCTGTTTCGCTTATGAAAGTGGAACAGCTTATTTTTTTAAAAAACTTGTAATATTGTGAAGAATAATGTATAATATTCTCAATATTTGTTTATTTTTTAAAAGAAAGGTGTTAAAAATGAAAAAGTATTTAAACAGACTATTTATTGACGGACTTTCAGGTATGGCGTACGGATTGTTTTCTACCTTGATTATAGGTACAATAATTTGTCAGATTGCTTCCTTAATAGGTAATAACGATGTTGGTAGCTATCTTACTGCTATGGGTAATGTTGCCAAAACCTTAACAGGTGCAGGTATTGGTGTTGGTGTGGCTTGTAAATTAAAGTCTTCACCACTCACAACAGTTGCCGCCGCCGTTTGCGGTATGATTGGCGCCTTCCCGAATATTGCTAATGAAGCCTTTGTAGTTGGCAAACCGGGTGAGCCTTTGGGCGCATTTATTGCTGCTTATTTAGCTATTGAAATTGGTTATTTAGTTTCGGGTAAAACTAAGGTTGACATTATTGTAACACCTATTTGTTGTATTTTAGCAGGTGCTACAGCAGGTTACTTTGTAGGACCTTATATTTCAAAACTAATGATGTTTGTGGGCCAGCTTGTTAACATTAATGTTGAAAAATATCCGATAATCGGCGGTATAGTTGTTTCGGTGCTTATGGGTGTTATCTTAACTTTACCTATTTCTTCTGCTGCTATCGGTGTTTCTATGGGTATTTCAGGTCTTGCTGCAGGCGCCGCGACGGTTGGTTGTTGTTGTAATATGGTTGGCTTTGCGGTTATTAGCTATCGTGAAAATAAATTTGGTGGTTTGATTGCGCAAGGACTTGGTACTTCAATGCTTCAAGTACCTAATCTTGTAAAAAAACCGATTTTATGGCTACCGCCTGTAATTACAAGCGCTATTTTAGGTCCTGTTGCTTCGGCAGTACTTAAAATGACAAGTAATCCTATAGGCTCTGGTATGGGCTCAGCAGGTCTTGTAGGTCAGTTTATGGCTTATGAAACTATGATTGCAGGTGGAATGACACCCGTTGTTGCACTTTTAGAAATTGTACTGCTGCACTTTGTTCTACCCGCTGTTATCGCTTTGGGTATCTCTGAAGCTATGAGAAAGCTTGGCTTAATTAAAAGCGGCGACTTAAAGTTGGTATCGGCTAATGCGTAAAAAAGAACGGGTATTCGAAGTAGTTAACCGTCTTGAAAGCCTTTATCCAGACGCTATTTGCTCGCTTCAGTATACTGATGCATTTCAGCTACTTATTGCTACACGTTTATCGGCACAATGTACCGATAAACGTGTAAATATGGTTACCCCTGATTTATTTGCTGAATTTCCAACGTCAAAAGCTATGGCAAATGCCGATATTGAAAGGGTAGAGCATCTTATTAAAACCTGTGGTCTTTATAAAACCAAGTCGCGTGATTTAATTGAAATTGCCAAAAAACTTGAAAGCGATTTTGGCGGTAAGGTGCCTGACACAATTGAAGACCTTTTAACACTTTCGGGTATTGGCAGAAAAACCGCCAACCTTGTTTGCGGTGATATCTATAAAAAGCCTGCAGTTGTTACTGATACACATTTTATCCGTATTTGTAATCGCTTGAAATTTGTTAATACTGATAATCCTTTAAAGGTTGAAAACGAAATGCGTCGCCTTTTACCGCCCGAAAAATCCAACGATTTTTGCCATAGAACCGTTTTATTTGGTCGTGACGTTTGCTCTGCGCGTTCACCTAAATGTAGTGAATGTATTTTAAATGATATTTGCCCTAAAAAATTAAAATAATCATTTGGAGATAAGATGTTTAAAAAAATTATTGCATTGTGTTGCATTATTATGTTTTTATTTTCGGGTTTTACTGTTTATGCCGAAAGTGAAAAACCAAAAATTACTGCAAATGCTTATGTGCTTTATAATCCTGATAATAACGAGATTGTAGAGTCTAAAAATCAAGATAAAAAAATGTATCCTGCATCGCTTACTAAAATGCTTACAGCCCTTGCAGTAACTAAGCTTTGCGATGATTACAGTCAAAAAATTACAGTATCGGAAAATGCTATAAAATCACTTTACGGAACCAACTCTTCTAAAGCGAGAATACTTAAAGGTGAGAAAATTACCGTAGAGCAAATGCTTTATTTAATGTTGTTGCCGTCGGGTAACGATGCCGCATATGCTTTGGCAGAGCATTTTACAACCGATAGTCGTAATTTTATTGACTATATGAACGAGCTTGCTAAATCTATAGGTATGAATAACAGTAATTTTGTAAACCCACACGGTTTACATGATGAAAAACATTTCACAACAGCTAAGGATTTGGCTATTTTAGCTGATGCTTTTATGAGTAATTCTAAGCTTTGCAAAATTGCAAAATGCACCGAATTTACAATGCCACAAACCAACCTTCAACTAGAGCGAGAAATTCGCACAACAAATTATTTGCTCCGAGAAGGCAATAGGTATTATTACAAGTATGCAACCGGTTTAAAAACAGGTTACACCGATGCTGCGGGAAGATGTTTTGCCGGTAGTGCCGAAAAAAATGGCGTAAAATATATTGTTATTTTACTGAATGTTCCTGAAGTTTGGGATAAATATGGTCTTATTCGTACCGACCTTTTAGAAGCAACCGAGCTTTTTAAATACGCTTTTGAAAACTATAAATGTATAAAAATTGCTGAAAGTGATACCGTGCTTAAAAGCTTACCGGTTTTTGAAACCCGTAATAAAACCGTAGACTTAGCACTTAAAAATGATGTTTTTGCAACACTTCCCAATGACGTTGATTTAGGAAAAATTAAAATTGATTTCACACCTCAAAATTTAGTTGAAGGAACTATGGCAGATTCCCCTGTAAAAAAAGGGGATAGCTTTGGCATTGCAAAGATGATACTTGAAAATAGGGTAGTGGGCGAGTGCGAAGTTATCGCTTTGAATACTGTAGAGCCGAATGCGCTTATTGTTTTTTGGCATAAAATTGATTTTTATGTTTATTTAATTTTAGGTATAATTGGATTTTTAGTATTTGCTTTTTGCGTACTTATAATCCGCAAACAGATGGTTTTATATCGCCGCCGCAAAATGCGTGAAAAACGCGAACAGAACAGAAAGAGGATAGAGCGAGAGTTTTTAAAACGCGACCCGTACAATTATTTCAAAATGGATTAAAATATAAAATTTTATTGTTGACATTTGTTAAGTGATGTGTTAAAATAGCAAAGTCGCACGGAGAGGTATCGAAGCGGTCATAACGAGGCGGTCTTGAAAACCGTTTGGCGCAAGCCACATGGGTTCGAATCCCATCCTCTCCGCCATTTTATTTTTTTAAATACAAATTGGAGTAGTACTCAAGTTGGTGACGGGCTTTTTTCGCGAACGCCGCCTGTGGCGGATACAGTGAGTGAAAAATGGCGCAGCGGTCGAAATTTATTCGCGCCCCAAGCGAATTACAAATTTCGGGCATCGCAAGGGGGCACGCAGCCGAGTCATTGCTCTAATCCATCAAAAATTTCATATTTTTATACAAACGTAACTATTTGGAGTAGTACTCAAGTTGGTGACGAGGCGCCCCTGCTAAGGGCGTAGGCCGGCTAAACCCCGGCGCGAGAGTTCGAGTCTCTCCTACTCCGCCAATAAAAGCATCGCATAAGCGGAGCTTTTATTATTTTCTTGTATTATTACTCGAACTCGAGCGCCGAAGGTGCGGGCATTGAACACGAACGCCGCCTGTGGCGGATACAGAGAGTGTGAAATGGCGCAGCGGTCAAAATCGATAGGCGCTCCAAGCCGCAATCGATTTTGGGAACTGCAAGAGGGGAATCGAGTCTCTCCTACTCCGCCAATAAAAGCATCGCATATAGGTTGTACTCTAAAGGACAGTACAATTGAATAAATAAGAATGTTATATAATAAAGATGCTCACACAAATTGTGTGAGCATCTTTATTTAACAACTCGGACAGTCCTTTTTTTGATAATATCCAGAACCACCACAAATAAAGCAGCTATCATCTTCGCCACAGGAACTCAAACAAAGCACGCATGACAAAATAGAAATAACCACTAAAATCATACATATAATTTTCTTCATATTTTCTCCTTAAAAATCATTACGCATTGTATTCATGATTAAAACCACATTTTCCGCAATAGTAAAAAACTTTTTTCTTGCCCAATGCTCCGCCGACTAAACCTACTGGACCAAACAAAACTGCGCCTACTGCCGCCTTGCCAACACTAAACCCTTTCTTCTGCGCATCAACTTGTTTCCAGTTCAAGCTTTCGCCACACACAGGACACTTACTCGGTGCTGCCATTTTATACCTCCTCAAATAAAAAAGTGTGTGCAACCGAAGTTACACACACCGAAAAATGCGGAACTTCGTTTTGCTACCACACAAAATTCCGACACTTCACAGAAGATGCGAAAATAGAAGTTCGCATTTTTACCGAAATAAAAATACAACTTCCGCAAAATGTCATATTGAATTTTGTGTGGTAAGCACATTATAGCATAATTCTTTTAAAATGTAAAGATGGTATATGATTTTTGAGTAGGTAAAAGGGTTTTAGGTTCTCCTAACAAGTGGAAAATGTGCCGTACATTTTCCCTGCTTGTTACGGTGTAAGACATAATTAAAAGGAAGCACGAAATTTTCGTGCTTCCTTTTTTACTATCCTTAAGAGTACAACCCTTAAGCGGTGCTTTTATTAGTGCTTCATATTTGCGAAGCAGTGCTTCATTTTTTATTGAAA
>JAZQYX010000055.1:0-15284 GCA_045633725.1 Acutalibacteraceae bacterium | reverse complement strand
AGCTGTAAGAGAACTTATTAACAAAGCAGGCGCTATTGAAACCGCTACTTGTGCTGTTTTGGCGGAGGGCGATGCTGCTGACCGTAAAGATATTATTTATCTTGAAAAACTTCCACTTTTTTTTAAATAGGGTGCGTGGTTTTGGATGTAGTTGTTGGTATAAGCTTTGGTGTTATCAGTGACTTTTTAAATATGTTTCTCTCTATAATAGTCTGTCTTATATTATTTAATCTAATAAAAAATCAAGGTGCGTCTTATGACACACCTTGATTTTATTTTCTTGAAATAAAATCTTATTTCATGCTGTTTTCGTAAGATTCGATCATTTTCTTAACCATCTGACCGCCAATAGAACCAGCCTGCTTAGATGTTAAGTCACCATTGTAACCCTGCTTTAAGTTAACGCCAACTTCGTTAGCTGCTTCCATCTTAAAACGATTGAGAGCTTCTTTAGCCTCAGGTACTACATTCTTAGCCATTGTATTTTCACTCCTATTTCAAAAAATCTTTTTTTGCGTTTGCAATATTATCTTATGAAAGTTAGAGTTTTTTATTAAAGGTAAATTTTATGAGTTTTGGAATATTTTTTAATTTTTACAATGATTTTAATTTTGCTATATCTACTTAAAAGTAGATTATTTTAACGTTTTCTATCGTTTTAACCAATTACAACCATTATAAAATGATTTATTGGTGATGATGGTGATGTGAGTGAGAATAAGAGTGCGTGTCATTTATCATACAAAACTGCTCGTGGCAGTGCTCGTTTTCGGTTTCTAATTCAAGGGTGGTGTGTGTTATATCGTGATTCTTTAATTCTTCTCGCACTTTGTATTTTATTTCGTGTGGCTCTTTGTTTGTTACAATATGCATAGTAGCATAATTATTATAACCATCAATAGTTCTTATATGAATATGGTGTACATCAAGTACGCCGTCAATTTCTAAAATATGCTCCCTGATTTCATCAACATTGATGTTATTGGGGATTTTTTCTAAAAATATATCAAGAGTTTCTTTAAGATTTTTGATTGCATTTACAAAAATAAATATAGCAACTGCAATAGACAACAAGGGGTCAATTATAGCCAAATCAGTAAACCGCATAACTATAGAGCCTATTAACACAACAACCCAAGCAAGCATATCTTCAAGCATATGAATATTAACAGCTTTTTGGTTTATAGAGTCACCTGCGCGGGTGAAATATGCGGCTGCAAAGTTTACTAGTGCACCGATAATAGACAGTACAACCATACCGTTATAGTTGATGCTAACAGGGTTTAAAAGCCTTAATATAGCACCGTATATAACTGCAACAGAACCAAATAAAAGTATTAAAGTAGTGATAATTCCGCCTAAAACTGAAAAGCGTAAATACCCGTATGTATAGCGGTTGTCGGGTTGCTTTTTGCTTTTTCTTTCAAGAAAATAGGAAAGGCCAATGCTTACAGCATCCCCTAAATCGTGTACCGAATCGGACACAATAGCAACACTGCCTGTAAAAAGACCGCCTATAAGCTCAAACAAAGAAAATACCAAATTTAGAATAAAAGCAATCAAAATATTTCTTTCGGTTTTCATAAAAACACCTATTGATTAAATTACATATCCGCCATTTACAGATAAAACCTGACCTGTAATATAATCGGCATTCTCGCTTGCTAAAAAGTATACCGCTTGCGCTATTTCGTCTGCAGTACCCATACGGCCTAAGGGGATAGTTTCAACAAAGGAGCTAAGCTCTTCAACGGTTAAATTAGAATTCATAGCGGTTTCAATAATACCGGGCGATACTGCATTTACGGTAATTCCGCTTGGAGCGAGTTCCTTAGCTAATGCCTTTGTAAGACCTATAACGCCCGCCTTTGAAGCCGAGTAAGCAACTTCACACGAAGCGCCTGTTTCACCCCACATAGACGAAATATTTATAATTTTACCTGCTTGTTGATTAACCATAACCTGTGTTACCGCTTTACAGCAGTTAAATGTACCTTTAAGGTTTATATCCATAATTCTATCGTAATCAACTTCGTCGGTGCTGGAAATTAAACCTTCAAATGCAACCCCCGCGTTATTGACCAAAACATCAATTCTGCCAAATTTATAAAGGGTTTCTTTAATTAGTAATTCGGCTTCTAAACGGTTGGCAACATTTGCCTTTTGAGTGGTGACCGAAAAACCATTTTCCGAAAGCGAACGAGCAAGTAAAGTGGCCGATTCGTAAGAATTATTGTAGTTTATAACAACATTATATCCCTTTTGCGCAAAAAGTATTGCAGTAGCAGCGCCAATGCCTTTTGAAGCACCTGTAATAATAGCGGTTTTTTTCATAAAATCATCTCCTAGACAAGTATAACATAATTAGAGTTAAAATTAAAGTAAAAATTTCGACAATATTTTAAAATTCTGCATTTTTATGCGGTTTTTTGGATTTTAGAGTTGATAAATCATATAAAATATGTTATGATAAATTGAATAAATATCTAAAGGAGTTGATTTCGTGGCTGATAAACGCCCAATTGGTGTTTTTGATTCAGGTCTTGGCGGACTTACAGTTGTAAAAGAAATAATAAAAGAACTCCCAAATGAAGATATAGTTTATTTTGGTGATACAGGACGTGTGCCCTACGGTGGCAGAAGTGTTGATACAATAAAAAAATATGCCTTGCAGGATGAAAAGTTTTTACTCTCGCACGATGTTAAGCTTATAGTTGCGGCTTGCGGTACGGTTTCTTCGGTAGCGAGTGATATTGGCAATGCTTTGCCTGTGCCTTATTTTGAAGTGGTGTCCCACGCAAGCAAGGCGGCGGTGAATGCCACTAAAAACGGTAAAATTGCCGTTATTGGAACAAATGCTACAGTAAAAAGCGGTCAGCATAAGGCTACTATTTTAAAGGCAAATCCTTCGCTTTCGGTTATTAACTGCGCTTGCCCGATGTTTGTACCGCTTGTAGAAGAAAGCTGGTACAGTGAAGACGACCCGATTGTTTTAGAAACGGTTAAACGATATTTAAAGCCTGTTATGGATTTTGGTGCAGACACCTTGATAATGGGCTGCACACATTACCCTGTTTTAAGCAAAGCGTTATCGCGTGTTTTAGGCGATAATGTAACCCTTATTAACGCAGGTACCACAACCGCTAAAGCGGTTAAGGAATATATATATACCAATGGTTTACAAAACCAAGGTGGCGGTGAGCATCGCTTCTTTGTGAGTGATAAGCCTGATTATTTTAAAGAACAAGCCTCGGTGCTTTTGGAAAAGAATATAGATATGTGTAAGGTTGAAAAGGTGGACATAGGCAATTTATGATGAAGGATGTTATTATTAACATTAAAACCGAGCAAACAGTGGGGGATAGTACCGATAATATTGAGTTTACCACTGACGGACGGTTTGGTATAAAGGACGGAAGCTACTTTATTTCTTACGAAGAAAGCAATCTTTTAGAGGTTGAGGGTGAAATAAAAACAACCATTTATATTAAACCCGATAATTCGGTTATAATGCAACGAAACGGCGCCTACAGTAGCCGTATGGTAATAGAAAAAGGTGTAAGAAACAACTGCTTTTATGTAACCCCAATGGGTGAGCTATCGCTTGGAATATTCGGTGAAAAGGTTAAAACCGCATTTTCTGAAAAGGGCGGAAGCATAACTATGAACTACACCATAGATACAAATTTACAGCTATTAAGCCGTAACAGTGTTAATATTTCAGTTAAAGAGGTAAATTAAAAGATGTCATTAGTAGTAACAAAAGCAAAGAACGATATCAAAAATATTTTTATAGATGCAGCCAATAAGGCTATGCAAAACGGACAGTTATGCTCTGTTGAGCTTACAGATTTCACGGTTGAAGTACCGCAAAACCGTTCTCACGGTGACTATGCAATAAATGCGGCAATGGTATGGTCGCGTTTGTTTAAAACTGCACCTCGGGGTATTGCCGAAGCGTTAATTTCTAATTTATCGTTAGACGGCAGTTATATTGAAAAATGTGAAATTGCGGGTCCCGGATTTATTAATTTGTTTTTATCCCAAAAATATTATGCCGATATTGTGGCAGATGTTTTAAATAAGGGCGAAGAATATGGTAAAAGCGATTACGGACAAGGACAAAAGGTACTGGTTGAATTTGTATCAGCTAATCCCACAGGTCCTATGCATATTGGTAATGCGCGCGGTGGCGCTTTGGGTGACTGTTTGGCAGCGGTTTTATCGGCAGCTGGTTATTATACCGAGCGTGAGTTTTACATAAACGATGCCGGTAACCAAATCAATAAATTTGGCTTGTCGCTTGATTTAAGATATCAACAATTATACAAAGATGGCATAGAAATGCCTGAAGATTCGTATCACGGTGACGATATTGTGGCTCACGCAAAAGCTTTTGCCGAAATTCATAAGGATTCCTATATTGAAAAATCGGAAGAAGAAAGAAGAAAGGCTTTAGTAGAGTTTGCATTACCTAAAAATATTGAAGGGTTAGAAACCGACCTTTTAAAATACCGTATAAAATATGATACCTGGTTTAAAGAAAGCACGCTTCATAAAGGTGGTGAAACCGCAAGAATTATTGAGCTTTTAAAGCAAAGCGGTAAAACCTATGTAGAAGAAGATGCTTTATGGTTTAAGGCTACCGACTACGGCTGTGATAAGGACTTCGTTCTTGTGCGCGCTAACGGTGTACCTACCTATGTAGTGCCTGATATTGCTTACCATTATAACAAGCTTGTAACACGCGGATTCGATAAAGCAATTGATATTTTAGGTGCCGACCACCACGGTTATGTACCGCGTCTTAAAGCTGCTTTAACCGCTTTAGGCGTAGATGCTAATAGACTTGATGTTGTTTTAATGCAAATGGTACGTCTTGTACGTGATGGTGAAGTTATTAAGGCTTCTAAGCGCTCGGGTAAAGCAATTACCCTTGTAACTCTTTTAGAAGAAGTGCCGATTGATGCGGCAAGATTTTTCTTTAATTTGCGTGAGCCTAATTCTCATTTTGACTTTGATTTAGACCTTGCAGTAAACGAATCTAACAGTAATCCTGTTTACTATGTTCAGTATGCTTATGCTCGTATTTGCAGTATTTTGCGCAATCTTGAAGCCGAAGGTATTAAGGCGCAGGCTTGTGACAGTGATAAACTTTCACTGCTTACTGCACCCGAAGAAAAGGAGCTTATTTTGCATGTTGCGGCACTTACTGATGAAATTATAGCTTCAGCAAAGGCTTACGATCCTGCAAAAATCACTCATTATGTTCAAGAGCTTGCTACTAAGTTCCATAAGTTCTATGCGGCTTGCAGAGTAAGGGGTATTGAAGAAAATTTAATGCAGGCAAGACTTTCGCTTTGTAAAGCTACTGCCACTGTTATTAAAAATGTACTTACAATGTTAAAGATTGATGCACCCGAGAAGATGTAAAGGTGAAGAAATGAAAAATCAAAAGTTAAATCTTACAATGCTTATGGATTTATACGAGCTTACAATGGCTAACGGTATTTTCACAAGCGATATGAAGGATAATATAGCATACTTTGATATGTTTTTCAGGCGTGTTCCCGACAATGGCGGTTTTGCCATCATGGCGGGCTTACAACAGTTAATTGACTATTTAGAAGACCTTCGTTATGAAGAAAGCGATATTGAGTATTTAAGAAGTTTAAACCTGTTTTCAGAAGAGTTTTTAGAATATCTTAAAGACTTTAAGTTTGATTGTGATGTATGGGCAGTTCCCGAAGGTACAGTTATATTCCCCCAAGAGCCAATTGTAACAGTTCGCGGTAACGCTATGCAGGCTTTAATGCTTGAAACTATGATTTTGGTTACTATTAACCATCAGTCGCTTATTGCTACCAAGGCTAACCGCATTGTGCGTGCGGCAAATGGCAGACCGGTTATGGAGTTTGGTGCTCGTCGCGCACACGGTAATGGTGCAGCTTACTATGGTGCAAGGGCGGCTATCATAGGCGGATGTTCAGGTACTTCTTGTGTTATTACCGCTAAGGATTTTGGTGTTAAGGTAAGCGGCACTATGGCGCACAGTTGGGTTCAGTTATTCCCTGATGAATATACTGCTTTTAAAACCTATGCTGAAAAATATCCCGATAGTTGTCTTTTACTTGTAGATACTTATAATGTATTAAAATCAGGTATTCCTAATGCCATTAAGGTTTTTGACGAGGTTTTAAAGCCTTTAGGCAAGCGTCCTTTAGGTATTCGTATTGATAGCGGTGATATTACCTATCTAACTAAAAAAGCACGCAAAATGCTTGACGATGCGGGCTATAGTGATTGTAAGATTTGCATTTCAAATTCTTTGGATGAATATCTTATTCGAGATATGATTTCCCAAGGCGCAATGGTTGATACCTACGGTGTGGGTGAGCGCCTCATCACTGCCCGCAGCGAAGCGGTTTTTGGCGGTGTTTATAAATTATCTGCTGTTGAAATTAAGGGTAAGATAATCCCTAAGATTAAGAAAAGCGAAAACACCGCTAAAATTACATTGCCGGGAGTTAAAATTCCGTGGCGTTTATACGATAGGGAAACAGGCAAGGCTATTGCAGATGTTATCACCTTAGGGGATGAAAAGATTGATAGCACCGAGCCTTACGAGATTTTCGACCCTGTGCATACTTGGAAACGCAAGGTTGTAACAAACTTTGTTGCAAGAAAATTACAGGTTAAGGTTTTCGAAAAAGGCAAGCTTGTTTATGAAAATCCGTCTGTTAAAGAAATTGCGGATTTTTGTACCGAACAGGTTGAATCATTATGGGATGAGGTTAAGCGTTTTGAAAATCCGCATACCTATTATGTTGACTTATCGCAAAAATTATGGGATTTACGCCATAATATGTTAACCCAGCTTAATATTAAATAATAAAGGAAAAGTAGTATGAAAAAGCTTTTTTGTCTAAGTTTATGTTTAATTTTGTGTTTATCACTTTCTGCTTGCGGTAAAAAAGAGAATAATAAAAATTCCAATGCGGCTGACTTAGAGTATTATGCACGAATAGGAAAAATGCCTGAAGCCGAGTACATGTTAGGTACCGATGTTGATAAAATAAAAGATGAATTAAGCAAACGCTTAGAAGAAGAAAACAAAAAACACCAAGATGATCCTAACCATACACATGATCACGATGAAAACGAATTTTTCTTTGAAGTTTTCGAGGGTGAAAAAAATGTATTGTTGGATAACGGTCATATAAGTTATTACTATACTAAAGCAAAAAAGGATAAGGGCATTTCGTATATCGTAAATTACGATACTGCTTACGGATTTCCGCTTGGTACGGTTGTTTCAGAAATAAAGTCGGCTTACCCTGATTTTGAGTTTGAAGAGTTTCCTTTAGACAGTAGCAGTACCTTTTTTGCCGACTATATTATGGATGGCACCGTTTTATACACTCCGTTTGAAGGTAATGTAATTTCTTTTGTATTCCAAAATAATGAGCTTTTTGCTACTACAATCTGTAATGAAAATTGGTCCAAATAAGGAGTTTTTATGTCCACAATAGTAGAAGTAAACGCAGTCCAGATGCCTTTGTTGGCTCTCCGCGGACTTGTTGTTTTTCCAAATACAATAGCTTCCTTTGATGTAGGCAGAAAAAAATCTATTGCCGCTTTAAAATATGCTATGGAGAAAAATCAGCTAATATACCTTGTTGCACAAAAGGATGCTTATGTTGATGAGCCTAAAAATAGCGACCTTTATAAAATCGGTTGCGTTGCAAAGGTTAAGCAAGTTTTAAAGGTTAGTGAAAATCTAACAAAGGTATTAGTGCAAGGGCTTTATAGAGCTACCTATGAAGATTTTTATGCGCTTCCCGATTTTTATACCGCAAAGATTACAAGATGCGAAGAAAAGCCTGTAACCAATCGTGAAATTTATAAAGAAACCTTAATGCGCAGGGTTAAATCGCAGTTTGAAAAATATATTTCAGTACTGCCAAACATTTCACCAGATGTTGCAATGACGGTTGCAAGCGCTAACGATTTGAGCTTTTTGTGCGATTTTATTGCTTTTAGCATCAATGCACCATACGACGATAAACAGTATGTTTTGGAACAGTTATCTCCAGTAAAGCGTGCAAAAATATTAATAGAGTTGCTTGAAAAAGAGCACGAAATAAATCAAATTGATAGACGCATTGCAGAAAAAACGCGCTTTGCTATTGACGAAAATCAAAAAGAGTATTATTTACGTGAACAGCTTAAGGTTATATCGGGCGAGCTTTACGGTGATGAAACTGCCGATGAAATTGATTCTTATCATACTAAAATTGAGTCACTTACTGCAGATAACAGTGTTAAAGAAAAGCTCCACTCCCATGTTAATAAGCTTGCAAAAATGCCACAAAACTCTAACGAGGGTATAGTTGAACGCGGGTATCTTGATACTTGTATCGAACTTCCTTGGGACGCTTATACCAAAACATCTACCGATATCTTAAAAGCTAAAAAGATTTTAGAACGTGATATTTACGGGCTTAGTAAGGTTAAAGACCGCATATTAGAGCTTTTATCGGTTTATGCGTTATCTCCCGATATAAAGGGACAAATTATTTGTTTGGTTGGTCCTCCCGGTGTGGGTAAAACATCTATCGGTAAAACTATTGCCGAATGTATGGGTAGGCGTTTTGCTCGTGTTGCATTAGGTGGTGTTCACGATGAATCTGAAATCCGCGGTCACCGTAAAACCTACATAGGCGCTATGCCGGGAAAAATAATTAACGCTATAAAACAGTCAGGCAGTGGTAATCCAGTTATATTACTTGACGAGATTGATAAATTAGGTAAAGATTATAAAGGTGACCCTGCTTCTGCATTGTTAGAGGTTTTAGACCCCGAGCAGAACAACACCTTTGTAGACCATTATGTTGAAATACCTTATGATTTAAGTAAGGCAGTATTTATTGCTACTGCAAATACGCTTGATACCATACCTGCGCCGCTTTTGGATCGTATGGAAGTAATAGAGGTTTCAAGCTACACAAGGGAAGAAAAGGCGGAAATTGCTAAAAGACATTTAATAGATAAACAGATTACTCGTCACGGTATGAAAAAAGCTCAAATTAAATTTAATGACGATGCAATATATTCTCTTATTGATTTCTATACCCGTGAATCTGGGGTGCGAAAGCTTGAGCGCGCTATAGCATCACTTTGCCGAAAAAGTGCAAAACTTATTGCAGAAGGCCAGAAAAAACGTGTTGTAATAGGTGAAGAGCAAGTAGTTTCAATGCTTGGTAGACACAAATATACACCCGAAGTTATTTTGAGTGATGATCAAGTAGGTATTATTAACGGACTTGCGTGGACAAGCGTGGGCGGCGAAATAATGCAGCTTGAAGTTTCGGTTATGGACGGAACAGGCAAGGTAGAGCTTACAGGTTCTTTGGGCGATGTGATGAAAGAATCAGCTATGACAGCAATAAGCTATGTTCGTGCAAACGCTTTAAAGCTTGGCATAGACAGTATGTTTTATAAGAATAAGGATATACACATTCACGCAACTGAAGCGGCAGTTCCAAAAGACGGTCCGTCGGCGGGTGTTACCATAGTTACGGCAATAGTTTCCGCATTTACTGATAAGAAAATTAAGCGTGATATTGCTATGACGGGTGAAATAACACTTCGTGGTAGAGTGCTTAAAATAGGCGGACTTAGGGAAAAGTCTATGGCGGCTTATAGGGGCGGTGTAAAAACGGTATTTATACCAAAAGAAAATCTTCCTGATTTAGAGGATGTTGATATTGTTGTTAAGGAAAATGTAAGATTTATTCCCGTAGCTTATATGGATGAGATTTTAAAAAATGCCTTTGCTGAAGAAATTACAAACTCTGAAAATCAGTATTTTGATGATTGTAAAACTTTGCTTACAAGCAGAGTAACACAATAGGGGGAAGGGTATGAATTTCAATAACGCTCAATTTGAAAAAGCTTTTGGCACCTTTTCTCAGTTAGAACAGTCAGATTTACCCGAAATTTGCTTTGCTGGGCGTTCTAATGTTGGTAAATCGTCACTTATTAATAAGGTTTTAAATCGAAAATCGATAGCTCGTGTTAGTTCAAAACCCGGCAAAACAGTTACTATAAATTTCTATAAGGTTGACGATATACGCCTTGTAGACCTGCCGGGTTACGGCTATGCTAAGGTTAATTTCAGCGAAAGAGAACGCTGGAGTGAGCTTATGGAAGGGTATTTTAATTCGGGGCGTAATATCAAGGTGGTTTTTCAGCTTATTGATATGCGCCATCCCGCAACCGATTTTGATATTTCTATGCTAGATTTCCTTTCTCAAATGGAAATACCTTATGTAGTGGTTTTAACTAAGGCGGATAAGCTTAACAAAACCGAAACTGAAAACCGTTTAAGGCTTATACACCAAGAACTAGGTGAGTTTGCCCAAAACACAAGGATTATTCCTTTTTCAATTCAGGATAATAATGGTGCACAAGAGTTGCGCCATATTATTGAACAAGTCAATCTTTAAGTGTTGGATAACTTAATAAATTAAATGTAAAGGAAGAAAACAATGAAATCTAAATTTTTACAGCGTTTTTCCTGCGTTTTTTACGACATTTTAGCGGCTTATGTATCAACGGTTATTGCTTTTTTACTTAGTAAAAAAAATATCAGTATTTTCTGGCCCGATGAATTTGTTTCAACATCAATTGTGTGGTGTTTTGCAACCTTTTTCGGTATGTATATTTTAAAGATATATAATATCCTTTGGCGTTTTTCGGGAACAAATGAAATTATAAGGATATTTTTAGGTTGCTTAGTTCCAATGTTTGCGACTACTATTACCCAAAAAGCAATATGGAATGATGTTGATTTTTCCTTGTATGTTTTGCTTTACTTTTTGACAGCTGTTTTTATAGTGATCTACCGTTTTCTTATAAGATATCTCGAAATTAAGAATGCCGAAAAAAATTCCAATTCACCTAAAAGTGATATTAGTGGTAATGTTATGATTATCGGTGCCGGCGGTGCGGGTGAAGCAATTATTAAAGAGCTTTCTTCTAAAAATAATGTTAAAATCAAGTGTATTATAGATGATAATCCTGCTAAAAAGGACCAATATTTATCCGGCGTACATATTGTTGGTAATACAGGCACTATTGTAAATAATGTTGAAAAGTATAAAATTGATACTATTATTTTTGCAATACCAAGTTGTCCTGTGAAAAAACGCACCGAAATCCTTAATATTTGTGGTCTTACAAAGTGTAAACTGAAAATATTACCTTCACTTTACAAACTCGAAAATGTTGATGAGTATGTACCTGCCATCCGTAAGGTAGAGATAGAAGACCTTTTAGCCAGAGACTCTATAAAGGTTAATGTTGATTCGGTAATAAACTATGTTAAGGACAAGGTTGTGCTCGTTACAGGCGGCGGAGGAAGTATCGGTAGTGAATTGTGTCGCCAGCTTGCATCGTGCGAACCAAAGCAACTTGTGATTTTTGATATTTACGAAAATAACGCTTACGAAATACAAAACGAGCTTAAATATTCTCACCCTGAATTAAATTTGGTTACCTTGGTGGGTTCTGTGCGTGACAGCAAGCGTATGGATTATATTTTCCGTACCTATAAGCCGGAAATTGTTTATCACGCCGCGGCACATAAGCATGTGCCTTTGATGGAGGACAGTCCTAATGAGTCTATAAAGAATAATGTCTTCGGCACCTTTAAAACTGCCGAATGTGCTGACCGCTATGGCGTAAAGCGTTTTGTACTTATTTCTACCGACAAGGCGGTTAACCCTACAAATATAATGGGTGCTAGCAAGCGCATTTGTGAAATGATTATACAATCTTTTAATAAAAAATCTAAAACCGAGTTTGTTGCAGTTCGTTTCGGTAATGTTTTAGGCTCTAACGGAAGTGTTATTCCGATTTTCAAAAAGCAGCTTGAACAGGGTGGACCTTTGACCGTTACTGACCCTAATATCATCAGGTATTTTATGACCATACCTGAAGCGGTGTTATTGGTACTGCAAGCGGGTGCAAATGCTAAGGGCGGAGAGATATTTATTTTAGATATGGGCCAGCCTGTGAAGATTTTAACCTTAGCAGAGAATTTAATAAGACTTTCAGGCTATGAACCGTATAAGGATATTGGAATAGAGTTTACAGGCTTGCGTCCGGGTGAAAAGCTTTATGAGGAACTTTTGATGTCTGAAGAAGGCTTGACGTCCACTGAAAATGAGCTTATTCATATTGGAAGACCTATTGACTTTGACGTCGATGTTTTAATGCAAACTTTGGATGAAATGCGTACTGTTATGTATGATGAAAATGCTGATATACGCGCTCTTGTGAAACGCATAGTTCCTACATATCAAATACCTAAAAACTAAAAATTAAGAGCATATTTGATTTTTTCAAATATGCTCTGTTTTTATGCTGTTTTATTTCTTTATAATATCCTTTATTACTTCACTTGCTATTATAAGCCCTGCGGTAGGGGGTACAAACGAAATACTTGCAGGGGTTCGTTCATTATTGTTTTTAATCGGTTGTTCTTTTGAATATACAACCTTTAATTTTTTAACACCCCGTTTTTTAAGTTCGTACCGCATAACCTTTGCTAAAGGACAAACTGATGTTTTATAAATATCACTAACTTCAAATGCAGCAGGGTCAAGCTTATTGCCTGTGCCCATTGAAGAAATTATAGGTGTATTGCTTTCGTTTGCTTTTAATACAAGTTCAATTTTAGCGGTTACTGTGTCAATAGCATCTACAATATAATCATATTTTGAAAAATCAAACTCTGCCGAATTTTCAGGTTTGAAAAAGATGTCATATACTTGTACATTAATATCGGGGTTTATATCAAGAATACGCGCTTTCATAACTTCGGTTTTTTCTTTGCCTAAGCTTGAGTGTGTAGCAATAATCTGTCTGTTGATGTTTGTTATCGATACAGTATCATTATCAATAATATCAATGTTACCTATCCCGGCACGAGCAAGAGCTTCTACAACATATCCACCAACACCACCAATGCCGAAAACCGCAACGCGTGCATTTTTCAATTTTTGTAAAGAAGTAGAGCCTATTAAATTTTCTGTTCGGGAAAATTGATTTTCCATAATATAGTTTTTTCTCCTGTAAAGTTACTTTTTAAAATAATTTTAATTTAGCTGTCGTATTTTGTCAAGTGGATTTAAAAATATAAGTCGAAAAAGCAATAATTGTCAAAAATATTAAATAAAATACACTTTTTATGTAAAATAGCTTGAAATATTACATTTTTTATGTTATTATATGTAAAACAAACTAAATGAAGGTGACATTTTATGGAAAAGAATCTAAAAATTGTAATTGCTGACGACTCAACCGAGTTTTCAAAGAATTGTGCCAAAATACTCACAAGCTACGGTATGAATGTCGTTTTAACCGAAAAAGATGGTTTAAAAGTAGTTTCAACAGTAAAAAAGGAAAAGCCAGATGTTTTAATTGCCGATGTTTTTATGCCAAATATTGATATTTTGGGTGTGCTTGACGAAGTGTCAAAAATTGACAAAAAATCAAGACCGCTGGTAATGGCAATATCGAGCTATGCGAACCCGCGCCTTGAAAAAGAAATACTTGAATCTGGCGCCATATACTACTTTATAAAACCAATAGATATAAATATGATGGCGGAAAGAATAATAAAGCTTTCGGGTTGGCGTAACGAAGGCGCACCTTTAAAGATTGAAAATAATACATTAAGTGACAGAGACCTTGAGGTTATGATTACAGATATTATACATCAAATAGGCGTGCCGGCACATATAAAGGGATATCATTATTTACGCGAGTCTATAATGCTTTCAATAAAGAATAGCGAGATTATAAATTCAGTTACAAAATTATTATATCCAACAGTAGCAAAGAAATATTCAACTACATCTTCGCGCGTAGAAAGAGCAATCCGCCACGCTATTGAAGTTGCGTGGGACAGGGGAGATATTGATGTTTTAAATGGGTACTTTGGTTATACAATACAAAATGAGCGCGGAAAGCCTACAAACAGCGAATTTATTGCAATGATTAGCGATAAATTAAGACTGAAACTTAAAATAGGATAATAAAATAATCACAATAGCTCCTGTAAAAGCGGGAGCTATTGCAATTGTAAAAGTTTTGATAAGTTTTGTTATATTTTTAAAAATAATGCTTGACTTTACTTTCGTTATTTAGTATAATAACAAAGTCGCTTAAAGCGTACGCTGCTATGGCTCAGGAGGTAGAGCGCATCCTTGGTAAGGATGAGGTCACCAGTTCGACTCTGGTTAGCAGCTCCAAAAATCCCGTTCACGAAAGTGGACGGGATTTTTACTTATTACCTCTTCACTCTTCACTTTTCACTAAAAATTTTTGAACGGGATTTTTGAAAGGTAAGAAGTAATAGTGAATAGTGAAGAAGTATGATGTGGCTTCGCCACGGATTATAACAAGGCTCTGCATTGATTTATTTCCAATTTTATGATATAATACGCCCAAGGCGGTGATGCGGTGAAAACTTTCAAACAAATGCAGCTTGATTATATAACTAAAAATTATAAAGAACATCGAGGGACTTTATCTAAAAAGTACCGCAATTTATTTGGCAAATATGTTTTTATTATCGATGAAAAAGGCATTAAATCAAAAATTTTTGTTGGTAAATATATTTATAAAGATCACGAATTAGGATCAAAATTAACAATTGGAGAGCTAGATCATAAGCTTATCAATATTCGTCCCGGTATTTGTAAAAATAATGATGAATAGTAAAATTGAAAAAATTATTTTTTAAACTGGTTCCATTTTGAGTGTCAGTCCAAAAATCCCGTTCACATAAGTGGGCGGTATTTTTACTTTTTAACTATTCTCTCTTCACTATTCACTTCTTATAGATAAATCGTCCCTTGACTCCTCCCCGATTTTTGATATACTATACTAAAGGAGTGATTTTATGAGAAAATTAAAAGTTGCTTTATTTAATAATAGTCAATATTGTAAATTACCCGAAGGAATCAACAATTTACAAGACTTCATTAAATTCCTTAATGAAAACTATCATTCCTTTGTTGAATTGGAGATTTATGCTGAAAATGGCTGTGTTGCTCCGTTCTTCATTGAAGAGGATTTAAAAACCGAAATACAATATTGGAACCCCTATCATATTCGTCTTATTAAAGAAGCTGAAATAACTATTTTACAAAGATCAGAATATGAAGAAAAATTAAGAAAAGTTATTGCGGAAAAATGTGTTCATTGTG
>JAZQYX010000054.1:0-9351 GCA_045633725.1 Acutalibacteraceae bacterium | reverse complement strand
ATCCCTTTCTCCATATAAAAATTAAAAGAGAGCAATACCTTCGGTATCACTCTCTTTTAATTGGCACGCTGAAAGGGATTCGAACCCCCGACCCTCTGCTTAGAAGGCAGATGCTCTATCCAACTGAGCTATCAGCGCATAAGGTGTTATTTTAACGCCGACGATTATTATACCACATGGTTTTAAAATAATCAAGCCTTTTTTGAAAAAGTTAAGGATAATATTAAAAAGAAAAAATAATGGGTGTTTTCAAGAGTTTTAATCTGATAACACCCATTTTCTCATTTTCTATACAACCTTACCTTTTTTGATTCTATAGGTTTTAGAGCCAACCTTTACTCTGCCTGAATATTTAAGCTGAGCATAGCCTTTATTGACATAGTACTTTTTGCCGGAGTAGGTTATAATTGTTTTGGATTTATACCATTTACCTTTTTTAATTGCATAGTATTTTCCGCTTTTTTTATAAAGGGTATTTACGGATGAGCTCCATTTACCCTTTTTAATATAGTAATATTTGTTCTTGTATTTAACAAGTTCGGTTCTGGTTTTTGACCATTTACCGTTTTTGATATAGTAGTATTTATCTTTATAGATAATAAGTCCGGTTTTGTCTTTAGCCCATTTGCCTTTTCTTATATAGTAATACTTATCTTTGTAGATAATAAGGCCTTTCTTATCCTTAGACCATTTACCTTTGTAAATGTAGTAGTATTTATCTTTATAGATAATAAGTCCTTTTTTAGTATTATCCCAAATACCTTTTTTTATATAGTAATACTTATCCTTATAGATAATAAGACCTGTTTTTGAGCTGGACCATTTACCCTTATAAATATAATAGTATTTTCCATCATATTTTGTTACACATTTAGCGGTATTATCCCATACACCTTTTTTAACATAGTAAAGCGCGCCTTCGTGCTTTACAAGTGTTGTTTGTTTGGATTTTTTACCGTCAATATAATAATAAAGCTTGCCATCAGCTTCTTTGTTAAGATAGCCCTTGCCGTTATATACCTTTAGTGTGGCATCTTTTTGCGCAGTTACGGTGATTTTATAGGTTTTAGTAACTCCTGTTTGCGACTTTATTTTAAGACTGATTGTATTAACACCCTTTTTAAGAGGAAAGGTGTCAGCACTTTCGTATGTAGCACCATCGGGTAGTTTGTAATAAACTTTTGCATCACCATTAACGCTAAGTGAGTATTTTGTTGTATAGCGGTTATACTTTATTTGACCTTCTGCAGCCAAATCCTCGAAATAGTAGTTGTTATATTTTTGGCTTTTAGAGGGGAGTTTAGAAACAGATGAAGGTAAAGATTTAAATACGGGAATACGGAAGGTAAGCGACATGTCATAAAGCGCAGAATATGTTGTCTTTAGTCTTGCTGAAGAACTAAGAGAATCGGCAACATTCTGAGCATATTGATGCCAAAGCTTATCGGGGTTTAATACATTATAATTTTTATAAAAATATGTATCCTGACCTTCCGAAATATAGCCTGAAGCGTATTTTTTTGCGCCGCCAACAATTGACTCGGTAGGAGTAAACCAACCTTGATTATAGGCATATTTTGAGCCGTTTTTAAGTATATCTTCGTCGGTGGTGCCACTGGCACTAAAGTTAAAGAAATTATAAACCTTTTTGTCTTTGTATTTTGCTTTTCCGTTAGTAAAGGTTGTTCCTTTAGTTCCTTGCTCCTGGATTATGGTAGAAGCTAAGACATAAGCGTTTACACCTGCTTCTTTTGCGGCATATCTTATTGCGGTTGCATATTTTTCATTGTAGTATTTATCTTTTTTATCGGTTATTTTAGCGTCCAGGAAAGTACCGTCTACTATTTCTTCTATACCATCCTTGGTTTGTGAATCACCATCGTAAGATTGTTGCATATACATATAAATATCGTTTGCATTAAGGAAGTTACGAGGGTCCATATAGTAAGCGATGACTTTTTTCTCGGCTCCATAGCGACCACCGTCTGTTTTGATAAATTTATTGGTAGACCAGTTAAAACATCCTTCTCGCATAGAGCGCCATGAGTTATAACTTGTATCTACAAGCTTTTGAAACTCGGTATCCTGTGCTGTTACTGCTTCTGAAAATGTATTAGGTACATTATCTGCAACAAACTTCCAATTAGGATATATAGCGTGCAACAGCATTAAATCATTGTGATAGCTTTCAGGAAAAGCAGAAAGCTTTTTCTTGAAAGATGAATCAAGGGTATATTCTTTAACCTTAATTAAATCTTCACGCACATAACCTTTTATGGTTTTAGAATCCTTAGTATAGGAAATATTATACCAAGTATATACTACTTGCTCTTTTTCACCATTCTTATTAGTTACTGTTTTAGTTGCACCATTGACATCCTTTGAACTGCCGAGTACATTTACAGTTAATTTAGTAACAGTTGCAACAACTTCTGAGCTTGTGGATGCTTTCTCACGGATATTTACCCCACTTCCCGAAATAAAGCCGATTTTATATGTTTCGGCAGAAACTGTTAATGCAGAAAAGGGGATAATACCAATTAGTAAAATTAGGGTTAATAAAAAGGCTGTAAGCTTTTTTATTTTGTCCAATCTTAATACCTCCTATTTTATTACTTTGTATCCTGCTTGTTCTACTGCTGATTTTAAAGTATTGCTTATATCTTTTGCGGTTTTAACTATAGCACTGCCATTTTGGTGGTTTACATCTGCGCTGATGACACCGTCTATTCCTTCCAAAACGCTTTTAACACGTGCTTCACAGTGTGAACACATCATACCTTCAATTTTAAAGGTTGTAGTAATATCCATTATAGGTTTCTCCTTATGTTTTATTTTTTTGTCTTTTTTACTGTTGTAAATCTTAAAAAAGTTAAGTCTTAGCGCGTTTGTAACAACACAAAAAGACGAAAGGCTCATAGCGGCGGCACCAAATATGGGGTTTAACTGCCAACCGAAAACACCTATAAACACACCTGCTGCTAAAGGTATACCTATACAGTTATAAACAAACGCCCAAAACAGATTTTGGTGTATTATTCTAAGTGTTGCGCGCGAAAGTCTAACAGCGGCGCTTACATCCAAAAAACTGCTTTTCATAAGTACGGCATCCGCCGCATCTATCGAGGCATCGGCGCCTGTACCTATTGCTATACCTATATCGGCGCTTGTAAGGGCGGGGGCATCGTTAATACCATCGCCAACCATTGCAACAACATCCGTTTGCTTTAGTGTTGACACAATTTCTGCCTTGCCGCTTGGTAAAACTTCGGCATAAACCTTTTGTATACCAACTTTATTTGCCAAAGCGTTAGCAGTGCGAAAATTGTCTCCGCTAATCATTATAACAGAAATACCTAAGTTTTTCAACTCTTTCACGGCATCAGTGCTTTCGGGCTTCAGTGTGTCAGCCACTGCGATTATGCCTAAAAATTCATTATCGAGTGAAAAGAACAGGGGAGTTTTACCTTGGTCTGCAAGTTTTTGAGAGGTTTCTAATGCGCTTTCCGGTATACATTCGCCTATGAAACCCGAATTACCGCCTTTGAGTATCTTACTATCAAGTGTTGCCGAAAGTCCGTGACCTGCTTCGGCTTTAAAATCGGAAATTGTAAGAAGCGGAATATTATCATTTTCTCCCTTGTTTACAACTGCTTTTGCTAAGGGGTGTTCACTTTGTTTTTCAAGTGAATATGCATAGGTTAAAAGCTCGGTTTCAGAAATACTATTTGGTAGGATATCAGTAACCGAGGGTATTCCCATAGTTATGGTTCCTGTTTTGTCTAACGCGATAGCGGTTACTTTTCCTAAGGTTTCTAATGCGGTGGCGTTTTTAAATAAAATACCGTTTTTAGCGCCTTTGCCGCTGGCTACCATTATAGCAACAGGGGTTGCAAGTCCTAATGCACAGGGGCAGCTTATAACTAAAACCGAAATTGCGCGAGCTAATGAAAAACCGATGCTTTGCCCAAGTATAAGCCATAATGCAAGAGTAACTAAAGCGATACTAATAACAATAGGTACAAATATACCCGATACCTTATCGGCAATCTTAGTTATGGGTGCTTTGGTTGCGGCGGCTTCGCTTACTGTTTTAATAATTTGTGAAATTGCGGTATCTTCGCCAACCTTTAATGCTTTACATTTTAAAAAGCCTGTGCGGTTTATTGTTCCCCCCGAAACTAAACTGTTTACAGTTTTTTCAACAGGTATGCTTTCTCCGTTCAGCATAGATTCATCTACGGCGCTAAAGCCTTCAATGACTATACCGTCTACCGCTATACTTTCACCCGGTTTTACTGTAAAAATATCGCCGATAACTACTTCTTCTAAAGGTATTGTGGCTTCATTACCGTTTCTAATAACTGTTGCGGTTTTGGGGGCTAAATCCATAAGACTTTTAAGTGCATTTGTGGTCTTACCCTTGGCGCGCGCTTCAAGCATTTTGCCTAAGGTTATAAGCGCCAAAATCATTGCGGAAGATTCAAAATACAAATTGTGTAAATATTCAGCGCTACCGGTTTTTACAATTAAAGCAAGCATTGCGGTACTGTAAGCAAATCCCGAAAGCGAGCCTAAGGCTACAAGCGTATCCATATTAGGCGCTTTGTTTTTTAATCCCATAAAGCCGTTTATAAAAAACTTTTTATTTATTATCATTACAATAACAGCTAAAGCGAATTGAATAAAGGCTATTATAGCAGGGTTATTTCTTAAAAAATGGGGAAGGGGCAGATGCCACATTGTATGCCCCATAGAAATATACATAAGTACCGCCAAAAAGCCCAAAGAAGCAATGAGTCGGCGCTTTAATATAGGGGTTTCGTTATCCTTTAAAACAGAGTCTGAGGCGGAGCTGGTTACTACACTGTATCCCGCTTTTTCTACCGCGTTTATAATCTCTTTATCAGTTACTTTACCTACTACTGTCATAGAGTTTGTAAGTAAATTAACTGTACAGTTATCTACACCTTGAAGTGCCGATACAGCTTTTTCTACCCTTGCACTGCAAGCGGCACAGCTCATACCTTTTATACCGTAACGACGCATAATTCACCTCTGCAATAATATAGCAATATAATTATACTTTCAAAAAAAATCAATGTCAACAAGCAAATCCCACCAATCGAGTGCCTAAGCAGGCGATTCGCGTAATTTAGGTTCTTCTTTTTTTATAATTCCAACCCCGCGTTTTAGGTTGGTTATGAAATCACTAACCTAAAAAGTTTTCTTGCATAATATATATTGTAGAACATTTAGTGATTAAACTAAATGTATTTAGGCAAGAATATTATCGGAGTGTGAAAAGTGTATGAATATTAAACGCGGAGAAATTTATTACGCAGATTTAAGCCCCGTAATCGGCTCTGAGCAAGGCGGAGTGCGACCTGTACTTATAATTCAAAACGATATTGGCAACCGTTACAGTCCTACGGTTATTGCGGCGGCAATTACTAGCCAACGCGATAAAACAAAATTGCCTACCCATATTTCGGTTGATGCAGATAACTGCGGACTAGCTAAAGATTCGATAGTATTGCTTGAACAGGTGCGTACCATTGATAAGCAAAGGCTTAAGGAAAGAATGGGTGTTTTGGATGATTCGGCTATGGGTAAGGTGGACAAGGCACTTAGCGTAAGTTTTGGTCTTAATATTAATCCAACAGGTTTTACTACATAACAGTAGAATACCTGACTTATATTTAAAATCAGAGAGCCGTTTACGGCTCTTGTTTTTTTATGTTATTTTGTCTGAAGATGTTGAAATACGGCAAAAATCAAGAAATTTCAAACGATTTTATGCCTTATTTATGCGGGTTTCTTGAGTTTTTAAAAAGATGTCGGTGAATGGCGGTTTTGTTTCTGTTATAAATATGGTAGTTGGCCGACCAATAATTAAACTTATTATGAAACGAGGAAAAATTAATGTCAAATAACAAAGCAAATGAAAAGCAGTTAAATGTGCCGATTAGCAGTTTGTATAATTTTTTGGGCGACAGCGAATATAGGCAGTCTGAAAATTATACTCTCGGTGTTACATACGGCAAAGCAAATGAAGAAACAGGTGAAGCTTCGGCAGAGCTTGTAAAAAATTCTTTGTACTTAAGCTATAACTTGACTGATTTTATAAAAAATCACCGTTTAAGAAAAGCGGAAATTACTTTGTATCAGCAAGCGATTGTTGTTAATGATGACAAATACTGTAAGCTGGGTGCATTCAGATACGATGATGGCATATATGAGGACTGCTTTATAGCGGGGGCAAGTGAATTATGCGATTATGTAAAAATCAGAACGCCTGACGGCGAAGAAATAATATCCTATACATTCGATATTACGGAAATAGTTGAAAAGGAGGCAAAAGAAAATAACAGTACGCTGGGATTAGTCATTAAACCTATCAGTGAAGATTTACAGCAAGAAAGCTACATAACTATTTACGGTGAGGGTGAAAGCGAATACGCACCTAAAATTACTATTACCTATGAAATAAACCACGGTGTTAATACTTCTTACCGCGCGTTAAGTCATGATTTAGGCTTCTTCGGTCAGGGAAATATTGATTTGCAGTACGGTAACCTGATGCTTGACAGCACAGACTTTTCTTGGGGCGGCGGAAGATTTCCCGTTACAATAAAACACCTATACAACAGCACGCTTTCTAAAACAGAGTATACTGCTAATACGGAATTGGGTCTAAACACAGCCGATTTTAGCGCTATGAAGTTAGGTCACGGCTTTAAGCTTAACTTGATGCAAAGCATTATTAAAGACAACGGAGATTATATTTATATCGATGAAAACGGTGAAGCAATTTATCTTTTAGCCACAGATGATGCAAATATTTTCAAATCAAACGAAGATGACGGAGAGCTTGAATATAATGAGACAGAGCGAGTTCTTAAAAACGGTGACGAGTATCTGTTTGACGAGGCGGGTAGGCTTGTTAGCATTACCGACCAAAACGGAAATATTAACACCATCACTTATGAGGAAAATAAACTTACAATGGTGACCGATGCAGTTGGCAGAAAATTTATCTTCGGATATAATGATAGAAACTATTTAACCTCAATCATCGCGCCTGACAATACACAGGTGGCATTTGCATACACAGGCAACTGCCTATCATCTGTTACTTACGAAGACGGCAAAAAGGCAGAAATCACTTATACGGACAATAAGCTGACAGCAATAATTCTTTATGAAAATGATATTGCGGTTTGTAAGACTGAATACACACATGGGGATTACAACACCGTGACCGAAATGATAGAGTACGGCGCGGAAAACGGCGAATTCGTTAAAGGTAATACCACAAGCTTTGATTATTCGGTTGCTTCGCACAGAACTAAGGTTTGTAAAAATTCGACTGAAACAACGGTTTGTGTTTTTGATGAGGATGGCAATGTAATAAGCGAGTATCTTGACCGCGATTATAACAGGGTAGGCGCCACAGGTGACAGTGGTTCAGAAAATGCGAATCATCAGATTTCTATTGTAAACCAGTTGCTAGACCATAACTTCGAAAGCCTTGATAATTGGCAAACCGCAGAAAACAATCTGGGCAGTACCGAAATTACAATTTGCGAGGATGAAATGACTGCTCAATTTGGCAAGCATTATCTTTCAATTAAAACAAATGAGGACGGTGCGGTCAGAAACGGCGTATATCAGGAAACTCTACCAGGCGGTGACGACGAAAGTACCGTTTCAGCGTATGTAAAGATTGTTTCAGGCTTTGAGGGTGAAAGCGACGGCGTATATCTGCGTATTTCTAACCAAGAGCTTGGAGTATTAGCGCAATCAGAAAAGGTTAAACAGAAATTTGATGAATTTATCCGTATTTCGATTGGCGAATGGTTGACTTCGTATTCTACTTTAAAGGTTGAAATTTTAGCTGACGGTAAGGGTGAGGCTTATATAGATGCCGTTCAGTTGGAAAGAAATGCTTCTGCAAATGCATACAATCTTTTAAAGGACAGCGGTTTTTATAAGCAATCAGGCTGGGAGCTTTACAATGCGGAATATCTGTCAGAAAATGAAAATGCATTTAACTATTCAGGCTCAATTAAAATTGAGGGTAAGTTGGATGAAAAATGCCACGCTAGGCAGACGGTTGAAGTAAAAGCGATAGATAGTACACGCGAAACCTTTAAGCTTTCAGGTTGGGCAAACGGCTATGGACTTCCTGTGGGGGACAATAAGGGCGAAACTCTGCCAACATTCCGTTTGCGCGCGGTTATAAGTTACACAGACGGTACATTTTGCGAGCATACCGCCGACTTTAACACAAGCATTGAGGAATGGCAATATGCATCGGTAGAATTTTCAAAGGATGCCTTTAAAGATGTGGAAAACCTACAGGTATTCTGTGATTATGACTATAACTACGGCACCGCATATTTCGATAATATTGAGCTTGTGCGCACTTCAATTGAAACCGACCTTTCTGCAGAAGACTTTGTTGAGGAAGAAAGCGAAGAGGCAGAAACCTACGCCTTAACTAAGGAAAACGAGGAGAAAGCCGAAGAAACACCCGATTTCCAAGAATTGTTGGATGCTTTTGGCAACACCCTTACCGAAACCACCTTTACTGACGGTGAATACGGTACAATCTATCGCTCGTTCGGTTACGACGAGGACGGCAACAATCTTTTAACCGAGACTGATGCCAGAGGAAATAAAACCGAATATACGGTTGACGGTGTGACCTCACGAACAGAGGAAGTAACCGACAGAATGGGTAATAAAACTGCCTACCAATATGACAAGTCGGGCAGAACTACCAAGGTTACAAGCAAGGATACAAATAATACCGAAATCGCAAATGTTTCTTACAAATATGATGCTTTGGATAACCTCACCGAAATAAAACGCGGCGACGGACTTAGTTACGTCCTTAAATACAACGCTTTTCGCGACCTTGAAAGCATTGGAATTGATGGCAAAACTGACGGCGACCTTATAACCTACACCTACAACACAGGCAGTGGCAGATTAAAGGAAATGGCTTACGCCAACGGCGACAGAATGACCGCTACATACAACGGCTCAGGTCAGATGATTGCTGAAAAGTGGTATAACAAGTACCAAGCTCAAATAGCATATTATAAATACGCTTATGACAGTAACGGAAACATAGTTCGTTCTATTGACATTCAGGACAGGAAAATGTATAATTATATGTACGAGGACGGCAGGCTGACTTATGCTTGTGAGTCGGATGTTCAGTTTAGCGAATATTACTATATCACTAAGAAAACTCCGTGCTATGTAGTCCGCTATTTCTACGATACCGAGGGCAACCTTGCAACAAAGCGTACCGTTTTTGCCGACGGTAAGTGACAC
>JAZQYX010000053.1:0-145513 GCA_045633725.1 Acutalibacteraceae bacterium | reverse complement strand
CGCTTGTGTGCCTATTGAACCTGTTGAACCTAAAATAACTAAACTTTTCATTATATTAAGCCCCACAAAATACAAAGGAACATAGCCGGTGCTATCATTATTATGCTATCAAGTCTGTCCATAATACCGCCATGGCCGGGTATTAAGTTACTATAATCCTTAAGTCCTACCGAACGCTTAATAACTGATGCAAAAAGGTCACCTATCATACCCAAAATACAGAAAGGTATTGTAAGTAATAATACCAAAATACTGAATTTATCAAACAAAAGTGAAATTATAACGGTAAACACTATACTTGAAACTATACCGCCAATGGCACCCTCCACTGTCTTTTTGGGGCTGATTTCGGGGCATAATTTATGCTTACCAATGGTGACGCCAACAAAATACGCACCCATATCGCAAACAGACGAAAAATTAAGCAATAGCAGTAAATAATATATTCCGTTATTACCGCTTATTATTCCGTTCAAGCAGCAAAAAGCCAATGCAAAAGGCACGGGGAAAGCATAGACAAAAGCAATTTTGCCAAGGTCTAAATCCTTATGATATATTAGTGTCATAATTACTGCGTAAATAAAATATATAATTGTTACAAGTAAAAAACTTATTATAAAAATCCATTCTCCTGCCAAAACTGCAAGCGCCGCATAAGCACAAGCACCTATAACAATCGGTAGTCTTTTAATTCCTGCCGCATTATATACAAGCTCATAAACAGCTGCTGCCGCCAAAAGCGCCACCGCAACGGTTATCACAATGGGAGCCCATAAATAGCCGATAGTAAATAATACCGCTACAATAAGCGCCATAATTATACCTGAAATTATACGAGTTTTCATAAATTATCACTCCGTTAACTACAATATTAAAACAACCATAGTTTGAAGAAAAATTGTTCACAGCGCCGTTTGCAGCGAGTGGTGCCGTACAAAAGTACTGCCCCGAAAAAGCAAAGCTGTGGGCGATTTTACTCAAACACCACCAAAACGGCGGTTTCGTTTGTTATATTCTTCAATAGCTTTATCTAAATGCTTTGGTGTAAAATCGGGCCATAAAACATCCGAAAACCAAAATTCCGCATAGGCAGACTGCCAAATAAGATAGTTAGAAAGCCTATATTCACCGCTTGGTCTTATAATAAAATCAGGGTCGGGCATATCCTTTGTGTAAAGGTTTTGCGAAATTATACTTTCATCTATATCCGTTGCACTAATTCCGCTTTCAACTATGCTTTTAACCGCATTTGTTATTTCATCCCTGCCGCCATAGTTTATAGCGATATTAAGGTTAAGACCTGTAGCCTCCTTGCTCAATTCTTCGTTTTTGTGAATAAGCGCCTTAATATCGTCTGCAAGTGGCTCTAAATTACCGATAAATCGAACACGAATATTTTCGTCTTTAAAGTTTTCGGCATCCTTTAGGTAATCGCGAAGCAAATTCATAATTCCGTTTACTTCTTCTTGCGGTCTTTTCCAATTTTCAGTAGAAAAAGCATAAACCGTTAAATATTTAAGACCTATTTTATTACAATAGCGCGCTATTGTCTTGAAGTTTTTAGCACCTGCTACATGACCTGCACTTCTGGGCAATTTGCGCTTTTTTGCCCATCTGCCGTTACCGTCCATAATAATTGCGATATGCTTCGGTAAAGTTATATCTGCCTTATGCTTTTTTAAAAACATAGTATCACCCTGCGTATAAAAGCGGTCTCACATAAGTGGGACCGCAAGAATTTAAATTTCTAAAATTTCTTTTTCTTTTAATGCCGATAAATCGTCAATTTCTTTACAATAATTATCGGTTAGCTTTTGAATTTTCTTTTCGCCGTTAGATTGGTCGTCTTCGGTAATAGCGTTTGATTTTTCTAATCCCTTAAGCTTTTCCAAAGCGTCGCGTCTTGTGTTGCGGATAGCAACCTTGCTTTCTTCTGCGGTTTTCTTAACATCCTTAACAATTTCCTTGCGGCGTTCTTCGGTTAGCGGTGGGAAAGCAAGACGAATTACTCTACCGTCATTTTGGGGGTTGATTCCAATATCGGAAACAAGGATTGCTTTTTCAATTTCCTTTAAGGTTGAAGCGTCCCAAGGTTGAATCATTAAAATACGGGGTTCGGGCACAGATACTGCCGCCATTTGTTGAATGGGGGTGGGCGCACCGTAATAATCTACCGTAATTTTATCCAAAACCGAAGCATTGGCTCTACCTGCGCGGATGGATTTATAATCTTTTTCCAAAACCGCAACAGTTTTTTTCATTTTCTCTTCTGTAATCTTAAGTAATTCGTTCATAATAGCCTCCTATTTTACAACAGTTCCTATTGATTCGCCAAGCATAGCTGAAACAATATTTTGTGGTTTATCAAGATTAAATACTAAAATTTCAATTCCGTTATCCATACAAAGCGATGCCGCTGTACTGTCCATAACATGTAAACCCTTTTGTAAGACATCCAAATGTGATAATGTGTTAAACTTTTTAGCATTGGGGTTTTGTTTGGGGTCACTGTCGTAAACGCCATCAACATTAGTGGCTTTGAAAATAACATCTGCACCTATTTCGGCTGCACGCAAAGCCGCCGCCGTATCGGTAGAAAAAAACGGGTTACCGGTTCCGCAACCGAAAATAACCACTCTACCCTTTTCTAAGTGTCTTACTGCCTTATTTCTGATATATAGCTCAGCTATCTGGCGCATCTCTATAGCAGTTTGAACACGGGCGGTAACACCCAACTGTTCAAGCGCATCCGCCAAAGCTAAGGAATTTATAGAAGTAGCAAGCATTCCCATATGGTCAGCGCGGGTACGGTCCATTTTACCGCTACTTCTGCCACGCCAAAAATTACCGCCGCCAACAACAATAGCAACCTCTACTCCCATATCAACACAGGTTTTAATGCACTCACAAACCTCTAAAACCTTGTCAAAATCAATTCCTGCACCCTTTTGACCAGCCAGAACCTCACCGCTTAGTTTCAAAAGCACTCTTTTATAAACAGGCTTCAATTAAAACACCTCTTTTATACTATTATATATATTGTACATTATGAAGCGTATAAAGTCAATCCAAAAATGTTCAAAAATACTCTTGAAAAGTCACGAAAATATGGTAGAATAGTATTAGTATTTTATTTAAGGAGTTTTAAAAATGGCTAAAGAAGTAATGGTAGAAATTTCTGCTCGTCACTTGCATGTATCACAAAAGGATTTAGAAATTCTTTTCGGTGAAGGTTATACTTTGACACCTAAAAAGGATTTATCTCAACCCGGTCAATTTGCTTGCGAAGAAAAGGTTACTATCGTAGGCGAAAAAGGTCAGCTTAAGGCATCTATTTTAGGTCCTGTTCGTCCTGAAACTCAGGTTGAAATTTCTTTAACAGATGCTCGCTCTATCGGTGCTTTGGCTCCCATTCGCGAATCAGGCGATGTTAAGGGTAGCGGCAAGTGTAAGCTTGTAGGTCCTAAGGGCGAAGTTGAATTAGAAGAAGGCGTTATCGCCGCTAAGCGTCATATACATATGACCGTAGCTGACGGTGAAAAATTCGGAATTAAAGATAAGCAAATTGTAAATGTTAAAATCAATTCCGATGGTAGAAGCCTTATTTTCGGCGATGTTGTAGCTCGTGTAAGTGATTCTTATGCTTTGGCTATGCATATTGATACCGATGAAGCAAACGCTGCAAAGGTTGGCGGAAACTGTATTGGTGAAATTATTGACTAATCTCGGTCTTTACATTCATATACCGTTTTGTCAGAAAAAATGCGCGTATTGTGACTTTTATTCGGCTATTACAACCGATAGTCTTATTGACCGTTATGTTACTGCGTTAAAAAGAGATATTAAACAATGGGGTGGCTTTATAAACCGCCCCATTGATACTATTTACTTTGGTGGCGGTACACCGTCGCTTTTAGGTGAGCGAATAATACCGCTTTTAGAGTGCATTAAAGAAAATTTTAATGTCTGTAGCGATGCCGAAATAACCTTAGAAGTTAATCCCCAAAAAGATATAGAAAATGTGCTAAGAAGCGCAAAATTGGCGGGTGTTAACCGCCTTTCAATAGGCGCACAAAGCGGAAACGACAGCGAACTGTTACTACTTGGCAGAACACATACTAAAAGCGATACCGAAAATGCGGTAGCACTTGCGCGAGATTTAGGATTTTCTAATATTTCGCTTGATTTAATGATAGGTCTTCCCAACTCAAATTCCGATACGCTAAAGCAAAATCTTGACTTTTTGCTTGGTCTTAACCCCGAGCATATATCGGCGTATATTTTAAAAATCGAGCCTAAAACCCTATTTTTTAAAAAGCGTGAAGCCCTTAATTTACCCGATGATGATGCCGTTTGCGACCAATATTTATATATGTGCGATTATTTAGAAAAAAACGGATTTTCGCACTATGAAATTTCTAATTTTTCAAAAAGGGAAAAGGAAAGTCGGCACAATCTAAAATATTGGAAATGCCAAGAATATTTAGGGCTCGGCCCATCGGCGCACTCCTATTTAGATGGCAAGCGCTTTTATTTTGAACGGGATTTAAAGGCTTATATAAAGGGTGCTACTCCCATTTCTGACGGTGACGGCGGCAGTGAAGAAGAAAAGCTAATGCTGGGGCTTCGCTTAATCGAAGGTGTGGATTATAACGCATTACCCCGCGATAAAGCCGATTTATTTATAAAAAACGGCTTAGCCGCCAAAACTGACGGCAGATTTCATTTAACAAATAAAGGATTTTTAATTTCTAATGCAATAATTGGAGAACTAATATGAAAACACTTAAAATCCATTTAATAAGGCACGGTGCTACCGATGCCAACTATAAAGGTCAGTATATCGGCTCAAAAACCGATTTGCCCCTATCTCCCGAAGGCTTAAATGAACTTAGAATAATGAAGGATGATATAGAATATCCCGAAATCACAAGACTTTATTCGAGTCCGTTGCTTCGCGCAAAGCAAAGCGGTGCTGTTCTTTACCCCGATGTGCCGATGTTTTTGGTTGAAAACCTAAAGGAATACGATTTTGGCGAATTTGAGGGCAAAACCGCTAAAGAGCTTGAACTTAACCCCAATTTTAAAGACTGGGCATCAGGGAAATTATCCGCACCCAAGGGCGGTGAAAATAACACCGATTTTATAAAACGGCTTTGTGTTGGTCTGAATGAAATTATTGTAGATATGCTTAACAACGACATTGAACACGCAGGTGTTATAATGCACGGCGGTGCTATAATGATGTTGCTTTCCGCTTGTGCGGTACCGCAAAGACGCTCGGTTGAATGGATCTGTGAAGCAGGGCAGGGCTATTCCTTGTTAGTAACCCCATCGCTTTATCATAAAAGCGGTATTGTAGAGGTTTATGGTGTAATATAAATATTAAAGGCTTTGGAGAAATCCAAAGCCTTTAATTTTATCCGTTTTTTAAATCCCTTATACTGCGCTTTACAGGTTTATCGTTCTCGATATAGTTTATTACTTCTTCGGGAGTGCCCGCGCAAGCGTAAATTTCTTTACAAACCTTATTTATAAAGCCTTCTTGCATAGAATACTCCATAAATTCTTCAAGCTTATCATAATAACCGTCAATATCATAAAGTGCAATAGGTTTTGTATGGCGTCCAAGCTGCTTTAAGGTTAAAACCTCGTAAAACTCTTCAAAAGTACCTATCCCACCGGGAACTATTATAAACGCGTCAGCCAATTCTTCCATTTTAGCCTTACGCTGTGCCATAGTATCGGTAAAAATCAATTCGTCACATTCGGTAAAAATCACTTCAACGCATTCTTCTCTAAAAAAGTTTGGAACTACGCCACAAACCTTACCGCCCATACGCTTAAAACCACGCGCCGCAGCACCCATAAGACCATTTGTGCCGGCGCCAAAAACCAACTCGTGCCCTTTTTCTGCCAAAAACTCAGCTAATTTTTCAACTTCTTTTATATATTTAGGATTTATGAAATTACTTGCAGCACCAAAAATACAAATTTTCATACTATCATCCTTTCACACTTACTATTATATTTATAAGTTTATTATATCATACCAAAAGTTGTTTTGTAAATAATTTTCAAAAAGATAACAAAACTCCCGCTTTCAGCGGGAGTTTAATTTTATTATTCTTCAGTTGCTTCTACAGCTTCTAAAGCTTCTTCAACAAGTTCATCGGGCATTTCAATCACTTCTTCGAAAAGATCGGGATGAATTTCTTTAGAACGCATACCTGTACCTGCAGGAACAAGCTTACCGATAATAACATTTTCCTTAAGACCGAATAACTTATCAGTCTTACCTTTAATAGCGGCTTCGGTAAGAACACGCGTAGTTTCTTGGAACGAAGCGGCAGAAAGGAAGGATTCAGTAGCAAGAGAAGCCTTGGTGATACCTAAAAGTGTCACCTTATAGGTAGCCTTAGTAAGACCTTCTTCACCTGCGGCAATGCGAGCATCCACCTCTGCATTTGCATCAGCGATTTCCTTATATTCATAACTTGCATTTTGAATTAGGTCGGTAGAACCGCTATCAACAATGCGAAGTTTCCTCATCATCTGACGGATGATAACTTCAATATGCTTATCGTTGATATCAACACCTTGTGTACGGTAAGCATTTTGAATTTCGGCAATAATATATTCCTGAACTGCTTCAGGACCCTGAGCCTCTAAAATATCCTGCGGATACTTAGCACCCGGTATAAGCATATCGCCCGCCTTAACATCATCACCATCATTCACGAGCTGACGAATGCCATAAGGAATTGTTACCTTTTCTTCTTCCATTGTTTCGGGATTGGTTATTACGATAACATTGCTCTTCTTTTCTTCGGTTATGCGAACGCGACCGTCAATTTTAGCGATAAGACCGCAACGCTTTGGACGTCTTGCTTCGAAGAGTTCTTCAACACGGGGAAGACCCTGTGTAATATCTTCGGTAGAAGCGATACCACCGGTATGGAAGGTACGCATTGTAAGCTGAGTACCGGGTTCACCGATAGACTGAGCAGCAACGATACCAACTGCTTCACCAATAGTAACAGGCTTAGCTGTTGCAAGGTTTTTACCGTAGCACTTCTTACATACACCGTGGTGGCTATGGCAGGTGAGCACTGAACGAATCTTGATAGAGGTTATACCTGCATCAACAATCTTCTTTGCGCCATCTGCAGTAACGATATCATCCTTACTCCATAAAAGTTTGCCATCTATATAAAGGTCTTCCATTAAGTAACGACCTTCAAGACGCTCTTCCAACGGTTCAAGTATATGATTGCCATCCTTAATATCAGATATAACTAAGCCTTCTTCAGTGCCACAGTCATCTTCACGAACGATAACATCCTGTGCAACGTCAACAAGACGACGTGTAAGATAACCCGAGTCAGCAGTACGAAGCGCAGTATCGGCAAGACCTTTACGCGCACCACGTGAGGAAATAAAGTACTCTAATACATTAAGACCTTCACGGTAGTTAGCACGAATTGGAACTTCAATAACCTTACCTGCGGTATTGGCAATAAGACCACGCATACCTGCAAGCTGACGAATCTGGCTCATAGAACCACGGGCACCTGAGTCAGCCATCATAAATATTGGGTTAAACTCGTCAAGGTTACCCTTAAGTGCATCGGCAACATCTTCTGTAGCCTTGTTCCAGATTTCAATTATATGGCGGCTTCTTTCGTCATCATTAATAAGACCACGACGGTAGTTTTTGGTTACCTTATCAATCTGTTCTTCAGCAGCTGCCAAAATTTCCTTCTTGGCAGGCGGAATTACAGCATCAATAACCGCAACTGTGATAGCACCCTTAGTAGAATACTTGAAGCCTGTTTGCTTAACATTGTCAAGAACAACTGCAGACTCGCTTGTACCGTGAATTTCGATACACTTATCAATAATCTTACCTAACTGCTTCTTGCCAACCTTGTTTTGAATAATATCGTCGTTATTTTCAACAAATTTCTTATTGGGGTCACGAAGGCTAAAGCACCATTCAAGGTCAAAGGCGTTGTCTGGGTTGGTTCTGTCAACAAAGCCTAAATCCTGAGGAATAGACTCATTAAAGATAATAAAGCCAACAGTACACCAAACAAGCTTTTGGTCACCGTTTTCATTGGTCATTCTAACGCGGATAGGTGCGTGCAGACCAATAACGCCATCATTATAAGCCATAATAGCTTCGTTTTTATCACGGAATACCTTGTTGGTACCATCCTCTTCAGCCTTAACAAGTGTTAAATAGTACGAGCCGAGAACCATATCCTGTGTGGGAACGGTTACAGGCTTACCGTCAGAGGGCTTAAGAAGGTTATTCGCTGCAAGCATAAGGAAGCGAGCTTCAGCCTGAGCCTCTGCCGAAAGAGGTACGTGTACAGCCATCTGGTCGCCGTCAAAGTCAGCATTATAAGCGGTACATACAAGCGGATGAAGCTTAAGTGCCTTACCTTCTACGAGCACAGGCTCAAACGCCTGAATACCCAAACGGTGAAGTGTGGGAGCACGGTTTAAAAGAACGGGATGTTCTTTAATAACAAGCTCTAACGCATCCCATACTTCTGCAGAAGCACGGTCTACCATCTTACGAGCAGTTTTAATGTTAGTAACAATCTTGGTTTCAACAAGACGCTTCATAACAAAGGGTTTAAAGAGCTCAAGTGCCATTTCTTTAGGAAGACCGCACTGATACATCTTAAGCTCAGGGCCTACTACGATAACCGAACGGCCAGAATAGTCAACACGCTTACCTAAAAGGTTTTGACGGAAGCGCCCCTGCTTACCCTTAAGCATATCTGAAAGAGATTTAAGTGGACGGTTGTTAGGACCTGTAACAGGCTTACCACGTCTACCGTTATCAATAAGAGCATCAACCGCTTCCTGAAGCATTCTCTTTTCGTTACGAACAATAATGTCAGGCGCGTGTAGCTCTAAAAGTCTTTTAAGGCGGTTATTACGGTTAATAACACGTCTGTAAAGGTCATTAAGGTCGCTTGTAGCGAAACGTCCGCCGTCAAGCTGTACCATAGGACGTAAATCGGGTGGAATTACCGGAATTACATCAAGAATCATCCATTCAGGACGATTGCCCGACTGTCTGAATGCATCCAAAACTTCAAGTCTTTTTAAAATACGGATACGCTTTTGACCTACGCAGTCTTCTAATTCTTCGCGAAGCTCTGCACAAGTTTTTTCAAGGTCAATTTCGCAAAGAAGCTCTTTAATAGCCTCTGCGCCCATACCTGCCTTAAAATCATCCTCATATTTTTCGCGCATATCGTTATACTGCTTTTCGTTTAAAAGCTGCTTCTTTTCAAGCGGTGTAGTACCGGGGTCGGTAACGATATACTGAGAGAAATAAAGTACCTGTTCGAGTGCTTTAGGAGTAATATCAAGAACTAAGCCCATTTTTGATGGGATAGTCTTGAAATACCATATATGAGATACAGGAGCTGCAAGCTCAATAGTACCCATACGCTCGCGGCGCACTTTTGCACGGGTTACTTCAACTCCGCAGCGTTCACAAATCTTACCCTTATAGCGAATGCGCTTATACTTACCGCAATGGCATTCCCAGTCCTTTGTAGGTCCAAAAATACGCTCGCAGAAAAGACCGCCTTGCTCGGGTTTTAAGGTGCGGTAGTTAATGGTTTCGGGCTTTGTTACTTCACCGTGAGACCAACTTCTAATCTGTTCCGGAGATGCAAACCCAATTTTTATGGATTCAAATTCAATATCTGCCATTATATGCCCCTCCTAATATCAGTCTTCAAACTCGTTAGAGTCCTGTGAATCTTCGATTGCGTCGCCGTTTTCATCCTGAAGGGTATAACCGTCAAGACCGTCAACAACCGTTTCTTCTTCAAATTCACTTGCCTCAGCCAAAGCAGGTGTGCCTATTGCTAAATCATCGTCATCAAAGGTCTGTTTTAAATCGATTTCTTCTTCATACTTATCAAGAACCTTAATATCAAGACCTAAAGACTGTAATTCCTTAATAAGAACCTTAAATGATTCAGGGATACCCGGTGTAGGAATGTTTTGACCCTTAACAATAGACTCATAGGTCTTAACACGGCCTACAACATCGTCCGACTTAACGGTCAAGATTTCCTGTAAGGTATAAGCCGCACCGTAAGCTTCAAGTGCCCAAACTTCCATTTCACCGAAACGCTGTCCGCCGAACTGAGCCTTACCACCCAAGGGTTGTTGAGTAACCAATGAATACGGGCCGGTAGAACGAGCGTGAATCTTATCGTCTACTAAATGGTGGAGCTTGAGATAGTACATATAACCTACGGTTACAGGGTTATCAAACGGTTCGCCTGTGCGTCCGTCATAAAGCTGAGTTTTAGCATCCTCAGTAAGTGGAATGCGTGAGAAGTCAAGCGCAGCAGAGTTCTTATACTTATAATCGTCTGCCTTAGTTTCGCTTTCTGCCATTTTAAAGCATTCACGAATATCTTCTTCGTGTGCACCGTCAAATACAGGTGTACAGATATGCCAGCCAAGAGCCTTAGCAGCATAGCCTAAGTGAACTTCAAGTACCTGTCCGATGTTCATACGCGAAGGTACGCCCAAAGGATTAAGCACAATATCAAGCGGAGTACCATCAGGTAAGAAGGGCATATCTTCACTCGGTAAAATACGGGAAACAACGCCCTTATTACCGTGACGACCAGCCATCTTATCGCCGACAGAAATCTTACGCTTTTGTGCAATATAGCAACGAACAACAACATTTACGCCGGGACTAAGTTCCGAAGAATTTTCTCTTGTAAATACCTTAACGTCAACAATTGTGCCGTATTCACCGTGGGGAACACGCAAGGAAGTATCACGTACTTCGCGTGCTTTTTCACCGAAGATAGCGCGTAAAAGTCTTTCTTCGGCAGTAAGCTCGGTTTCACCCTTAGGTGTAACCTTACCAACAAGAATATCGCCTGCAGTAACCTCTGCACCGATACGGATAATACCGCGCTCGTCAAGGTCCTTAAGTGCGTCATCACCCACATTAGGAATATCGCGTGTGATTTCTTCAGGTCCAAGCTTAGTATCACGGCATTCCATTTCATATTCTTCAATATGAATAGAAGTGTAAATGTCATCTCTTACAAGGCGCTCGTTAATTAAAACTGCGTCCTCGTAGTTATAGCCTTCCCAAGTCATAAAGCCAATAAGGGCATTACGGCCAAGAGAAATTTCGCCGTCGGAAGTTGCAGGGCCGTCAGCAATAACCTGCTTTTCGACAACTTCTTCGCCTACTTCAACAATCGGCTTCTGGTTAATACAAGTACCATGGTTAGAGCGCAAGAACTTAATAAGCTCATACTCATCAATTTCGCCGTTTTTAGCGCGAATTTTAATTGTATCGGCTGATGCATAGGTGACAACACCTGCGCGTTTAGCGAGTACCACAACACCCGAGTCAACAGCGGCTTTGTATTCCATACCTGTAGCGACAAAGGGATTTTCGGGTTTCAAAAGCGGAACAGCCTGCTTCTGCATGTTAGAGCCCATGAGCGCACGGTTGGTATCATCATTTTCAAGGAAGGGTATCATAGCGGTAGCCACAGAAACTACCATCTTAGGTGAAACATCCATAAATTCGGCGCGAGTAGCTTCAACCTCTTGGAAGCTTTCACGGAAACGGGTGTTAACCTTTTTATTAACAAAATATCCGTTTTCATCCAACGGCTCATTAGCCTGCGCTACGATATATTCGTCCTCTTTGTCAGCGGTCATATATACAACTTCATCCAAAACCTTGCCGTTTTCTACCTTACGGAAGGGAGTTTCAATAAAGCCATACTTATTGATTTTAGCAAAGGTAGCTAAATAGGAAATAAGACCGATGTTAGGACCTTCAGGAGTTTCAATAGGACACATACGTCCGTAGTGTGTGTAGTGAACGTCACGCACTTCGAAAGATGCACGATCTCTTGACAAACCGCCGGGACCGAGTGCCGATAAACGACGCTTATGAGTAAGCTCGGATAACGGGTTTGTTTGGTCCATAAACTGTGAAAGCGGTGAAGAACCGAAAAATTCTTTTATAGCCGCTACTACAGGACGGATATTTATAAGGAACTGAGGTGTAATATTATCAGCATCCTGAGACTGAAGAGTCATTTTTTCACGAACAACCCTTTCCATACGGGAAAGACCTATACGGAATTGGTTTTGTAAAAGCTCACCAACGCTACGAATACGACGGTTGCCCAAGTGGTCAATATCATCAACCGAGCCTACATTGTGGGGTAAACCTAAGAAATAGCTGATTGAAGCAAAAATATCGTCAATGCAGATGCTCTTAGGAATAAGGTCGTCCGCGCAATCTAAAATAGCCTGCTTTAAGTCTTCTTTGTTCTCATTAGCTTCAAGCAAGGTCTTTAATACATTAAAGGAAACCTTTTCGTTAATGCCAAGCTCGTCAAGCCCTGCTAATTCTTCTGCTGTAAAATCAGTAAAGTCAGCAAGATTTACCATACCGTTTGAAAGCACCTTAACCTCGCTTACATTACCCTCGTTATCCATAACATTAATGTAAACCTGATTTACACCCTTAATTTCGATGGTGTGAGCCAACTCTTTAGTAACGGTGGTTTCGGCATCAGCCAAAATTTCGCCTGTTAAGGGGTCTATTACAGGACGAGAAAGCACACCGCCTAAAATACGGTTGCCAATGCTTAGCTTTTCATTATATTTATATCTACCCACGCGCGAGATATCATAACGGTGAGGGTCAAAGAACAACTGCTCTATATAAGTTTGAGCACCTTCAACTGTTACAGGTTCGCTTGGACGAAGCTTTTTATAAACCTCTATTAAAGCCTCTTCAGTTGACTTGGTATCATCTGCATCCAAGGTTGCAGCCAAACGCTCGTCTTCACCAAAAAGCTCTCTTATCTGTTCGTTAGAAGCAATACCTAAAGAACGGATAAAAGTAGTAATGGGGAGCTTGCGGTTTTTATCTATACGAACATAGAGAACATCGTTTACAGATGTTTCATATTCAAGCCACGCACCGCGGTTAGGTATAATGGTAGAGGAAAATAATTTTTTACCTGTTTTTTCATCAATTTTTACGGCATAATAAGCGCCGGGAGAACGAACTAACTGGGATACAACAGCACGCTCAGCACCGTTAATAACAAAGGTACCCGATTCGGTCATAATCGGGAAATCACCCATTGAAACTTCGCTTTCCTTAATTTCGCCTGTTTCGTTATTTACAAGACGCGCAGTTACACGCAAGGGTGCGGCATAAGTAGCATCGCGTGACTTGCATTCGGTAACATCATACTTAGGTTTTTCGTCAAAACGATAGTCAACAAAGCTTAATTCTAAGTTTCCGCTATAGTCGGTAATAGCCGACATATCTCTGAAAACTTCCTTTAAGCCTTCTTCTACAAACCATTTGTACGAATCCTTCTGGATTTCAATAAGATTGGGCATGTCAATTACTTCATTGATTTTTGAAAATGTTTTTCTTACATTTTTACCCAACTGCACCGGTTTTACCATTGAAGTTGATTCCATAGGTATTCAATCACTCCTCTGTAAATTTTACGGTATAAACTACCGCAAGAGAGACATAAATAATGGGATTTTGCCTGCTTTTAAAATCGCCTTAAAACATTCAAAAAGCGATATTTTCGCATAATACACCATTATCATTAGTAATTTAGTATTATATACCAAAAAAAAGCAATAGTCAAGCACTTTTTCGAAATTTTTGCAATTTTTTAAAAAAGTCTGTATTTGTGCGATTTCAGTACTCAAATATAACAAAAACGGCTTCCGATTAACAGAAGCCGTTTTTCAATTCATTATTCTTCAGGCATTTCCCAGTTATGCCATACTGCTTGAACATCATCATTTTCTTCAAGCATATCAATAAGCTTTTCCATTTTTACTACCATATCAGGGTCATCAATAGCCGACATAGTTTGGGGAACATAAGCCACTTCAGCCGATAAAAAGCTATAGCCTTTCTCTTCAAGCGCATCACGAACTGAACCTAAATCATTAGGTGCAGTGGAAATTTCAAAAATTTCACCATCAAACTCAAAATCTTCCGCACCGGCTTCTAAAGCAGCCTCCATAACTGTATCTTCATCCAGGCCTTCACCGTCAACAACTATCATACCCTTGCGGTCAAACATAAAGGTTACTGAACCCGACTGGCCAAGATTGCCGCCACATTTATCAAAATAATGGCGCATTTCGCCTGCGGTGCGATTACGGTTATCGGTAAGTGTTTCTACAACCACAGCCACACCGCAAGGGCCGTAGCCTTCATACACTAATTCTTCATAGTTGGTGTTATCACCCTCGCCTGCGGCTTTTTTAATAATTCTTTCAATATTATCGTTAGGTACATTAGCCGCCTTTGCTTTAGCTATTACATCCTTCAGTTTACTATTTTCGTTCGGGTTAGCACCGCCCTGCTTTACAACAACAGCAATTTCTCTGCCTATTTTAGTAAAAACCTTAGCCTTTGCCGCATCGGTTTTTTCCTTTTTCCTTTTAATATTACTCCATTTACTATGTCCTGACATAATACCATTCCTTTCAACCTACAAATTTTATCACAACTATTTATTTTGTTCAAGTGCAAATTCAATAATTCTTTTTATATCTTCTTTGCTGGATATTTCTCCACACATTCTTCTAATGCTTGCAGCCCCTTTAAGACCTGTCATATACCACGCGGTATGCTTGCGGGACTCAAGTATTGCTACTCGATCGTTTTTATACTTTTCCATAAGGCTAACTTGTGACAATAATACATTAAATTTTTCTTCCAAGGTGGGCGGTGTGTACACCTTATTACTTATATAGGCGTTTATTTCTTCAAAAATAAATGGATTCCCCTGTGCGGCACGCCCCACCATTACATAGTCACAGCCTGTTGCTTCATACATATATTTAGCCGACGCTCCGTCTACTATATTGCCGTTACCTACAACCGGTATCTTAACCGCCTTTTTTACTTGGCGGATAGTATCATAATCAATATCGCCCGAATACATCTGCTTTCTGGTTCTGCCATGTACTGTTATCATCGCCGCACCTGCTACTTCAAGGCGCTTTGCAAGCTCAGGTGCGTTAACACTATCCTCATCCCAACCCGTACGCATTTTAACCGTAACGGGCAAATCAATAGCATCTACTACCGCCTTTACTATTTTTTCGGCAAGTATAGGGTCTTTCATAAGCGCACTACCGCATAAATTACCCGCAACCTTAGGGGCGGGGCAACCCATATTTATATCAATAAAGTTGGGTGAGAATTCCACCGCCATTTTTGCAGCAATAGCCATAGTCTCAGGCTCTTTGCCAAAAAGTTGACTGGCAGTCGGCTTCTCGGCATCACTGCAAATTAAAAGCTCAAAAGACTTTTTATCCCGCAGCGAGATTCCTTTAGAGCTTGTTAATTCGCCTACAGTAAAACCCGCACCATGCTTTATACATATTTCTCTCATAGCCCTATCGGCAACACCTGCCATAGGAGCTAAAGCGGCATATCCTTTAAATTCAATATTTCCTATCTTCATACCTTGCATTATACTCAAAATATAACTCTCTGTCAATTTTTTATAAATAATTTGTGGTAAATACCGCACCGTTAAACACTGCGAAGCAATATAACTCGTGTGTCTAGGCGAATAAAACTGTCCAAGCGTCCTTAGAAACAGTTGGCCAAACGAGAATGGTTTATTTTTTTATTAAGGTTGTTACAAGTAGGTAAATTGCCATAATATAAAGAGAGATGTTAATTTTGCCTCTTATAGTAAGCACCACTGCCGACAACAATAACACCAATCCGCTTAAAAAAGATATAAGGTTAAGTATCAGCTCGGCTTTATTTATGTTGGTACATCTGCATAAAACACAGTAAAATATTGTGCCGCCATCAAGCCCCTTTATTGGCAATAAATTAAATACTCCAATTATAAGATTTAGAAGTGCTATATATAATGTAGCTGTATTTTGGTAGCATTTATAGTTGAAATAAAAAACCGAAAATAACAAAATATTAACAAACGGCCCCGAAAGAGAAATCAAAATATCATTTTTATAATCGCCACTAAAAGATTTTGTAATTTGTACGCTTGCGGGGATTAGCTTTATTCGTTTTGGTGCCGATTCTTTTATATACATCATAAAAAGATGACCTAATTCGTGCATAAACACCGCAAATAAAAGCGGCAATATAAGCCCTGTTTTATCAAATAAAAGCATTAAAGTAATCACTGCTGCAAATAAAAATGAAATATAAATTTCGGTACCCAAAAGCTTAAATCTCATTTTTTAAAACCTCTGATATATCGGTATCTACAGCAATAAATTTTGTATGAAAATCCTGCACCTTTTTAAATTCGCTTTTGAAAAAGTACTTTAATGTAAGGGTTATTAAAAGCATCAATAAAACAGCCACCGCTTCTATAATTACCGCCTTGTAAAACCACTCGAAAAATGTCACCGTTATACTCCTTGTTAAATCTGTAAAGATATGATATACTTAATATATATTTTTTTACAGGGTGGTATTATGCCGTTTTTACCTATAACAAAAAAAGAAATGGAAAATTTAGGTTGGAAACAGCCTGACTTTATAATAGTAACGGGGGATGCTTATGTTGACCACCCGTCTTTTGGTACTGCCATAATTTCCCGTGTGCTTGAAAATGCGGGCTATAAGGTTTGTATTATCACTCAACCTGCAAGTGATTCTGATTATACCCGTTTTGGTCTGCCTCGCCTTGCCTTTTTGGTAAACGGTGGTAATATAGACTCTATGGTAGCCCACTATACCGCAGCAAAAAAGCGCCGAAGTGATGACGCTTATACCCCGGGTGGAAAAGCGGGCAAGCGTCCCGACAGAGCAACCATTGTTTACTGCAAGGCTTTGCGCCGAATATATGGCGATGTGCCAATTGCAATAGGCGGTATAGAAGCATCGCTACGCCGTTTTGCGCATTACGATTATTGGGATGATGCCGTTCGCCCGTCTATCCTTATAGATTCCAAAGCCGATCTTTTAATGTATGGTATGGGCGAAAAGCATATTGTAGAGATTGCAAACCGACTGAATAGTGGCGAAAAAATAACTGGGCTTACCGATATTTTGGGCACTTGCTACTGTGTAGACAGTAGAGATTATAAGTATATTACGGGCGCGCAGGAATGTCCTTCTTTTGAAGAGGTGAAAGAGAATAACCAAAACGGCAAAAAGCAGTATGCACTATCCTGTAAAATACAGCATACTCAAGCAGATGCTATAAGAGGTAAAACAATTATCCAAAAGCACGGCTCTAAAATTTTGGTACAAAATCCACCCATGCCGCCTTTATCCGAAGCGGAAATGGATAAAACCTATTCGTTACCATTTATGCGAAACTATCACCCATCTTATGAAAGTATGGGCGGTGTTCCTGGTATTGCCGAGGTTAAATTTTCTATTATTCATAACCGCGGATGCTTTGGCGCTTGTAACTTTTGCTCGCTTGCCTACCACCAAGGCAGACAAATTACCGCCCGTTCTCACAATTCGGTGATTGAAGAGGCTAAAATTATAACCGAAATGCCCGATTTTAAGGGTTATATCCACGATGTTGGCGGTCCTACCGCAAATTTTAGATTTCCGTCCTGTAAAGGTCAAGCAAAAAATGGACTTTGCTCCGATAAAAAGTGCTTGGCGCCAACAATGTGCCCCGCCGTAGAAGTTGACCACAGCGATTACCTAACCCTTTTGCGACAGCTTCGTAAGTTGCCCAAAGTTAAAAAGGTGTTTATCCGTTCAGGCATTCGCTTTGACTACCTTATTGCCGATAAATCGGAAGACTTTTTCAAAGAGCTTGTTACCCATCATATAAGCGGTCAGCTAAAGGTAGCGCCCGAGCATTGCTCTAATAATGTTTTAAAATATATGGGCAAGCCCAAAATTGAGGTTTATAGCAAGTTTAAAGACCGCTTTTACGAACTCACAAAATCGGCAGGCAAAAAGCAGTATTTGGTACCTTATTTAATGTCATCGCATCCCGGTAGCACCCTTAATGATGCTATTGAATTATCGTTGTTTTTAAAACGCAACAATCTTCATCCCGAACAGGTGCAGGACTTCTACCCCACCCCCGGCACCGTTTCTACCTGCATGTTCTACACCGAATTAGACCCTAACACAATGCAAAAAGTGTATGTGCCAAAAACTCCCAAAGAAAAGGCGGAGCAACGTGCACTATTACAGTATTTTAAGCCCGAAAACCGCGAGCTTGTTTTATCATCGCTTAAAAAGGCTAAGCGCTTCGACCTTATAGGCATAGGCAAAAACTGCCTTGCTGCTCCTGATAAATCAAGCGCAAATCAATACAAAAAACCAAAAAAAACCATTAGAAATATTCATAAAAAGAAAAAGTAGAGGCTGGCCTCTACTTTTTCTTTTCTATTCATTATTCATTTTATAAGAAAGCCTTGTTAAGCTATCGCCCAAGTGAACATTTTCAACCATAACTTCAGGATTATTAATTGCAATATCGTAGTGACTGAAGTTCCAAAAGCTTTTTACACCTAATTTTATAAGTTGGTCGGTAATTTTTTTTGCCGCTTCTTTAGGAATACAAAGTATTGCCGCCTTGGGTAAATTTTCACGGCAAAATTCGTCTAATGTATTTATGTTTCTTATAGGTTGATTTTTAACAACCTTGCCTACAAGCGATTCCTTTTCATCAAAAAGACCCATTAAATGAAACCCTTTAGATTCAAAATTCATATGCATTATAATAGCGCGGCCTAAATTACCCGTACCTATGAGAATAATACCCTTAGGCTTATCAAGACCTAAAATATATGCGATTTCTTCTCTTAAAATGTCAATATTATAACCATAGCCTTGCTGACCGAAACCACCAAAGCAGTTAAGGTCCTGCCTTATCTGACTCGCTGTCAAGCCCATACGCTGAGATAACTCACGCGAAGAAATTTTAGTCATTCCTTCGCTTCTAAGCTCACCTAAAAACCTATAATAACGCGGTAAGCGCTTTATAACCGAATTAGAAATTTTACCAGCCATCATAATCTCCTAACTATAATTCAACCTTACTTTTAAATTTTATAACATACTTCAAATAATGTCAATGCAAAAATGTTTTGAAATTTGAAAAAAAGGTTTGACATACTTGAATTTTTGTGATATTATGTTCTAGCGTGAAATATAATGCGATATTATGTTTTGTCGTAATTTTTCGCAGTTTTAAAGAAAGGAGAGATTAAATAGTGCCTACCTTTAACCAATTGGTTCGCAGTGGTCGTGAAACTATCGAAAAGAAAGCTAAAGCTCCTGCTCTTTTAAAGGGCTACAACTCTATGAAGCGTCAGCTTACCGATAACGATTCACCGCAAAAGCGTGGCGTGTGCACAGCAGTTAAAACTTCTACCCCTAAAAAGCCTAACTCGGCTCTTCGTAAGATTGCCAGAGTACGTCTTTCAAACGGCATTGAAGTTTCGGCTTACATCCCCGGTATCGGTCACAACCTACAAGAACACAGTGTTGTTCTTATTCGTGGCGGCCGTGTTAAGGACTTACCTGGTGTACGTTACCATATCGTACGCGGAAGCCTTGATACACAGGGTGTTGCAAACAGAATGCAAAGCCGTTCAAAATTCGGTGCAAAACGTCCAAAAGCAGGTGCAAAATAATTTAGTAGACTTAATCTCTGCTGCAAAATCAAGCAGCGGCTTATATAAATGAATAATTAATAGTGAATAATGAATAATTAAGGTATGCCTACGGCACGATTTATATCGTCGGCTTTGCCGACACCGAAATTCTTCATTTTTCATTCTTCATTATATTAAAGCCCGCTTGGTGCCACGGGGAAGTCAACTCGAGTACCTATGATATCATTACTATGAAGGAGGGAAGCAAAGTGCCAAGAAGAGGCTTTATTGCTAAACGTGATGTATTACCAGATCCGCTTTACAATTCAAAAGTAGTTACACGTCTTATCAACAACGTTATGCTTGATGGTAAGAAGGGTGTTGCTCAGAAGATTGTTTACGGCGCGTTTGACATCATTACCGAAAAAACAGGGAAGGACCCGCTTGAAGTGTTCGACGCTGCTATGGAAAACGTAATGCCCCAATTAGAAGTTAAGGCAGTACGTAAGGGTGGCGCAACCTATCAGGTTCCGTTTGAAGTTCGTCCCGAAAGAAAGCAAACTCTCGGTCTTCGTTGGTTAACAACATACAGCCGCAATCGTTCTGAAAGAACTATGAAAGAACGCCTTGCAGGTGAAATTTTAGATGCTGTTAACGGTATGGGCGGCGCAGCTAAGAAGCGCGAAGATACCCATAAGATGGCTGAGGCAAACAGAGCGTTTGCACATTACAGATGGTAGTTTAAAAATTAAGATTTTATTACTAACCGCTTAAGCGGTATGGAGGTTTATATGCCAAGAAAGGTATCTCTTGAAATGACAAGAAATATTGGTATTATGGCTCACATCGACGCCGGTAAAACCACCACCACTGAGCGTATCCTTTTCTACACCGGTATCAACCGCAAGATGGGTGAAACTCATGATGGCGGCGCAACCATGGACTGGATGGAGCAAGAGCAAGAGCGCGGTATTACCATTACCTCTGCTGCTACCACCTGTTTCTGGAAAGACCATCGTATCAATATTATCGACACTCCCGGTCACGTTGACTTTACTGTTGAAGTACAACGTTCACTCCGCGTACTTGACGGTTCTGTAACCGTTTTATGCGCAAAGGGCGGTGTTGAACCTCAGTCTGAAACCGTATGGCGTCAGGCTGACGAATATCGCGTACCCCGTATGATTTATGTTAATAAAATGGACATTATGGGTGCCGATTTTTATCGTGTTCTTAGTATGATTAAGGACCGTTTTAACTGTAACGCTGTTCCGATTCAGTTACCTATCGGTGCTGAAGACACCTTTAAAGGAATTATTGACCTTCTCAATATGAAGGCTATCATTTATTATGATGACCTTGGTAAAGATGTTCGTGAAGAAGAAATTCCTGAAGATATGAAGGAATTAGCAGAAAAATACCATACAGAGCTTATTGAAAACATCGTCGAGCAGGACGAAGAGCTTATGGAAAAATACTTCGAAGGTGAAGAACCTACTCTTGACCAGATGAAGAAAATTATCCGTAAGGCTACCATCGCTAACGAAATGGTTCCGATTTGCTGTGGTACTTCTTACAGAAATAAGGGCGTTCAGCCTTTACTCGACGCAGTTGTTGATTTTATGCCCGCCCCCACTGATATTGAAGCTATCAAGGGTGTTAACCCCGATACTGATGAGCCTGAAGTAAGACATTCTTCTGACGATGAGCCGTTCTCTGCTCTCGCATTTAAGATTGCTACCGACCCGTTTGTTGGTAAAATCTGCTTCTTCCGTGTATACTCAGGTTCAGTTGATGCCGGCTCAGGCGTTTACAACTCTGTAAAACAAAACAAGGAACGTTTAGGTCGTATTCTTCAAATGCACGCTAACCACAGAGAAGATATTGAAACCTGCTATGCAGGTGATATCGCAGCTGCGGTTGGTCTTAAGAATACCACCACCGGTGATACTCTTTGCGATGAGAAACATCCCGTTATCCTTGAATCTATGAACTTCCCGGAACCTGTTATCCGTGTTGCTATTGAACCTAAGACCAAGGCCGGTCAGGAAAAAATGGGTCTGGCGCTTGCAAAACTTGCTGAAGAAGATCCTACCTTCAAGGCTTACACTGATGAAGAAACCGGTCAGACAATTATTGCTGGTATGGGTGAATTACACCTTGAAATTATTGTTGACCGTTTACTCCGCGAATTCAAAGTTGAAGCTAATGTAGGCGCTCCTCAGGTTGCTTACAAAGAAAGCATTAAGAAATTCGTTGACCACGAAACTAAGTATAAGCGTCAGTCAGGTGGTTCGGGTCAGTACGGTCACGTTAAGATTAAGCTTGAACCCAACGAAACAGGCAAGGGTTACGAATTCATCAATGCCGTTACCGGCGGTAGCATTCCGAAGGAATACATCCCCGCTGTTGATACCGGTATTAAGGGTTCACTCCAAGCCGGCGTTCTCGCAGGTTATCCTGTAGTTGACGTTAAGGTTACACTTTACGATGGTTCTTACCACGAAGTTGACTCTTCGGAAATGGCATTTAAGATTGCCGGTTCTATGGCATTCAAAGAAGCTTGCCGTAAAGCAGAACCCGTATTGCTTGAACCTATTATGAAGGTTACTGTAATTGTTCCTGAAGAATATATGGGCGATGTTATTGGTGACCTTAACTCCCGCCGCGGCGAAATTCAAGGATTTGAAGACCGCGCAGGTGTTAAACAAATTAACTCTCGCGTACCGCTTGGTGATATGTTTGGTTACGCTACAGACCTTCGCTCTAAAACACAGGGCCGTGGTCAATATGTAATGGAACCCGACGGTTACAAAGAAGTACCTAAGAGCATTGCCGAGAAGATTGTTTCTTCAAGAGCAAAGAAAGACTAATTTATACTTGAAATTTAAGTATTTATTTGGTAAACTATATTTATAAAATTATTTAAAATTTCTAAGGAGGAAATTTACAATGGCAAAACAGGCATTTGAAAGAAATAAGCCCCACGTAAACATTGGTACCATTGGTCACGTTGACCACGGTAAAACCACATTAACCGCAGCAATCACAAAATTCCTTTCTCTTAAAGGTCAAGCTTCATTCGAAGATTATTCAAACATCGATAAGGCTCCCGAAGAAAGAGAACGCGGTATTACAATCAACACCGCACACGTTGAGTATGAAACCGACGCTCGTCACTATGCACACGTTGACTGCCCTGGCCAAGCTGACTATGTTAAGAACATGATCACCGGTGCTGCTCAGATGGACGGTGCTATCCTTGTTATCGCTTCTACTGATGGCCCTATGGCTCAGACTAAAGAACACCTTCTCCTTGCTCGTCAGGTAGGCGTTCCTTACATCGTAGTATTCATGAACAAGACCGACTTAGTAGACGACGAAGAACTTCTCGAACTCGTTGAAATGGAAATTCGTGAAACTCTTGACAACTATGAATTCCCCGGCGATGATACTCCTATCATCAAGGGTTCTGCATTCCAAGCTCTTGACAGTGCTTCTACTGATCCTGCTGATCCTATCTATGCTCCTATTAAGGAACTTATGGATGCAGTTGACAGCTACATCCCCACTCCTGACCGTAAGGCAGACCTTCCCTTCCTTATGCCTATCGAGGACGTTATGACTATTTCCGGTCGTGGTACCGTTGTTACCGGCCGTGTTGAACGTGGTCAGTTAAACGCTGGTGATGAAGTTGAAATCATCGGTCTTACCGAAGAACGCGCTAAGACTGTTGTTACTTCTATGGAAATGTTCCGTAAGACCCTCACATACTGTGAAGCTGGTGACAACGTAGGTGCTCTTCTCCGTGGTGTTGGTCGTGACGAAATCGAACGTGGTCAGGTTCTTTGTAAACCCGGTTCTATCAACCCCCATACAAAGTTCCATGGTCAAGTTTACGTTCTTAGCAAGGATGAAGGCGGACGTCATACTCCTTTCATGAACAACTATCGTCCTCAGTTCTATTTCAGAACTACCGACGTTACCGGTGTTATCACTCTTCCTGCTGGCACTGAAATGTGTATGCCTGGCGATAACGTAGATATGGACGTTGAACTTATCACTCCTATCGCTATTGAAGAAGGCTTACGTTTCGCTATCCGTGAAGGCGGCAGAACCGTAGGTTCAGGCGTTGTAACTGCTATCAACGAATAATTGAAAGCCTAAAGTTATATATAATGCTACAAACCCCGAAAGGCTAGTCCTTTCGGGGTTTTCTTGTAGAAAAAGCGGTTGGCAAATTACCAACCGCTTTAAATCATATAAATTAATGCTTCCAGTCAGTAGCCTTGCGAGCACTGGTTTTACCTTCGGGTCTGATTTCGCCTGCCTTCATAAGCGAAAGCTTGGTAAGGAACGGACCCACAAGCTCGTATACAAGCACCGAGAAGAGAGTAATATTTGCCACAATTATACCCTGCTCACCCAAGGTTTCTGCTTTAAGAGCCATACCAAGCGCAACACCTGCTTGTGGGAAAAGGGTAATGCCTAAATATTTAATAATATTTTCATCACAATTTACTGCTTTAGAGCTAAATCTTGCACCATAATACTTACCGATACAACGAAAAATTATATAAACTACACCAACTGCAACTATAACAATGTCGCTAAATACCGATAACTCAAGCTCGCTACCGCTTATTACAAAGAAAAGTATAAATAACGGCGTTGTCCAACGGTCTATACGGTCCATAAGTTCTTCCGAAAAATCACACACATTACAAAAAACCGTACCAAGCATCATACATACAAGCAAGGAAGAGAAGGAAATATGTACAGCGCCGATTTTAAACTCCAGCATAGATAGCGCAACGGTTAAGAATACAAAGGTAACCGACATTGAAAGGCGCTTTGAACGAGAATGGAAAAACCTTTCAAAATAGTTAAAGGCAAAGCCCATAACAGCACCAAGTAGCAAAGAGAAAACAACTTCTAAAACGGGTTCTAATATTACTGAAATAAGGTTAATTTCACCCGCCATAAGTGCTCGCGCAATACCAAACGACACCGCAAACAATACAAGACCTACCGCGTCGTCGAGAGCTACTATAGGAAGCAAAATATCGGTAACGGGACCTTTTGCCTTGTACTGCTTAACAACCATAAGCGTTGCCGCAGGCGCCGTAGCCGATGCAATAGCGCCCAATATTATAGCACTTGGTAAAGGTAGCTTATCAGGTATTATAAAATGTAGCCCAATAAGTGCCGCATCTACTATAAGAGTTGTAGCCACTGCTTGAACAATACCTATAACTGTTGCTTGTCTGCCTGTTTTCTTAAGGTGCGAAAGGCGGAACTCGTTACCTATTAAAAAGGCAATAAATCCAAGCGCCGTTTCGGAAAGCAGACTGTAGGTTTTAATGTTATCCATACTAACAAAGCCCAAGCCTTCTATACCTAAAGCTCCTAAGCAATATGGCCCTATTAAGATACCTGCCACAAGGTAAGCAGTAACGGCGGGAAGCTTTACAAGCTTTGCCACACGTGACAACATCAGCCCCGCAAACATAGCAACTGATAAGCTTAAAAGAATATTCATATATCTCACCAAAATTCTTGAAAAACTATAGTATATTATACTCCTATAATCTTATAAATACAAGGTGTTTTGCTTGAAAAAGGCTTTATTTTTTAACAAAAATACCCTATTATAGCAGACATATTTTATGTAAAATTTTTTTAAAAAAGTATTGACAAATATTGGACAAAATGGTATTATAACATAGTAGTTAGCGTATGCTAATTTATTTTATACATTTTGGTTAGTCTAAACTAACCGCAATTAACTTCAAGGTGATGGCAATGGATTTAACAAAAGCAGATGAAGGTAAAGAATATATTATAAAAAATATTCAAACCGATGATGAAGAGCTTGATGCCTTCCTATTCTCTTTAGGTTGTTATTCGGGCGAGCCTATTACCGTAGTCTCCCGCAAGAAAAGTGGTTGCGTGGTATCTATTAAGGACAGTAGATATAATATCGACAACCAATTAGCTGAGGCTATTATTGTTGAATAAACACACACGGTTGGCAACAGCCGATTGTTTTTTAAAGTTCAGTTAGCATAAGGTAACTGAAGCAGTGCGCAAAATTTTCTGGAGGAAAAATTATGAGAATCGCTTTAACGGGTAACCCAAACAGCGGTAAAACCACCATGTACAACGCGCTTACAGGTTGTAACGAAAAGGTTGGTAACTGGGCAGGTGTTACTGTTGACAAAAAAGAACACGCTATTAAAAAAAGTATTTTTTCGCATAGTGAAGAACTTATTGCAGTAGACCTGCCGGGTGCTTACTCAATGTCCCCCTTCACAAGCGAAGAGAGTGTTACAAGCAGTTATGTTAAAAATGAAAATCCCGATGTTATTGTAAATATTGTAGACGGCACCAACTTAAGCCGCAGCCTTTTCTTCACAACCCAGCTTTTAGAGCTTGGAATTCCTGTTGTTGTAGCGCTTAATAAAGCGGACATTAACAAGAAAAAACAAACTGTAATTGATGTTGCCGCTTTAAGCACAAGGCTTGGTTGTCCTGTTATTGAAACTGTTTCCACTTCAGCAGACGGACTAAGCTTGGTTGTAAAGACTGCGGTTAAAACTGCCAGAAAGAGTCAAACCGCGCCATACATTCAAGAAAATATAGACCTTACCGATAAAAAAGCGGTTGAAGCTGCCGACAGAAGGCGTTTTAGATTCGTAAACGCTATTGTCGCAGAGGTTGAAGCCCGTAAAGTTCTTACTAAGGATAAAAATACCGGCGATAAAATTGACGCCTTTCTTACAAACAAATGGCTTGGTATACCGATTTTTGCGGTTGTAATGTTCCTTGTTTTCCAAATTTCACAAAGTTGGCTTGGCCCTTGGATTGCCGAGGGGTATGAATTTTCTAACGGAACTTCCATTCCTGGCCTTGTAACCCTTATTGAGATGTTTCAAGGGTGGGTTGGCAGACTTCTTACAAATGCAAATCCGCTTTTATATGCACTTTTAGTTGACGGTATCATCGGCGGTGTTGGTGCAGTTGTAGGATTCTTACCGCTTGTTATGGTAATGTACTTCCTTATAGCATTACTCGAAGACTGCGGTTATATGTCACGCGTTTCAGTAGTGCTTGACCCAATCTTTAAAAAGGTTGGGCTTTCGGGCAAATCGGTTATTCCGTTTGTTATCGGTATAGGCTGTGCCATCCCCGGTGTTATGGCAAGCCGTACAATCCGTAACGAGCGCGAGCGTCGCGCCACCGCCATGCTTGCACCCTTTATGCCTTGCGGTGCTAAAATCCCTGTAATTGCTTTGTTCGCAGGCGCCTTCTTCAATAACGCAGGTTGGGTAAGTGCTACAATGTACCTTTCAGGTATTGTAATTATTTTCCTTAGCGCATTACTTATTAACAAAATCACTGCGCATAAGGTTAGAAAATCCTTCTTTATTATAGAACTTCCCGAATATAAAATCCCGTCGCTTTGGGGCGCTTTTAAATCAATGTGCTCACGCGGTTGGGCTTACATAGTAAAAGCGGCTACAATTATTCTTCTTTGCAATACCACGGTTCAGGTTATGCAAACATTTGATTGGAGCTTTAGCGAAGCCGCAACTGCTGATAGCTCTATACTCGCTTCTATTGCAGGTCCCTTTGCATATCTTATACTGCCGGTTGTAGGTGTACTTTCCTGGCAGTTGTCCGCTGCCGCAATTACAGGCTTTATTGCAAAAGAAAATGTTGTAGGAACCTTAGCGGTTTGCTTTGCAATTACAAACTTTATTGATACCGAAGAATTAGCTTTAGTTGGCGGCGCTAACGAAGTCGCAACCACTATGGGACTTACAACCGTTGCTGCTCTTGCATACCTTATGTTCAACCTATTTACTCCGCCTTGCTTTGCTGCAATCGGCGCTATGAACGCAGAAATGAAGAGCGCTAAATGGCTTTGGGGCGCTATAGGCTTCCAGCTTGGTATTGGCTTCACGGTAGGCTACCTTGTTAATACTATAGGAACATTTATAGTCGATGCATCAAAGCTCCACATTGGTGGCGCTATCGGCGGTGGTATTGCAGTTGTAGTATTTGTAGCAATACTCATATTCCTTTGCACCAGTGCCGAAAAGAAGCTTCAGGCAGAATATGCACTTAAAACTAAAAAAGAAAAGGCTAACGCTTAATTATGGAAAACTATATTATAATAGGTATACTTTTGATTATCATCGCAGCCGCAATAGGATATATTATAAAAGCTAAAAAGAGTGGTAAAAAATGTTTCGGATGCCCCTATGCCTCTTCCTGCGCTAAAAATATTAGTAATTCTTCCTGTTGTTGCGGCGACAAAAAGTACAACTAAAGCATTTTCTTTCTATCCATAGATTTACTAAAAAGAAAACCAACTTGATACTTTTCAAGTTGGTTTTCTTGATTTTTGACCGAAATTATTATATAATAATTTCGGTCTATAAAAACAGCAATTATTGTGAAGGAACTAATATGAAAGAATTTAACATTACAAAAAACGATGCAAGCCTTAGGCTCGATAAATTTATAACCAAGGTCTGCCCAACGCTTCCTTCGTCGCTTATGTTTAAGTATATTCGTACTAAGCGGATAAAGGTAAACGGAAAACGCGCAGAAATAAGCACCCGATTAGCCGAAAACGATGTGGTATCGGCATATATAAACGATGAATTTTTTACCCCTGTAGCGCTAAAGTATGATTTTTTGTCGGCGCCGACAAAATTCGACATTGTTTATGAAGATGAGAACATTTTACTTGCCGATAAAAAGCAAGGCCTTTTGGTACATCCCGATAAAAACGAGTACGGCGACACACTTATATCACGTATTCAGCACTATTTGTACGATAAGGGCGAGTACAAACCACAGGATGAGAATAGATTTTGCCCCGCGCTTGCAAACCGTATTGACCGTAATACAGGCGGCATTGTTATTGCCGCTAAAAATGCCGAAGCATTACGTATTTTGTGCGATAAAATTAAAACACGCGAGATTGACAAGCATTATCTTACGGTAGTCCACGGTGTGCCGGCTAAAAAAAGCGCCATTCTTGAAGGGTTTTTAGAAAAAAACGAAGAAAAGAACAAGGTTTATTTGTCAAACAAAAAGACCGATACTAATAAAACCGTTAGAACAAAATATACTCTTATTGAAAGCAAAAACAATCTCTCACTTTTGGAAGTAGAGCTGCTAACAGGCAGAACCCACCAAATTCGCGCCCACTTAGCCTCAATAGGATTTCCGCTTTTAGGTGACGGAAAGTACGGCAAGCTAAAGCATGATAAAAAAATGGGCTTTAATAAGCAGGCACTTTATTCATATAAGCTTACCTTTAACTTTAAAACCGATGCAGGTATTTTAAACTACTTAAACGGCAAAACCTTTATGGCACAAGATGTTTGGTTTGTAAAAGAATGTTTTTCAAAAAATTATGCCGATATTATAAGCAAATAAAAATAGCCGAGTGCTTATTGCACTCGGCTAAATTAATGCTTAATTTATTAGTTTACTATTGTGATTTCAGTTTCCTTATCAAAGATGTGAATCTTTTCGGGCTCAATAGCAATCTTAATTGTATCGCCAGGACGAGCAGTATTGGTAGGAGCAACACGAGCATTGATTGCGTGACCTTCACAGTTCATATAAAGATAGGTTTCAGCACCCATAAGCTCGGTAACTTCAACATTAGCTTCAACGATACCATCGGGGAATGCAGCAAGAAGATCTTCTTCATTGTGTACATCTTCGGGACGGATACCCATAATAACTTCCTTGCCAACATATTCTTCAAGGCAGTTATCCTTATTCTTAGCAGCCGGAAGTTTGATTTTATACTTCACGCCTGCGCGTGTTTTGGTATCTTCAGAACCGAATTCTACAAAGAAATCTTCGCCTTCCTTAACGATAACAGAATCAATAAAGTTCATTTGAGGAGAACCGATTAAGCCTGCAACGAAGAGGTTGCAAGGATATAAATAAAGGTTTTGAGGAGTATCAACCTGTTGAATAATACCACTCTTCATAACAACGATACGTGAAGCCATTGTCATAGCTTCTGTCTGGTCGTGAGTAACGTAGATGAAGGTTGTACCTAAACGTTGATGCAACTTAGAAATTTCGGTACGCATTTGTGCACGAAGCTTAGCGTCCAAGTTGGAAAGCGGTTCGTCAAGTAAGAATACCTTAGGCTCACGAACGATAGCACGACCGAGAGCAACACGTTGACGCTGACCACCGGACAAAGCCTTAGGCTTACGCTCTAAAAGGTGTTCAATATCAAGGATACGGGCAGCCTCTTCAACTCGACGGCGGATTTCTTCCTTCGGAGTTTTGCGAAGCTTAAGACCGAAAGCCATATTGTCAAATACAGACATATGGGGATAAAGAGCATAGTTCTGGAAAACCATCGCAATATCGCGATCCTTTGGAGCCACATCATTGATAAGGCGGTCGCCGATATAGATTTCGCCTTCGGTAATTTCTTCAAGACCTGCAACCATACGGAGAGTGGTAGACTTACCACAACCTGAAGGTCCTACGAAAACAATAAATTCCTTATCCTTAATTTCAAGGTTGAAATCAATAACTGCGGTTACACCGCCAGGATATCTTTTGTAAACATTACGTAGTGATAGACTTGCCATTTGGGGCCTCCTATAACAAATATTTTATAACATTGATATTATAACAAATTGTAGAAAAAATTACTATGCAAAATTCCGCCAATGTTACTGTTCACAATTTGTTTAATTTGACATTATTTATTAACAAAATGTGAAAATAAGCGAAATTTCGTTGTCACCAAGCAACCTACATTCACCCGTTTTAATCTCTTGCGGTAATTTAAGCTCGCCGAGTGCGGTTCTTTTAAGCTCGTTTACACCTAAACCCACCGTACCGAACATACGCTTTATTTGGTGATATTTGCCTTCGCTTATTTTTATCTCTGCCTTATTTTCACAAATCGGTGTAAGTATTGCCTTTTTACACAAAGTGCCGTCGGCTAAAGTGACACCGTTTGCGAAAGCTTCAATCATACTTTCTGTTATGGTGCCGTCTAATGTTACCTCGTAGGTTTTGTAGATATTTTTATTCGGTGCTATTGCTTTATGGGCAAAATCGCCATCGTCGGTAATAATCAAAAGCCCTGTTGTGTCCTTGTCAAGTCTGCCTACAGGAAAAAGCCCTTGACGGCGCCACTCGTTTGGTACCAAATCTACCACAGTTTTTCTATTTTTATCATTAGATGCCGAAAGCACACCCTTGGGCTTATTCATAAGAATATAAATATACTCTTTGTAGTGCATGGCCTGTCCCATAAAGGCAATTTCGCTCGCTGTGTCCACAATCAAAGAAAAATCCTTTACGGTTATACCATTTACCGTTACCTTGCCCTGCTTTATGCCGATTCTGGCATCTTTACGCGAAACATTAAACTGATTTGCAATAATTTTATCAAGTCGTGCCAATGCCACTTTCATCCACCACCAATGCTTTCATTCGTCCGTTAAGGCTTGTTTCGGATATGTCACCGCCGATAAGCCTTCCTTTACAAATCATTAAATTTACCACTCTGTCACCGTCACAATTATAGGTGTAAACCTCCACCTCTTTACCCTTGTAGCCTCGCAAATCAAAGTTTGCCGAAAGCTGCAATTTGTTATAATCTTCATACACCTTGCTAAACTCCGTAGGTATTGTGATGGTTTTTATTTTATAATCGTCGCTTAAAAGCGTAACCTTTAGGCTTTTTATATAATCCACCCGCTGAGCGTTAGTTAAAAGCTCTATTCTTTGTGCCTTTACCGATAAAACTTGAGTGACTACTAAAAACACTGCAACTAATGTGCAAAGCAATAAAAATAGCCTCTTTTTTGTAAGTGTAATATACATATAATAACCCCTTTGTATATTCTATTATACAAAGGGATTTTTTATTCTATAATACATACTGCGTGCGCACAGATGCCCTCTAACGCACCCGTAAAACCAAGACCTTCTTCTGTAGTAGCCTTTATATTTACAAGCGAAACATTTATTTGACAATCATCCGCAATGTTTTGACGCATAGTATCGATATAGTTTGCCATTTTAGGCTTTTGCGCGATTATGGTAGCATCGATATTACCGATTTTAAAGCCTTTTTCACCCAACAAAGCCACCGTTTTTCTAAGCAAAATACGGCTATCTATACCTAAAAAAGCATTATCATTATCAGGAAAATGCTTACCAATATCCCCTAACGCTGCAGCGCCCAAAAGCGCATCACAAATAGCGTGCAAAAGCACATCGGCATCAGAATGTCCCAAAAGCCCTTTTTCGCAAGGAATTTCTACTCCGCCTATTATACATTTTCTATTTTCTGCAAATTTATGAACATCGTATCCGTGACCTATTCTAATCATTATAATTCTCCAAAAAATTTTCTGCCAGAACTAAATCTTCGGTTGTAGTAATTTTAATATTCTTATAGTCGCCGTTAACGACACCTGCCGAATATCCTTTTGCTTCCATAATTGAAACATCATCAGTAAAGAGAGAAACATCGGTATCCTTTACAGCTTCAAGGTATTCCTTAACCTTTACTCCCTGCGGAGTTTGAACTGCCACCAAATTATCCCGCGGAACAGTTTTAATTATACTTGAGTCTTCTCCTATTTCTTTTATTGTATCCTTAACCTTTACGGCGCAACAACAAGCGGAAAATTTTGAAAGCCCGTCTATTACAGATTTTATAACCCTATCACTTACAAGTGGTCTTGCACCATCGTGAATAAGTACTTTGTCAGCATCATGCTCAAGTCGTTCAAATCCCTTTAGCACCGATTCCTGACGGCTATCACCGCCGCAAACTATATCGGTAAGCTTTGAAAGATTATACTTTTCACAAATAAACTGTATTGTAAATAAGTCTTCCGTTTTAACAACCAAAATTATATCGGAAATAGCATCGCAATTCTCAAAAGCCAAAAGGGTTCTTATAATAACCGGAATACCGCCAATTTCGTAAAGCTGCTTATTAACGCCCTTCATTCTAAGCGAAGAGCCCGCCGCTACTACTATTACCGGTACCTTTTCTATAGGTTGGCAAACAGTATAATTAAGTTCTAACTCAGTTTTAATCATTTTAAATTACCTTTTTAATATTTTTGGGGCAATAATTCTTTTTTATTAGTGTAGATATCATTATGAATAAAACTGCCCAACCTCTCTTAGAGAAGTTGGGCTATGCTCATTTTTAAAGATTTATTCTTCGGTTTTTTCGCAGTCGCAACCGCAATCACAGTCACAGCCATCAAAATCAAACTCAAGTTCAGTGCCACAGTTAGGGCAAACCATACCTTCTTCTTCAAGCATTTCTTCATCAAGATAAATTACGTCATTACAAGCAGGACACTCGATTTCATAAACCTCATCATCACAATCGCAATCGTCGCAATCACAATCGCAATCATCTTCATCATCTTCATAAATAAAGCTTTCAAGGTCAGCTAAATCTTCATCCACAGCGTCAATTTGCTCCATAAGCTCGTCGCAACCGTCTTCAATATCACAAATTTCTTCTGTAATATCGCCAAGTAAATCGATAATAGCGGTTAAAATCTTGCCTTCTTTTGTGGCTTCGTCAAGATTTAAACCTTCAGCCAAGCCTTTAATATAAGCAATCTTTTCACAAATATCCATTAAATTTTCCTCCAAAAATTATACACGTTCCATATATTCGCCGGTACGAGTATCAATTCTTACCATTTCACCCTCATCAATGAAAAGGGGAACACGGATTTCTGCACCGGTTTCCAAAGTAGCAGGTTTTGTAGCGTTTGTTGCTGTATCACCCTTAAAGCCGGGGTCGGTCTGTGTAACGGTAAGTTCAACAAATGTTGGGGGTTCTACACCGAAAACCTTGCCCTTGTAGGACAAAATTTTGCAAATCATATTTTCTTTTACAAACTTGAAGTTGTCGCCAAGCTCACTGCCGTTTATGGGTTCAAGCTCATAAGTTTCTTGGTCCATAAAATAATAAAGGTCGCCATCGTTATAAGAATATTCCATATCCTTTCTTTCAACAAAAGCGGTGGGGAACTTTGCTGTGGGGTTGTAGCTCTTTTCTATTACTGCGCCTGTAATAACATTCTTGGTTTTGGTTCTTACAAAAGCAGCGCCCTTACCGGGTTTAACATGCTGGAATTCAACAACCTGAAGCACGTTTCCGTCTTCTTCAAATGTAACACCATTTCTAAAATCGCCTGCACTAATCATAATAATCCTCCAAATGTGCAATATTTCTATAATATTATAAAACTTTTACACTATTTTGTCAAGCAGATTATACACCTTTAATATGCTTGCATTATTTTATTGAAAAGCAAATATAAAAATGATATTATAGTAATACCAAGCGATAATTTGTTAAGGCTAAAGGAGAAGTGCTATGGTGCATATTGGTAACGATTGGGATAATATTTTAGCAGACGAATGGCAAAAACCATATTATCTCGAATTACGCAAATTTTTAAAAGCAGAGTACTCGACACAAAAAATATATCCAAAAATAGATGATATATTCAATGCTTTAAAATATACTTCCTTTGCAGATACCAAGGTTGTAATTATTGGTCAGGACCCTTATCACGGCGAAGGGCAAGCCCACGGACTTTGCTTTTCGGTGGAGATGGGTGTTGCACCACCGCCTTCACTTAAAAATATTTTCAAAGAATTGCAAACCGACACAGGTAAGCCTATCCCCACTCACGGCAAGCTTACCGAATGGGCAAAGCAAGGTGTACTGCTGCTTAACAATGTACTGACTGTTCGTGAAGGGCAACCTACGAGCCATAAAGGTAAGGGTTGGGAGATTTTTACCGACAGAGTAATAAAAGAACTTGATAAAAAGAATACTCCCATAGTATTTTTACTTTGGGGAGCCCACGCGCAGAAAAAAGCAGAAATTATAACCAATCCTATACACTACAAACTCACATCCGTACACCCAAGTCCGCTTTCGGCTTCACGCGGTTTTTTTGGATGCAAACATTTTTCAAAAACCAACACCCTTTTAACTAAAAACAGACTTACCCCGATAGAATGGTAATTAACAGAAAATAAAAGCTCGCCGCTAACCGCAATACGCAAATATAGTTGAGACGCACCTGTTTACTAAGTGCGTCTCAAACTTTTTATTTACACCAAGCTTCAAACTTCATAATGTCTTCTTCAAGTTCTATTTTAATGTTGTTTATACCGCCTTCAATAAAGTTTATATCAAACCCTAAATTATACATGACCATTGTGCAATTAGACTCACAAAGAAGTTCTTGATTTTTATCCACCATATCAAAAACCTCATTCAGTAGTGAAAAGCGATGTGCTTCAGGTGACTGCAAAGCAATGATTTTTTCTCTTTCTAAATATTCGGGATATTCGCCCGACAAATCAAACTGAACATAGTCGTTCATTCTGTGGCACATTGTAGCGCTTCCTTTTTCCTTGCAAGCAAGCAGTAACCTTGATATTGTTTCGGTAGTAATCATAGGTCGAGTTGCTTCTTGAATTATAAGCACATCATCAACAGAATATTTATCTTTTAAATTTTCAAAACCATTCTTTAGTGACAATGCGCCTGTGCCTCCAGCAGAAAATAATCCTTTAAGCTTGGTTATGCCAAACTGATTCGCATAGTCTTTAACAATATTTTCCCACCCACGCAGGCATACTACATATATATCATCTACCGATGGATGCGATTGATAAACCTCCATGCACCGAACTATGATTGGTTTTCCGTGAACATCTATAAATTGATTAGGTATATTACGACTGCTTCTACCTGTTTTGCCGCCAGCCAAAATAATTACGGCATTTTTATTTTTTTTAAGCTGTACAACTTCGTTTTTCTCTAAATTATCGGCTTGCGCTACACTGTGACCGAAAATAAGTGTTTCTACCGTTGTATCTAAAACACTTGCAAATTTTTCCAGCTTTCTTTGTGAAACGTCATTCTCACCCGACTCTATTTTAGCAATTGTTGAACGGGTTTTATAACCCATAGCATCAGCAAGCTCTTGTTGCGACATACGAAGTTCAAATCTTCTTTTTTTAATATTGGACCCAACAGCCAAGAAATCACCCCTATATAATGTACAATTATTAAAATTAAATCTAATATTATAATATTACTGTTAAGTTAATGACATAAATTGCTTATTCTTTGCCTTTAGTATATTATAAATCAACACATAGTGATTTTCAAGCCTTTTTTTATGTTTTCATTGACTTTTTTAGTGATTTAAAATATAATATCATCGTTGCAAACAAACAACTTTTTAATTCTGAAAGGAGTACAGTTATGAAAGCTGTCATTTTCAACTCAGGTCTTGGTAACCGCATGGGCGAGTTCACCAAAAACAATCACAAATCCATGGCTCAACTTAAAAACGGCGAAACTATTTTTCACCGTCAGATTCGCCTTTTAGCTGCAGAAGGCATTAAAGATTTCATAATCACCACCGGTCCTTTTGAAGATCAATTAAAGGGTGTTGCTGCAGATTTTCCGGAGCTTAACTTCTCTTTTGTTCGTAACGATATTTACGACAAAACCAACTACATCTATTCTATGTATTTAGCTCGCGACCTTATGGATGACGATCTTCTCTTCTTCCATGGTGACTTAGTATTTAACCGCAAGCTTCTCCACGATGTGCTTGCTTGCGAGGAAAAGAATACCGCTACCGTAAACTTTAAGAAAGCTCTTCCTGAAAAGGATTTCAAAGGCAGAGTTAAAGATGGTAAAGTTGTAGAAGTTTCTATCAAAATCTTTGACGAAGATTGCTTCGCATTCCAACCTTTCTATAAAATGGAAAAAGCTACCGCTTCTGCTTGGATTGGCAAGGTTGTAGAATTTATTCACAAGGGTGAAGACAAGTGCTATGCTGAAAACGCACTTAACGAAATTTTCCCCGCACTCAATGTTCGTGCTTTCTCTTATGAAGACTACTACATTGATGAAATAGATAATCTTGACGATCACGCTCGCGTTACTGCAGAAATTCTCCCCTATGACGAAGCAGACGCTAAAATCTTTGGCTAATTAAAATCAGATTACAGGAGAAAATATTATGTCTAACATTAAAGAAAAATTTATGTACGGCTACAATAATGAGCAGTTCAAAAAGTTTAGAAAGTACGCTTGGCTTATGCTTTTAAGCTTTGGATTTACCTATTTGTTCTTCTACAACGGCCGTCAAAACATCAACCTTGTAATGGATCTTATGAAGGAACACTTCTCATCCGACCTTGGTACTATCGGTGTTGTTTCTTCTGCACTTTTCTGGTGCTATGCATTCGGTCAATTAGTAAGCGGACGCTTAGGCTCATACTTCGGCTACAAGAAGCTTATGATTTTCGGCGTTGTAGCTTCTGCTATTCTTAACGTATTAATTTCGTTTATGAACAACCTTGCAGTTATAGCTATCCTTTGGGGTGCAAACGGTTTCTGCCAAGCAATGGTTTGGGCAAACGGTATTGGCGTTCTTAACAAATGGTGGCCTAAAGAAAAGCGTGGCTTCGCATCAGGTCTTGCAACTTCTTTCTCAGGTGTTGCACAGGTTGTTACCTACTTAACAATCAACCTTTGCCTTGCTCTCAACCCTGACTGGGGCTGGCGTGCAGGTTTCCGTTATCCAATGATTCCTATGGTATTAATCCTTATCGCTTTCATTGCTTTCTTCAAGGAAAAACCCGAAGATGTTGGCATTCCTGCATTTGAAGAAGCTGATAAGGGTCTTGAAGAAAAGGATGCTACTCTTGCAGATGAAATCTCTAAGAAAGGCTTCTTCTATCCTTACAAGTTACTCTTCAGCGAACCTAAGGTTATCATTTTCTGCTTAATTTCTGCTATCGCAGGTATTGGTCGTTACGGTCTTCTTACTTGGGTTCCTACCTACTTTATGGATGAAATGAACCTCTCAGTTAAAGACGGTATCTTCTCTTCAATTCTTCTTCCTATCGGTCAGGCATGCGCTATGTTCGTATTCCCCTTCATCACCGATAAAATTTTCAAGGGCAGACGTGAACCTATGCTTATCTTGGCTGCAATAGTTGCTTGCGCAGGTCTCGTATGCTTCCCATTCTTCAAAACACAGGCTCCTGCAACAATCATGTTATTCGTTGTTGGCGTATTCTCAATGGTAACAGGTGTTATCTGGGCTATCGCAGGTGATATGGGTGGCCGTGCACTTTCATCTACCGTTGTTGGTGTTCTCGACTGGGCTGTATATATGGGTGCTGCTATTCAGGCTTCTGTATTCGGCTTTGTTCAACAAAAATTCGGTTGGAACGCAATCTTTATCACTATCGGTTGCCTCTACATCGTATTGCTTGTATTAACACTTTGCGCACGCAAGATGAAAATGAAAAAACTTTAATTTATATTGGTTTCAAAACAGCTTGGCTTCGGTCAGGCTGTTTTTTATATGATTATTCCTTGACAAAATATTCTATGTATTATAAAATATAGTAAAAAGGTTTATTTGTGTCGGAGAGTGTTATTTATGTCTATTTTAGTGACCGGTGGTGCAGGCTATATTGGCAGCCATACCTGTGTTGAAATGCAAAACGCAGGATATGATGTTATTGTTGTTGACAACCTTGATAATAGTAGTAGAGAAGCCTTGAAAAGAGTAAAAAAAATTACAGGAAAACCCATAAAATTTTATGAGGAAGACGTAAGAGACAAGGACGTTTTACGCAAAATATTTAATGAAAACAATATCGAGGCTGTTATCCACTTTGCAGGACTAAAGGCTGTTGGTGAATCAGTAAGAGAACCTATAATGTATTATGATAATAACCTTATAAGTACCATTGTTTTACTTGAAGTTATGAACGAATTTGATGTTAAGAAAATAGTTTTCTCTTCTTCGGCAACAGTTTATGGCGTAGCCACCGAAATGCCGTTAGTGGAAGGCATGTCTTTAGGCGCAATTAACCCTTATGGTAGAACTAAATATTTTATTGAAGAAATGCTTCGTGACCTTTATGTTGCTGATAAGGATTGGTGCATAGCACTTCTTCGTTACTTTAACCCCATCGGCGCCCATGAAAGCGGAACTATTGGTGAAGATCCCAAGGGTATCCCGAATAATTTAATGCCTTATATTGCTCAAGTAGCAGTTGGCAAACTTGAAAAATTGCACGTTTTCGGAAACGATTATAAAACTGTTGACGGCACAGGCGTTCGCGACTATATCCACGTGGTAGACCTTGCAAACGGCCATGTTAAAGCAATAGATTGGGCCCTTGCCAACAAAGGCTGTGAAGCATTTAACTTGGGCACCGGTAACGGCACAAGCGTTTTGCAACTTCGTGAAGCTTTCGTAAAAGCAAGTGGTATTGATATACCTTATGTTATTGACCCACGCCGCCCCGGCGACCCCGACGAAGTTTACGCCCACGCCGATAAGGCACGAAAGGTTCTTGGTTGGGAAGCAAAATTTGGTATAGACGAAATGTGCCGCGATACTTGGAACTGGCAAAAAAATAACCCCCAGGGCTATGAAAAGTAAAAAGTAAGAGCGAATAGTGAATAAGTAAGGAGTTTCGCTATGCGAAACGATATATATTGTTTTTGCACCGCAAAAACACCTTACCTATTCACTATTACTTATTACCTATTACTTCATATTTCCGCCTGTGGCGCAGCTGGATAACGCAGCAGATTCCGATTCTGAAGAACGGGGGTTCGAATCCCTTCGGGCGGGCCAAACAAATAAGGACTTGCGAAAGCAAGTCCTTATTTGTTTATCCAAGCCGAAGGTTTGGTATGTAATCTGCGATAGCAGAATGTAATTAGTTCACAAAGTGAACTGTATGACATCAAGGCGATAGCCTTGTATGTTTTTTTCTTCGGCTTGATTACACACGCAACTAAAGTTGCAATTACATGCAACGCTTCGCATTGATTACTTTCACACCTGCGGTGTGAGTTTATATGTAGGAGTTCAAATACATAGGCGAAAATTTTACAGAACTTCTAATTAGTACAACCCTTTCAAAAAAAGAGAGTACCAGCGCAAAGTGGTTGGGCTCTCTTTTCTCGTTCGTAAGGGATTCGAAGCCTGAGGGGGCACCAAGCGTTAAGCAAAACAGTTCAAATAACTGTTTTGTAGCAAGGTGGCGCGCAGACAGGTACCGAAGGGCAAAGCCTTTGGGTCGTCAAGCACGGAATACACGCAAGCGTATTCATCCCTTCGGGCAAGCTAATTAAAAAAGAATCGGTCCGCAAGGATTGGTTTTTTAAAACCATATAATTTAAAAGACTATCCCGTCCATTAGGTGAGATAGTCTTTTTATTACAATTCTTTTGCTAATTCTTTTATATATTTTTTTAACTCATCCTTAGTTTCAGGGTGATTAAGTGCAACTTCAATATTAGCCTTAATAATACCAAATTTATTCCCCATATCGTAACGGGTACCGCTAAAATCAACACCCGTCATACCCTTTGTTTTTGCAACCTCTCGCATAGCGTCTGTAAGTTGAAGCTCATTACCGGCGCCCAAGGGTGTGCGCTCTAAAATATCAAAAATTTCGGGCTCTAAAATACATCTGCCTAAAATCGAAAAATTAGAAAGCTTTTCTTCTAATTTCGGTTTTTCAATCATATTGGTAACATTATAAATTTTATCGCATTTATTTTCTACCGCTAAAGAACAGTATTTTACAACTAAATGGTCGGGAACCTCTTTTATACCTACAACGCTTTTACCGAATGCTTCATAAGCCTCAATCAATTCGGCAATTGCGGGAACTTCGCCTATAATAACATCGTCGCCGTAAAGCACCGCAAACGGCTCGTCACCCACAAACTCGCGGGCTCTTAGTACCGCATCTCCAAGGCCCCTTGTTTCCTTTTGGCGAATATAATAAATATTTGCCATATTAGCCAAAGCTTCAAGCTCTTTTAAGGTGTCATATCTTTCACGCTTTAAAAGCATATTTTCAAGCTCGATAGAGTGGTCAAAGTGGTCTTCAATAATACCTTTGCCGCGATTTGTTATGATTAAAATATCGGTAATTCCCGCCGCAACTGCTTCTTCAACAATATACTGAATAGCAGGCTTGTCCACTATTGGCAGCATCTCTTTAGGCATAGCCTTTGATGCAGGTAAAACCCTTGTGCCAAGTCCCGCCGCAGGAATAATAGCCTTTTTAATTTTCATAAAAACTCTCCTATTGTTTTAATATCACATCATAAGTGAAACAATAATTGCAGGTATATACTGAATTGCCATAACGCCTATAAAGAATATAAAAATATTTACTCCGCCCTTTTTGCGAAAAGCGGTTTCTTTATCTTGGCTTGTTTCCCTAATCTCTCTTATAGTATTTACAGCATACCTTTTATAAAGATAATCACCTAAAATACCTGCCACTATTTTAATAGCAAGACTTAATACACTTCCAACAAATGCAACATATACTATAGTTTGCGGGAATTTATCCATACTTTCTGCTATTTTTTGAACCATTTGAGGACTAAAGTTCATACTACTTAACCCCAAATTATAGCAAGTAAGCTGAAAGGGAACTGTAAGCAATGTTGCGATTATTTCAAGCACGCCTGTAATTATACCATTATGATACATTTTGCGCGAAAAAAACCATCCGCTTGGTAATAAAAATGCCAAAAAATTCCAAGAAGCCTTATTATACTTATTAAGCTTTTTAAACTTAGGAATATAACGCATTGTATTGGATAAAACAAATTTTGCAGCCTCTTTTGCGGTAACGCCGTTATCAATCTCTTCTTCGGGTTTTACGCCGCCTAAAAAATCAACAGGGGACAACACGCCAAATGGAGTTTCATAATTAGGCTCGGTTGTTTCTTGTTGTCCGCCTTGTTCTTGTTGTTGCTCTTCAGAGGCTCTTTTTAATTTATCATACTGATTTTCAGTACCATGAAGTTCTGCCAAAGCACAATTGTTAAGTTTATTATAACATTCCCTATGGTGCGGTGCGCCACATTCAGGACAATATACAACATCGTCCTCTTCAAATAAATATGCATGACACAAGGCACAGCTTTGGTTTTGGTCTTTTAAACTCATACAGTAACTCCTTTATTGGCTTCAATCGCTTCTAAAACATATTTAAAATAGTCTTTTCCGTAATTGTGGAAAAGCCCTTTTTTTATCATATCGTCAAGCTCTTCCCTTGTAACCCAACGCGCTTCTGCAACCTCGGATTCCTGCAAGGTTAACTCACTTTCCAATACATCGCTTGTAATCAGCCAAACATCCAAAAGCGAATTGCGTCTTTTAAGGCGCAAAATCTTTTTTAGCGTTTGCTCGTTTGAAGTAATACCTAATTCCTCAAACAATTCACGGTTGGCGGCGGTGAAAGAGCTTTCGCCCGAAATCGCTGCACCACCTGTAGCTGCCCATTCACCCGGCATAAGCTTCTTTCTATCACTTCTTCTTTGAAGCAAAAATCTACCATCGGATGATACTATCCATATATGCACTACCAAGTGATATTCACCCGGTTTTAAAAAATACCGTCCGCGCGCAACTGTTTTACCTGTAAGGTTTCCGTCGCCGTCTAGGACATCCCAAATCTCTGTTTTCATATTATAAAAAATCTCCGTAAAAACTACATTCATTTATATTATATCAATTATGTAAAAATTTTTCAACATTTTATATCTTTTCCTATTGTAAATTTTTAATAAATATGGTAAAATAACTAAAAGTGCATTGCGTATCGGAATGTGCGAATGGGCGGGTCCTGTGCGACGGAATGCTACGAACCATGTCAGGCGGGGAACCGAGCAGCATTAAGTAGATTTTTCTGTGCGCCGCAGCAAATCGGCTCATTCGTGCATTCGGATACGCAAATTTTTTAAAATAAAGAGGCGAAAATATGGCTTATCAGGCTTTATACCGAAAATACCGCCCGAAAACCTTTTCGGAAGTTTACGGTCAGGAGCACATAACCGAAACCTTAAAAAATGAAATAGCTTCAGGCACAACTGTCCACGCTTACCTTTTTACAGGCACTCGCGGAACAGGTAAAACTTCTTGCGCCAAAATTTTAGCAAACGCAGTTAACTGCACCGAATCCAAAGACGGCAACCCCTGCTTAAACTGTGAAAGCTGTAAATCCTCTTTGAGTGGCGAAAATACCGATATTGTAGAAATTGATGCCGCTTCTAACAACAGTGTTGAAGATATTCGTATTTTGCGTGAGCGCATAAATTTTGCTCCCGCAGCTTCAAAGTACCGCGTTTATATTATAGACGAGGTACATATGCTCTCAATAAGTGCCTTTAACGCTTTACTTAAAACCTTGGAAGAACCACCCGAGCACGTTATTTTTATTCTGGCTACTACCGAAGTTCATAAATTGCCTGCTACCATTCTTTCGCGTTGCCAAAGGTTTGATTTTAGAAGAATTGATACCAAAAAAATTTGCGAAAGATTGCAGTTTATAGCAAAAGCGGAAGGTCTTACCATCACCGATTCTGCCGCAACCCTTATTTCTGCCGCGGCTGACGGCGGTATGCGTGACGCGCTATCAATACTCGATTTGTGCGCTTCTGCTGCAAAGGATATTGAAGAAAGCACAGTTGAAAGCGTTTGCGCTATGGCAGGTAACGATTACCTTATCGAGCTTACCGATTTTATTAAAGGTAAGGACACCGAAAATGCTCTTTTAATGCTTGATAGACTTCATAATTCGTCGGTGGATATGCTTAGACTTTTATCTGAATTGATATCTCACTACCGCGACCTTATGATTATTAAAACCGTAGGCAGCGAAAGCTTGCCAATAATTTGCTCTGACGCCCGCCTTAAAGACTTAAAAACTCAGGCGGCGGACTATGACATTAAGGACATTATGTTTACACTCGCTCGCTTACAGTCGGCCACTGCTTCAATGCAAAGCGGCAACCGCCGTTGCGAAATGGAAATGACTGTAGTTAAGCTTTGCAACCCCGAATTATCAGTAGATTTAGAAGCGCTTGAAAGGCGTATTTCCGCCTTAGAAAACAGCGCTAAGGCAGTGACGGTAAAAACCAAGCCTGAGACTGTAAAAGAAACCGCCGTTATTCCCAATACACACCAAGAAATTCCGCTTCCGCCCGAACCGGATGCAGATTTTACCGAGCCCACACCCGAAAAGCCAAAATCTGAACCCGAAACCAGCCAACTAACCAAAGTGGACGACTGGGGCGAAATTGTAAGCATACTTAAAAACACCTGCCCACTTATAGCCGGTGTTTTAGGCGATTCTACCGCCTATATTAAGGGCGAATATCTTTTAATCGACGCTAAAAATTCACAGTTCAGAACCCTTATAAAAACCAACAACCTTTATAAAGACAGTATTAGAAAAGCAGCACACGAGGTTTTAGGGCAAACCTATAAGTTGGGACCCTTTAGCGCAGAAAAACAGTCTATTGCCCAAGACCCGCTTTTGTCTTTGGCAGACAAGCTTAAAAATTTAGATATCAACTAAGGAGAATATATTATGAAAGTAAGACTTCCCAATAATGGCGGTAATATGAACCAAATGCTGAAGCAAGCACAAAAAATGCAAGAGGATATGCAAAATCTTCAAGCCGATTTAGAGCAAAGAGAATACACTGCCACTTCGGGCGGCGGTTTAGTTGAGGTTACTGTTGACGGCAAGCACTTTATTACAGGCATTAAAATTAACCCCGACGCAGTAGACCCCGACGACAGCGAAATGCTTGAAGACCTCGTTACTGTTGCAGTAAATGAAGCTATAGGCAACGCAATTAAGGCTAGCGAAGAAGAAATGTCAGCCATAACCGGCGGACTTAATCTTCCGGGAATGTTCTAATTATGGCAAACTATAACATTGTCCCGCTTAATGAGCTTATTTCCCAGTTTGAACGCTTGCCGGGAATTGGCAAAAAAACCGCTTCCCGCTTGGCTTATAATATTTTAGAGCAACCTGCCGAAGTAGCCGAGCAGTTTGCCGAAGCATTAGTGAATGCGAGACGAAAAATTCATTTTTGCAAAGAGTGTCAAGCCTTTACCGACTCAGAAAAATGCGGTATATGTTTAGACGAAAAGCGAGATCACTCGGTGATATGCGTTGTAGCAGAGCCTAAGGATGTTATGGCATTTGAACGAACACGCGAGTTTTTTGGCGTTTACCACGTTTTACACGGCGTTATATCTCCAATGGACGGCATTGGTCCCGATAACCTTAGAATTAAGGAGCTTATGGTAAGGCTTTCTTCAGAAAATGTAAAGGAAATAATTATGGCTACAAACCCCACTGTTGAAGGTGAGGCTACCGCCAGCTATATTTCACGCCTTGTAAAGCCAATGGGTATAAAGGTAACCCGCTTGGCTTACGGTATTCCCGTAGGTGGCGACCTTGAATATGCAGACGAATTTACTTTAGCTCGCGCCTTAGAGGGCAGAAACGAAATTTAGGATTTGATATTTTATGACACAGGAAAAAATCGACCGGATAAATGAACTTGCGCGTAAGCAAAAAGCTGAAGGTCTTACCGAGCAAGAAAAACAAGAGCAATATGTTTTAAGACGTGAGTATATTGACTCCTTTAAAAGAAGCCTTATAGGTCAGCTTGAAAACACCTATATTGTTGAGCCTGACGGCACTAAGCGAAAGGTAACACGCAAGAATGAAGATATTAGTAACTGATACAGCCACTTTACAATCTAATAACGATTTATCTTTAGAAGCCTTGTCAGATTTCGGCAAGGTTTCCCTTTATGATAATATATCAGGTGACGACCTTGTGCGCGAAATTAGTGACACCGATATTTTACTTTGCAATAAAATAATTATCGGCAAAGAGCTTATGGATAACGCACCAAAACTTAAATATATAGGCATTTTTGCAACAGGCTATAACAACATAGATATCGAATACGCAAAGCAAAAAGGAATTGTGGTATGTAACGCGCCAAACTACTCAACTAACGCCGTTGCGCAACAGGTTGTTGCATATATTTTAAATTTTTATACCAAAATAACTGAGTATGATGCCTTTGTAAAGGCGGGTGGATGGCAGCTTTCTCCCGTTTTCTCACCGCTTAAATTTTCTACTGATGAAGTCTGCGGTAAAACCTTAGGTCTTATAGGCTACGGCGATATTGCAAAAGCGGTAGAAAAGGTTGCCTTGGCTTTAGGTATGAATGTAATAGTTTATACCCGCACTGTGCGTGAGACCAACCCACGTTTTAAGGACTTTGATTTTGTGCTTAAAAATAGCGATATAATATCGGTACATTGTCCTTTAAACGAGCAAAGCCGAGAAATGTTTAATGAAGAAACCTTTTCAAAATTCAAAGACGGCGCTTATTTTATAAACACCGCACGCGGTGGTGTAATAAACGAATATGCGCTTTATAACGCTTTAAAAAGCGGTAAGCTTTCGGGTGCAGCTATAGACGTTTTAACAACCGAGCCTATGGCAAAAGACAACATTTTAAAGAATGCCCCAAATATTACAATCACACCTCATACCTGTTGGGCGCCGCTTAGCACAAGAAAACGACTTTTAGATTTAGTTTGCGATAATATACGCGCTTTCCTAAACGGAGAGCCACAAAACAACCTTACAAAGTAGGTGAATTTATGTTTTCAAGAACCCAAAGCGTAGGCGTATTTGGATTTCATACCTATATGATACAGGTTGAAGCCGATATTTCTAACGGCCTACCTGCTTTTGACATTGTAGGTCTGCCCGATGCCACTGTAAAGGAATCGCGCGACAGAGTGCGCGCCGCTATAAAAAACTGTGGCTTTAAGTTCCCTGTTTCGCGTATTACAGTAAATTTAGCACCTGCCGACCGCAAAAAAGAAGGCTCGCTTTATGATTTGCCTGTACTTTTAGCCATTTTGAAAGCGTCCGACCAATTAAAAGCCGATTTATCAAATAGTGTAACTATAGGAGAAGTTGCGCTTGACGGTATTTTGCGCAGTGTGAACGGCGTTTTGGCTATGACCATTACCGCTAAAGAAAACGGTATCCAAAATATATTTGTCCCTAAGGATAACGCTATAGAAGCGGCCGTTGTAGAAGGCATTAATGTTTACCCTGTAGAAAACATAAAGCAACTGATTAACCACCTGACAGGTGAAAAAGAAATTGAAAAACAACCCCTCACCCCTACAGCCGCGATAAGCGATATTCGTGTGCCTGACTTTTGCGATGTAAAAGGTCAGGTTGCGGCTAAAAAGGCTCTAGAAATCGCGGCGGCGGGCAACCATAATATAATTTTGGTGGGACCGCCCGGCGCAGGTAAAAGTATGCTTGCAAAGCGCCTTCCCGGTATCTTACCCGATATGACCTTTGAAGAGTCAATTGAAACCACCAAAATTCATTCAATCGCAGGCATTTTGGACAATAAAAACCCTTTTGTTTCGGTGAGACCTTTTCGCTCCCCACACCATACCGTTTCGGTGGCGGGCATTTCGGGTGGCGGCACTATTCCGAAACCGGGTGAAATTTCATTAGCGCATAACGGCGTACTCTTTTTAGACGAACTGCCCGAATTCCGCCGTGATGTTATGGAGGCGCTTCGCCAACCCATTGAAGACGGCAAGGTTACAATTTCGCGCGTTGCGGGAACACTTACCTACCCAAGCTCTATTATGCTTGTAGCGGCAATGAACCCCTGCCCTTGCGGATTTTTCGGTCATCCAACCAAAAACTGCACCTGTTCTTCACTTGCAGTACATAAATATCTGAATAAAATTTCAGGTCCTATGCTTGACAGAATTGATTTACATGTTGAAGTTCCACCTGTTAACTACACTGCTTTAAGTTGTAATTCTAACGAGGAAACCTCTGCTGAAATTAAAGCAAGAGTAAACAAAGCGCGTAAAATTCAGCAAGAGCGCTATAAGGGCACAGGTATTGCCTGTAATGCCGATTTAACTCCCGCGCTTCTTAAAAAGTTCTGCATTTTAACCGAAGATGCTGAAAAATACTTAGAACTTTCGTTTGAGCGTTTAGGAATGTCGGCGCGTGCTTATGACCGAATCTTAAAGGTTGCGCGCACTATTGCCGACCTTGACGGCAGTGATATTATCCAAAAACAACACATTTTTTCGGCAATATCTTTCCGCAGTCTTGACAGAAAATATTGGAACAATTAAATTAAACAAAAAATAGAAAGGATGGTGGAATATGGATAAAAATTTGCATAAAGGACATAGAAAGCGCTTAAGAAATGAATTATTAGAACAGGATTTTCCGGATTCCGTACCATCCCATAAGGTGTTAGAAACCCTATTGTTTTATGGTATTCCGCGAGGAGATACAAACGGTATTGCGCACGAGCTTTTAGCAAAATTCGGGTCACTAAACGGTGTTTTTGAAGCCGAGCCTAATAGTCTTTTTGAAATTAAAGGTATGACCGAAAAAGCGGTTACTCTTATTAAAATGTTTTTACCGCTTTCTCGTAGAATAAATACCGAAAAATACAAAAAACGCTACCGCTTTAGTAGCATAGAAGAATATGGCAATTATATAACAAAGTGTTTTATGGGCTATAACAACGAGCTTTTTATGATTTCAAGCTTTGACGATAGTGGTAATTTAATAGAAAATGATATTATAAGCGACGGACATACCGCAAGTGTATCGGTTTCGGTTAAAAAGATTGTTAAAAAAATACTGCCGCGAAACCCTTCTACTGTGATTGTTTCGCATAATCACATTGGAAAAAGCGCCGTGCCAAGCTTTGCAGATATTCAAATGACCCAAAGCTTGAAATACACATTAGAACAGCTTGAAATAAAACTTGTCGACCACATTATTGTTTCGGGCACCGATTATGTATCCTTAGCGCAAAGCGGTGATTATAATCAAATTTTTTCTGTATAAAGCAAAAACGGAATCTCTCTCGAGATTCCGTTTTTTATTACTTATAAAGTTTTAAGATAGTTAATGCTCTTTTCTGCGCATTCAAGACGGGATAAGCCTTCGGTAGGGTCGTCCTGTTCTACTACTACCCAACGAGTGCCGCTTTCTTCACAAGCCTTTAAAATTTCGGGGAAATTTTGCACACCTGCGCCTACATGGCGAAAAGCAAAGCTCTTCTTTTCAGGCTTTTTGCCGTCATCATCTATACCGATAAGTGCGTACATATTCTCGCTCTTTTGACCTACAAAGTCCTTAAGATGTACGATTTCGCATCTGCCAGCATATTTGCGGATATAATCAGCAGGATTTTCACCGCCAACATTTACCCAACAAGTATCAATCTCGGTTTGAAGCTTATCTGCAGGAACTTCTTTGTAAAGAATGTCTAAAGCATATTCGCCATCAATCTTTAAAAACTCAAAGTCGTGGTTATGGTATGCTAATTTCATACCCAACTCGTTAGCTTTAGTTCCTAACATTTTAGCGCCTTCTATAACCTCTGAAAATTTTTCTCCCGTAGCACGATATTCCTCGGTTAAGTATGGAATAACTACAAATTCACAGCCGATTTCGGCATAGGTTTTTAAAATATCAGGGTCGGCTACCATATTCACAAAGGTTACATGTGCAGAAATCGGGGTTAAACCGATTTCTTTACATAAAGCCTTAAGTTCACTGCCGGTTTTGCCATAAAGACCGGCAAATTCAACACCATCGTAACCCATAGCCTTAATTTTTCTTAAAGTACCTTCAAAGTCTTTTTCTAGGTCAGTGCGTACCGAATATAGCTGTAACGCAATTGGAAATTTCATTTTTACCACCTCTATATTATTCTATTGTTTTTTGCTAATTGAAGCAAACTGTAACCTCGCAAGGTTACGCACCGAGTACATTTGTACAGTATAATCTATTTATTAAATCTCTGGAATTTCGATTTCTACTTCCTTACCTAACTTAGCAGAACGAACAAGACCATCAATAATAGCCTGGTTGATAACAATTTCGTTTGAAGGAACAGTGGCCTTGCCGCCTTCCTTAACTGCATCGATGAAAGAACGCATCTTCTTGAAGAAGAAGTCAGTAGCGGGTTGCATTGGAACCTGATATTCTACCATTTCGTTACATACTGTCTTATAAATAGTAAGAGGAGTTTTAAATTCACCATTCCAACAATCTGTAGAAGGAATTCTAAGACCACCCTTGGTACCTAAGATAAGAGCATCACCGCAGGTATTCATATGCATTGCCCAAGAAATACGGAAGTCAAGCATAATTCCGCCTTCTAAACGAACAAAACCTGCTGCAAAGTCATCAACGCCAAATTTTTCAGCATATTCGGGATGGGTAGGATAATATTCGGGGTCTTTGCCAAAGAAATCAGAAATATAACCAGTAGCGGTTAAGGGCTTCGGATAACCAACAGCGTTAAGAAGCATATCTAATGAATAGCAACCGATATCGCCTAATGCACCGATACCGCCGGTTTCTTTTTCAATGAATGTTGTACCGAAAGGAGTAGGAATACCGCGACGACGGCCGCCACCTGTTTGGATATAGTAAATATCGCCAAGTTCACCCGACTGTACAATCTTTTTAATCATCTTCATATTTTCGCTCATTCTGGGTTGGAAACCAATGGTTAAAATCTTACCCGATTTCTTTTCAGCCTTCATAACTTCGATAGCTTCATCTAAAGTTACGGTAAAGGGTTTTTCAAGCAATACATGAAGACCTGCTTCGAGTGCATGAATAGCACAAGGAGCATGTTGAGAATTGTAGGTACAAATAGAAACAGCGTCTAAATCCTTTTCAGCCGCGATAAGAGCTTCGTCACTTTCATAGCAACGGGCATTCTCTATACCATAATTCTTTGCAAATTTTTCTGCTTTACCGGGTACTAAGTCAGCTAATGCAACAATTTCAACATCTTCCATCTTAAGAAGTGCTTTTACGTGAGATTGTGCAATCCAACCTGTACCAATGATACCGATTTTCACCTTTTTAGAAGTGTCGATAACCTTTTCTTCTTCTTGGTTTGTTTGATAAGCATCTAAGCCTGCTACTTTTGCCATTTTTAGTTCCTCCTAAAAAAATTTTTAAATTACAAACTGCTTTAAATAACGGCAGCTTAGTTTAACAGAATCAAGAATCTTTTCTCTTGAGCTTTCGAAAGCTTTATCTTCAACTTCAATACAAACAAAGCTATCATAGCCAATATCGGTCAAAGCCGAAATATACTTGCCCCAATTCACATCGCCAAGACCCGGTAATTTAGGACTCATATATTCAAGCGGATAAGCCATAACACCAACATCATTCAGCTTGTCGGGATATAGCTTTATATCCTTACAGTGAACATGGAAAATTTTATCCTTAAACTCGTAAAGGGGTTTTATGTAGTCAATCTGTTGCCAAATAAAGTGGCTTGGGTCATAGTTAATACCAAAATTATCGCTTGGAATAAGCTCAAACATTTTTCTCCAAAGCTTTGGAGTAGTAAATAAGTTCTGTCCGCCTGGCCATTGGTCAGCACCAAAGAGCATGGGGCAGTTTTCAATAGCAATTTTAACGCCCTTATCTTCGGCTAATTTAATAATTTCGGGCCAAACCTCCATAAAAATATCAAGATTTTCTTCAACAGTTTTATTTTGGTCGCGACCGATAAAGGTTGTTACCATATTAACACCCAAAAGCGCGCTCATATTGATAACCTTTTTAAGATGGTCTATATTCTTTTGGCGTTTTTCTAAATCGCCATCCATTGTATTGGGATAGAAAGCCAAAGAAGAAATTTCTACCTGTCTTTTAGCGCAGTAATCTTTAACATAAGCCATATATTCTTCGCTTGTGTTTTCAACATCGATATGGCTTACGCCTGCATATCTTCTTTCTGCCTTTCCTTGCGGCCAACAAGCAACCTCTACACAGGTGCAACCGTTTGCGGAAACATCATCTATCATTTCCTCGAAGGTAAAGCCGTCATAAATTGCACTTACAATGCCTAATTTCATAAATAAGCTCCTTTCAAATTTTACTGATATTTAATTCCGGCATTTTGTTTTATTAAATCCATAGTTTTGTGTACATTATGGGTTAAATTACAAACATTTTTATAATCGCTAAGATTATCGTCATACCTTAAGATATAGTCAGCAAAGCGCTTTGCTTCACCGCACATAAGCTCTTGCTTTGTAGTTGTGCCGCAAATTTCTTGTCTTTTGCCGTCTTTAATAAGGCAAACATCGCTATACTTTGAAATTTTACCTATTAAAAGCGTTCCATTGTCGCCCATAATTTCGCTTTTTGTTGCGCTTTCGCAGGTTTTCGCATAGGTTAAAACCGCCGAAAAATCACCATAGTTTAAAATAGCATTACCTAGGCCGTCTGCGCCGTTATAAAGGAAATTTGCTTGTGCTTTTACACTTTTAGGTTCTCCGAAAAAATCGAGTGTCGCATAAACACAGTATACACCTATATCCATTAAGCAACCCGCTTTTAAAGACATATCAAAAATATTTTGATGTTCGCCGTTCAAAAAACTATCAAGCCTTGACGATCGCTGACAAAAATCTATCTTAGCAGCCCTTATTTTACCAATGCTTGCAAGGGCTTCCTTAACCTTGCTATATTGAGCAACATGGCGCGGTATAATGGCTTCCATATAAATAAGCTTTTTTTGGTTAGCGTATTCCAAAAGCTCTATATACTCTTGGCTACTTGTTACAATAGGCTTTTCACATAAAACATGTATACCGTTTTCTAAAAAGATTTTGCTTTGATTAAAATGAAAAGCGTTAGGCGAAGCAATATAAACTGCATCTATAGTGCCGCTTTTGGCCATTTCATTTAAATCGCAAAAAACCGTATCACAGCCGTGCTCCTTGGCAAAAGCCATACCTTTGTCATAATTTCTTGAATAAACCGCCGAAAGTGTAAACTCACCTGCCAGCTTTGCACCCTGTAAAAAGCTACGGCAAATAAAACTTGTGCCTACCGTGCCAAGCCTTATCATATATCGGTTTTTAAGGTCTGCTTCTTTTCGGCAGACTCAAATGCCGCTTCCATTACTTTGAGCACTCGGCGTACTTCACAGTTTTTGATTAGCTGCTGAGCTTCACCGTCAATAGCGGCACAGAAATTGCGATAAAAATTATGTACATCACTTGTTGGTCGCTCAATCTCATAACTATCAAGCGTCAAATGGTCACGCGGAGCCATTGTCTTGGTAATACCTGCTGCATTTTGTACAGGGGTAACATCCTTTTCAATCCAACGGGTAAGCTTTGCAACCTTAGCCTTTTGTTGCCAATCAGTAAGGTGAAGCGTACCTTCCTTACACTGCATATAAAAACGCGGCATAGCTATAAAGTTGTATGTGCCAACTTCAACATAAGCGGTTTTTTCGCTTTCAAAACCTAATTCCAAACGGAAACCGTCGTCAACCTCTTCATTGGTGTAATGTGTGGTATTGCAGTTTACCGTAACAATCTTCTCGGTAATTAACTGAAGTATTTGGTCAATTAAATGCACACCCCAGTCAAGAATCATACCGCCGCCTGGTTCCTTGTGGCAACGCCAGTCGCTCGGTATTCCGCGCGAGCCGTGGATTCTTGATTCAACACGCAAAACTTCACCTATTTCGCCGCTTTCAATTGCCGATTTTGTAGCTAAAAAGTCCACATCCCAGCGTCTGTTTTGGTGAACCGAAAGCTTTTTGCCCGACTCCTTCTCGGCTGCTAGCATACGGTCAAATTCTTCTACCGATAAAGCTGCGGGTTTTTCACAAATCACATTGTGTCCACTTTTCAAAGCATTTACAACCAAATCTTCGTGTACATCGTTCAGGGTTGCTACAACAACAATATCTACATTCTTATCGGCAAAAATTGCTTCATTTGATTCGTAAACAAAAATTCCGTTATCTTTTGCGGCATTTCTGCGTTCTTCTTTAATATCGTAAGTGCCTGTAAGCTCTGCAACATCACTTTTTAAAACCTGTGAACAATGCCAAGCGCCCTGTCCACCATAGCCTATAACTGCAACTTTTTTCAATTTTAATCCTCCAAAGGTTTTTTACATACGAGCAGTCAATTTTCACACGGTATGAGGGTGCTGCCCAGTTTATTGCGTTCTTTATAATCTTAGTAACATCGGGGTTGTAATATACCGGATATGTTTCATTGTCGCTTTGTTGCCAATTTGTGTTTCATAATAAAACTCATAATAAATCGAAACTTTTTTCAGAAAAAACCGACTTTTTATTAAAAATACTAAAATAACGCTAGTTTCTTATCATTATTGTATAATTTTTTATAAAAATATACAAGTCATTTATATTTACATTAATAGACAAATGTTGCGATTTTTTTGTTGCAAAGTTAAGTAAAGTATGATATACTGTCAATAAGGCGGTGAGATTCTTGAAGCAAGCACTTTTCCAAACCAAGACAAAGGATTTTGAGATAATGCCAATTAACGCTTTGTCCCCAACCCCACATTTTCACAATCAAGTTGAGCTTGTTTATGTTCTAAACGGTCAGACAGTAGCCTTTGCCGACCAGAAGAAGACAGCTGCAAAAGCGGGCGAATTGTTTGTTGCTTTCCCTAATCAAATACATTATTACGAGAAAACAGTCATAGGCAAATATATTGTTATTATTTTTTCAACCGAGCTTATTTACGGTATGGAAGATATACTTTATAACAATATTCCAAAATTCAATTTGCTGAGTGAAGACAAAATGCAAGGCTTGGCAAATATAATAACCGAAATTGTAAATGCAAGCGGTGAATTTTCACACACTGTGAGGGTAGGGCTTATGAATCAGCTTTTAGCCGGTATTTTGCCGAAATTTGAGCTTAAGCCACGTATCAAAACCAATAACACCACCCTGCAAAGCGTGCTTAATTACTGCACCAAAAACTTTGCAAATGACCTTACTTTAGATATTTTGGCAGAAAATTTGCACATAAGCAAATTTCATATTTCACATTTGCTAAATCAAAAATTAGGCATAAGCTTTAGCGCTTATTTAAATAATATTCGTGTACACAAAGCATGCGCTTTGCTTAACAACAGTCAAAACAAGATTTCTGACATATCGGAAGAGGTGGGCTTTGGGTCGATTCGTTCATTTAACCGCGCCTTTAAAAGCGTTATGGATATGACGCCGATAGAATACCGAAACCAAATATAAAAAAGAGGTTGTATGCTACAACCTCTTTTTATATTTTATTGAATTTTTTCGCCGTTTAGTATAGCGTTTATCAATGTGTCGCCTATATATTCAAGCTTTAACGAAAAGAACGGAGCCTTCTCATCCATTAACCTAAGAAAGATTTTATCTCCCTCCCATATGGGCAGATTATAAATCTCTTGCTTGTCTATCCAACAAAGGTCACCCTCATCGCAGGTCTTTATTTCACCCGAAAAATCGTTTGACCAAAAAATATGCATATACTCGGTTTCCCATTTATCCGAAACAAAGGTAACTATTCCGCAGTAACGGGCAGAATTAAGGGTTAAGCCTGTTTCTTCGAGTGTTTCGCGCAAATTACACTCTTCAGGGCTTTCCTTATCTTCAAATTTACCGCCTATCGCAACCCATTTATCGCGGTTTAAATCGTTTTCCTTTTTGACGCGGTGAAGCATAAGGTATTTTCCGTCTTTTTCAATATGGCAGAGTGTTGTGTTACGCATATCTATTCTTCCTGTTTTTCTTCTGTGCTTTCTTCAAGCTCGGTTGCTTCGTGGGTGTAACCGTCTATAAAAAAGGTTTCAGTTTTAAGATTTTCTTTATCAAAAATACCGTTGTACTGAATTTGCTCATACTCATTTATAAGCTCGGTATAAGGGGAAACATCGCTCCATTTATAGTAGTTGCCCTGTTTATCAATATATCCAACACTGTTAATAACGGGTAGAGTTTTTCTAAGCTTAAGCAAGTATTCATTATAATCGGTAAGCTTTACACCGGCGGTTTTAAGAACTAACGAAGAAAGATAGTTCGCGCTTATGCGCTTGATATTCTTTTCCTTTATATCATAATTTGCCCAAATAAAGAAGGGTGTTATATGGCGCTTTTGTTCTTGCTCGGTGGTTAGGTTTGAAAGGCTTTTGACACCTAAAAGCTCCGAAATAAACTCAGGCTCTACATTGGGCTGATGGTCGCCAAACATACAAATCACTGTAGGCTCTTCAACCTTTTCAAAATACTCTATAAGTTTTTTAAAGGCAGTATCGCTTTTTTTCACAAGCGAAAGATACTGATTAACCTTGGGATATTCGTTTTCGCTTGAAGTAACGTATATATTCTGATTAAAGTTATCACACTGCGTAGTATACCCACCGTGATTTTGCATTGTAACATTAAAGGCAAAATAGGGGAATTTTTTGTCACGCTTTTCAAAATCATCTATAAGCAATTTATAATTGTATGAATCACTTACATACTGACGCACAAGCATATCAGAGTTTGGATAATTTTCGTCAATCAGCGACTGCAGATAGTTTGGATCTGAACCATTTGCCTGGAACTGTTGCATAAGCGAAACATCTATAATATCTTCAAGCGACGCGAACACATCAAACCCAAAATTTGAATAAACCTTAGTGCGCCGCCAGCCCGATGCATAATACGGGTGAAGCGCAAACGAAGAATACTTTTGCGCCTTAAGGGTAGAATTTAAGGAAGCCGTCGGGTCTTTAACATAAAGCATATACGCATTACTACCCGACGGCAAGAATGCGGTGGTATGACCTGTTAAAAATTCAAATTCTGTATTGGAAGTGCCAGCCCCTATTACCGGAACATAAAGGTTACCCCTTATAGTGTTTTCCTTTAGGGAATTCATAAAGGGCATATATTCCTTATTTGTCTCAAAATCGCCTAAAACACTTAAATCGGCAAGCGATTCGTTCATTATACATATAATATTAGGTGTATCTTTGGTATAGTTCCCATCTTCTTTTTCTTCTTTTTCAATCATATCCTTAATTTTATCCGGATCATAATCATCAGGCTTATTCATATAAAGATATTTTGTATTGGTAAAGAAATTTAGTACAAAACCATAGTTATGATACCCACGGGTTTGGTTCCAGAAATCCGGACGAACACCCATATCGGCAAAAATGCTTGTAAAATAAAATAAAATCATTACAACGGTAGTAAATGTACCTGTAAACGCGCGAGAAATAATCTTTGTGAGCAAAGTATATTTCGGGGTTTTCATTTTAATAATAATTACATTTAATAAAACAAAAACCAAAGCCGCCGTGACGATTTTATAATTGGGTGAGTAGTCATAGGTGTTTGCAACACCTACGGCAGTGGTAACGCTTAAAAAGTCCATCGGCTGAAAGGGGGTGCCACGAAAATCCATAATATAACTATGCGCTACAGCCAAACCGACAAGCGCAGTATTAACAATAAGATACGTAACTTTAAAGCTACCGCTTATAGCAAAGAATATAAAATAAGCCATTAAAATTACAAGGTAATTACCTAAAAAGCCGAGCGCTGTCATATTAAAAACAAAAACATTATTGAGCGCTTCAGTAATTGTCATAAGCGCAACAGGCATTAACAGCAGAATTACAAAACCCGCAATTTTACGCGCTTTTTCGCTTTTAAGACGCACGGTATATATAGTAGAAAGTGCTAAAACAAAGGGTAGGATAAGGTCTACAGCCATAAGAAGCCATCTTTTAAAACTTGTAAGTTGTGAAAAGCCGTCAATACATAAAATTACCAACAAAAGCCCCAAAAGGCAAAAAACACAGCCCACAATTTTAGAAACCTTTGTATATGTTATATCAAAGTTCTTTTTGATAAACGCCGGCACTTTTTCAGTAAAAAATGTATAAAGCTTTCCAAGAGTACTTTTTAGCATATAAACCCTCCTTCCTATGAAAATTTACACTAAATATATGTTAAATATTAGTATATCACATCTTTTTCACAATAACAACAACTTTCTTATTTTTAACAAACGGTACACATTTTAATTCTTTACAATAATATACGCTTAAAGTATAATAGTGGTATAACCTTAAAAGGAAGTCTCGAAAATGAAAAAGATTTTAGTTTTATTGCTCGCCTTAATAATGTCGCTCAACCTTATTGGTTGCAAGCGCGGAAGTGACCTTGATGAAGTAAAAAAAGCAAACAAGCTGGTGGTTGGTATCACCTATTACGAGCCTATGAATTATAAGGTAGACGGCGAATGGACCGGCTTTGATACCGAGTTTGCACGTCTTTTTGCCAAGAAATTAGGCGTTGAAATAGAATTTAAAGAGATTTTTTGGAAAGACAGACTTGAAGAGCTTACAGAATATAATATTGACTGTATTTGGAACGCTATGTCCATTTTGGGACAGCACGAAAATTTTATGAGCTTTTCTAACCCTTATATATTAAACGGACAGGTTGTTGTAACCAAAGCGGAAAATGTACGCGAGTATTCCGACCCCATTGTTGCCACGAAACTAAGATTCGCTCTGGAAGAAAATTCCGCCTCTTCCAATATCGCTTTAGCAGAAGGCTATACCAATAAACAATTTGTAAAAACTCAATATGCCGCACTGGATGCAATTATAAACGGAACTGTAGATGCAGCGGTTGTAGATGTAATATTCGCCAATGCGGTTATAGGGGAAGGCAAAAAGTACGAGGCATTGGCAAAAGCCTTCTCCTGTTCAAACGAAGGCTGTGCAGTAGGCTTCCGCCTGAATTCTGATTTAATAGAACCGTTCAACGATTTTTTGAAAGAAATTAAGGATAATGAGCTTACCGACCTCGCCAATAAGTACGGTTTGACATTATACTAGTGTTTATATTGGTAACAATTGATAAATACCCACTACACTTTAGCTCTTTAGTTGTGTAAAGTGACAAAAGTGAAAAAAATTGCAAAAAACACTTTACAAATTTAGTTTGGTGAAGTATAATAGCAACATCGAAAAAAACTTTCACACAAAAAGGAGAAAACAAAAATGAAAAACACATTAAAAAAATTATTAGCCATTGTTATGGTACTCACAATGCTTTTAGCATTCGCAGGTTGCGGTTCTAAAAAGGTAATCACCGTAGGTTATACCATTTACGAGCCTATGAACTATTTAGATGAAGACGGTAACCTTATCGGTTACGATACCGACCTTGCAAAAGCTGTATTCGAAAACTTAGGTTACGAAGTTATCTTCCAAGAAATTGTTTGGGACAACAAGTATACCGACCTTGATTCAAACACTATTGACTGTGTATGGAATGGCTTTACCTGCAACACTAAGGATGATGACGGTGTTGCACGTTCCGAAAAAGTAGACTTCTCTTACAACTATATGGAAAACCGTCAGGTTGTAGTTGTTAAAAAGGATGCCAACATTAAAACTGCTGCTGATTTAAACGGTAAGTTTGGTGTTGCTGAAAGCGGTTCTGCAGGCGAAACCTATGCTAAGGATTTCAAAGGCACTACCTTCAAAGGCTTCACAAAGCAGACTGAATGCTTAACAGAAGTTAAGGCTGCTACTGCAGATTTCGCAGTTGTTGATGCTCAGTTAGCAAAGAGCTACTGCGGTAAGGGCGACTATGCTGACCTTGTAATAGTAGACGACCTTTCAAGCGAAGTTGAATACTACGGTATCGGCTTCAAGAAGGGTAGCGAGCTTACTGCAAAGGTTAATGCCCAGCTTGAAAAATTAGGCGCTGACGGTACAATTGAAGAGCTTGCTAAAAAATACGGCGTAGAAAATACCGCCATTAAAGACTTCGCAGACCAGAAGTAATAATTTTCTCAATAAAAACAAAAATACTAAATGTGGCAGGTAAAAGCCTGCCACATTTTTGGGGTTATTAAAATGTCATTTTTAGAGGTTACACTATTTCTATTAGACGGATTTAAAATATCGCTCATTATTTTTGCGGTAACACTTATATTTGGTATACCGTTAGGTCTTCCTATAGCCTTTTGTTCTATGAGCCGCTTTAAATTGGTCAAAAATGTTTCAAAGGTTATAGTTTGGATAGTGCGCGGCATTCCGCTTATGCTGCAAATATTTATTATTTATTATGTTCCGGGCTTATTGTTTGAATTTCCGCTTTTCAGTAATATTGATAAATATATGTATATCAATTACGGAATTGCCGATTCGGGCAGAATTATTGCTGTACTTATTGCTTTTACGCTTAATTACGCCTGCTACTTTTCGGAAATTTACCGCGGCGGAATTGAAAGCATACCCAAAGGGCAGTATGAAGCGGGTTATGTTTTAGGTCTTACAAAATCGCAAATTTTCAAAAAAATTATTTTAAAACAGGTTGTAAAAAGGATTGTGCCACCCCTTTCTAACGAGATTATAACCCTTATTAAAGATACCGCGCTTGCCAACTGTATTATGGTTTGCGAAATTATTAAACAGGCTAAAGAGCTTGCAGCTACAAAGGCTCTTGTGTGGCCGCTTTTCTACACTGGTATTTTCTACCTATTGTTTGTAGGACTGCTTACAATAGTTTTAGGAAAGCTTGAACGAAAACTTGATTATTTCAGGAGTTAACTATGTCAGTTTTAGAGGTTAAAAATATTAAAAAGAACTTCGGAAAGTTAGAGGTTTTAAAGGGTATAAGCTTTTCGCTCGATAAGGGTGAGGTTTTAACCATTATAGGCTCTTCAGGAAGCGGCAAAACCACTCTTCTTCGTTGCCTAAACTTTTTAGAGTTCGCCGAAGAGGGTACCATCTCGGTGAATGGTAGCGAAATATATAACGGCGCTGACAAAAAAACCTTAAATGATGAAGAAATGCGCCAAAAGCGTTTGCACTTTGGCTTGGTTTTTCAGTCGTTTAATCTTTTTCCGCAGTACAATGTTTTAGAAAATATAACTTTGGCACCAACCCTTTTGAAAATGGGCAGTTCGGAAGAAATCGAAGCGCGGGCACTAAAACTTATTGAGCGTGTAGGACTTACTGAAAAAATTAAAAGCTACCCTTGTGAGCTTTCGGGTGGACAGCAGCAGCGTGTTGCAATTGCACGCGCATTAGCACTTCAGCCGGATATTCTTTGCTTTGACGAACCAACTTCCGCTTTAGACCCCGAGCTTACAGGTGAAGTTTTAAAGGTTATAAAAGGTCTTAAAAGCAAAGACAGTACAATGATTATTGTAACCCACGAAATGGAATTTGCCAAAAATGTTTCAGATAAAATAATATTTATGGCAGATGGCATTATTGAAGAAATAGGTACTCCAAAGGAAGTATTTGAAAACCCAAAATCTGAAAAAACGCGCAACTTTTTCAGTAAATCTATGAAAGAAATATAAGAGGGCGAAAATATGCTTACTAAAAAGATAACTGAGCAAATGCTAAAAGATGTCTATAACCTTTTAGCCCAAATCGATGACCCTTATGAAATGGAAAAATTACTTAAAGATCTTTGCACCTATAGAGAGATTGAGCAAATGGCTCAACGCATTACGGCAGCAAGGCTTTTGCTTGAAGGCAAAACCTATAATCAGGTTATTGAAAAAACCGATATTTCTTCAGCAACCTTAAGCAGAGTATCAAACGCTGTAAAATACGGTGAAGGCTATAAAAAATATTTGAAACAATAAAATTTTAGGAGATGTCACTCAGACATCTCCTTTTTTATTTCTCTGTTTTCAGTTTAATATCATTATCTGTAAAATCAAAGATTACATCGCCGTTTTTATCGGTGCGAAGCGTTTTTGCACCGCACTTTTTAAGAGCGTTTAAGGTTTCGGTATTCGGGTGCGAATAGCCATTGTTCTCACCCACCGAGATAACCGCATATTCGGGCGTTGCTTCCCCTAAAAAGCGTTCGCTTGAAGATGAATTGCTACCGTGGTGGCTCACCTTTAAAATATCGCAATCAATTTGTATATTCTCATCTAAAAGTCTATTTTCGGTTTTGGTTTCAGCGTCACCCGTGAACAAAATTTTAGTGCCATCAATTTCTGCCATAACAAATGCCGAACGGTCATTTTCTTCCGCATTATAGTTGTAATCACTTAATATGGTGATTTCAAACTCGCCCATTTTAAAGTTAGTGCCTTGGTCTATTTCGTAAAACGCAGCACCTTTTTGAGTCGCGGTTTCCTTACCTGTTTTAGCAGTGATTATGCTTTTATTAAGTATTTTTGGCATAAAAAGATTTTGTATAGGGTAAAGCTCGGCTATTTTGGGCAGAGCCCCCACATGGTCAGAATGAAGATGAGATATAATTAAAGCATCAATCTCTTGTATGCCGTAATCTTTAAGCGCTTTATTAAGTATAGGCGCCGCCTCAGGCTCACCAACATCTACAACCGCACAGTAACCGTCGCTATAGATAATCGCACAGTCACCCTGCCCCACATCGAGAAATTCTATAAAATCGGCTTCATTAGACAACTCGGCAGAGGTTTTTCTTAACAGTACGTTTTGCGAGAAACAAAGGAGTACTGCAAAAACCACAATACACATAACGGCGCAAACCGTTAAATAGTTGCGCCGTTTTCGATTTTTGTAATTATTCATCAGATGAAAGTTCCATTTCCATAAGCTCGTTCTCGGTTATAAGCACCTTTCTCGGCTTTGCACCTTCAAACGGACCTATTACTCCGCGTTGCTCCATTTCGTCTATAAGACGGCCTGCGCGTGAGTAACCTACCTTAAGCTTTCTTTGTAAAAGCGAAGCAGACGCCTGACCTACTTCTACTACAATGCGAATAGCATCCTTAAGCATTGGGTCTTCATCGGGGCCATCCTCAACAACACCTGTTCTTTGCTTTTTATCAATAGCGGCTTGTCGTTCAATTTCAAACATAACTTCGTCATTATAGTTTGCAACGGTGCCATTTTTAATAAAGCTTACAATATCTCTTATTTCCTTATTACTTACAAAACAGCCCTGTACACGAAGTGGCTTGTTTGTACCTATAGGACTAAATAACATATCGCCATAGCCCAAAAGCTTTTCAGCACCTGCGGAATCTATAATAGTACGGCTATCAATTTGTGAGGATGTAGTAAGTGCAATTCTTGTAGGAATATTCGCCTTAATAACACCCGTAATAACATCTACCGAAGGACGCTGGGTAGCAAGCAAAAGATGTATGCCTGCTGCTCTTGCCTTGGCAGCAATACGGCTGATAGAATCTTCAACTTCCTTTGAAGCGGTCTGCATTAAATCTGCAAACTCATCTATCATAATAACTATGTAAGGCATTTTTTCAATTTCTTGTGCCTCTTCACCCTCTAAGGTTTCAACAAAGTTGTTATACTCTTCAATATTACGCACCTTGCGGTCAGAAAGCATTTTGTAACGCTTTTCCATTTCTTCCACCGCCCAACCGAGTGCGCCCGCCGCCTTTCTCGGCTCGGTAATAACCGGCACCATAAGGTGCGGAATACCATTATAAGGCTCAAATTCAACAGTTTTAGGGTCTATAAGCAGCAATTTTAACTCGTCAGGTGAGTTTTTATATAAAAGACTTATAATAATAGAGTTTGTGCAAACCGATTTACCGGAACCCGTAGCACCCGCAATAAGACCATGCGGCATTTTGGCAATATCGGTAGTAATAATATTACCACTTATATCCTTACCTAAAGCTACGGTAAGCTTGGATTTAGCCGAAGCAAACTCGGGCGCTTCTAATATTTCGCGAATACCTACTGTATTCTTATCCTTGTTAGGCACTTCAATACCCACCGCCGCTTTATTTGGTATGGGTGCTTCTATACGAACATTACCTGCCGCAAGATTAAGGGCAATATCGTCAGCCAAGGAAGTAATACGGCTGATTTTTACACCCGCACAGGGTTGTAGCTCATATCTTGTGACCGTAGGACCGCGGCTAATATCAACAATACGGGTTTCAACACCAAAGCTTTTAAGGGTGCTTACAAGCCGTTCGGCAGTAAGATTAGTGTCCTGTGCGGCAGCCGCTTTTGAAGCCGACGGCGGTGCTAACAGAGTGATTGGGGGATAAACATAGCCTTTATCGGTACTTTCGTCAAGTTCTTCAACTTCTTTTGTGAAGTTTTCAGTCTCTTGTTTAAGGTTAATTTGTGGTATCTCTTCACCTGCGTTTTTAAGTGCCTCATCCATTTGCTCGCGGTCTTCACTGCCTTCAGGAGTGGTCACCTTAATCTCTTCGGGCTCTTCGGGTAAAAGCCCATCACTTTGATAGGAATCTATAACCCTTCTTTGCTTGGGTGACATATTCTCGCGGATTTTCTTTCGCTCTTTTGGTCCGTCATCAACGGGTAAATCAATATTAAATTGTCTGTTATTTTGTTCTTCTATATGTTTTGCGTATGCTTCGCCCGCGCGCTCTTTAACCACTGTAACCGGTTTTGAAATTGCACGGAAAAGTGATACAAGTGTTGTGCGTGTAAGTATCATTAAAAGCACAAAAATTAAAAGTATAAGGGTTATTGCGGCACCTGTTTTACCAAAAGCCGCTAATATGGGCTTGCCTATAAGTCCGCCTAAAAATCCACCGTTTTGAAGCGCAACACCTTCGGTATAAGCGGTTGTTAAATGCTCCCAAAAATCAAGTTCTTCAGGTATTGCAAAAACATCAATTACGCCGCTTAACAAAACAGTGATGCCTACCGCTTCCAACATATTAGCTTTAGCAGAGGCCTGCATTTTATCGCTTGCATACATAAAGGCTATAAAGCCTAAAAGGAAAGGATAAAAATAAGCCGTTACACCAAACAGTCCAAAAACAAAATTATGTATAAAGGTCCAGATGTTCTGCCCTTCAATAAAAACCACGCACAGCAAAAATACCGCCAAGGCAAACCATATTATTGCCCGAAGCTGACGGTTTCCGTCAGCTATCCGACTATTTTGGCGATTTTGTTTTTTAGTTGTAGATTTAACATTCTTTCTTTTTGTTGCCATATTACTCTCCTTGAAAGTAAGTTATTTGTTATCTTCTATAAGCCCGTAAAGTCCGTCTAAAACATCCGACAGTGTGCCTACATTATCTATAAGCCCTGTTTGCACTGCTTTTTCTCCCGAAAGCACCGAGCCAACATCAGTCACCATTTCGCCTGTGTTCATCATAAGCGAGGTGAAATCATCCTTACCGATTTTAGAATTTCGCACAACAAAATCGGTAATGCGTTCTTGCATACGGGCAAAGTGGTTAAACATTTGCGGAACACCAATTACCAGTCCGTTTGTTCTCACAGGGTGTACCGTCATTGTAGCCGACGGCGCTATATAAGATTTTTTTGCCGAAACCGCAAGCGGAACACCGATAGAATGTCCGCCACCTAAAACAAAGGACACTGTAGGTTTTTTAAGCCCCGATATAAGCTCTGCAATAGCAAGTCCTGCTTCTACATCACCGCCGACAGTATTAAGGATTACAAGTAAACCCTCTATATCCTGCGACTCTTCCACCGCTACCAACTGCGGTATAATATGCTCGTACTTGGTGGTTTTGGCCTGCTCCGACAAAATGCTATGTCCCTCAATTTCGCCAATTATTGTAAGGCAGTAAATTTTATGCTTGCCAGAAAAGGCGGTTACTGCGCCGAACTCATTTATTTGCTCGATTTTTGAATCTTGATTGTTTGTTTTATCGCTCATCTAATTCACCCAAAAATAGTATGTAAAAATTTTGGGTAATAATTCAGCTAAAAATAAATTTATACTTATATAGTATAACATATAAATTTAAATATAACAAGTTTTAAAAAAAGATTGTAAAATTTATATTTCTATGGTATTATTATGAATGGATTTGTACTACAAAATTCGACAAAAAAGGGGAAAATTATGAGAGCAGACGGAAGAAGACTTAGAAACACAGACCCTATGTACAGGGTTGCGGCACACATTATGGATAAACGCATAGATTCAATGAATATGATTACCATCGACATTCCGTATCAACCCGTTCAGGACTATGTAAATAAAAAGCGAAAAGAGGGTGTTTCGATTAGCCATATGGCGCTGATTATTGCGGCTTACATACGCACTATGGCAAAATATCCCGAACTCAACCGTTTTATTGTTAATAAAAAAGTATATTCCAGAAATGAAATTGCCGTAGGTATGGTGGTATTACAGTCACTCGAATCTCACGAAGGTACAATGTCTAAAATGTATTTTGAACGCGAAAATACAGTTTTTGATGTCAATAACAAAATAAACACCTATGTCACCGAAAACCGCGAAGCCCCCGAAAATAACGGTACCGAAAAGATTATTAAAATACTTTTAAGTATTCCCGGTCTTTTAACAGTTGGTGTGAAAGCGTTCAAATTTATGGATAGGCACGGTCTTTTGCCTAAAGCTATTATTGATATGTCGCCCTTCCATATGAGCCTTGGTATAACGAACCTTGCTTCAATTCGTACTAATCACATTTATCACCACTGCTATGAATTTGGCACAACCAGCATATTTATGGCAATGGGTAATATGCGTGAAGTACCTAAGCGCAAGGGTGGAGAAATTGTTTTCGAACGCAGTATGCCTATAGGTGTTACTATGGATGAACGCATCTGCTCGGGTAGTTATTTTGCTACCGCTTTCAGATATATGAAAAAATTGCTTGCAAACCCCGAAGTGTTGGAGCTTCCCCCCGAAGAAATAATTGAAGACACTTGTAAATAAGGGTTGATTTTAAGCTTATTATGGTATAAAATATTAACAGCATAAATTATTGGAGGAACAAAAATGTTAGTATCAGCAAAAGAAATGCTTCAAAAAGCAAAGGCAGGTAAATATGCCGTAGGTCAGTTCAACATCAACAACCTTGAGTGGACCAAAGCCATTTTACAAACCGCACAGGAATTAAATTCACCCGTTATCTTAGGCGTATCCGAAGGCGCAGGTAAATATATGTGCGGATATACCACTATCGTTGGTATGGTTAACGGTATGATTAACGAGCCTGGCATTACCGTTCCTGTAGCTCTTCACTTAGACCACGGCTCTTACGAGCACGCTAAGAAGTGCATTGAAGCAGGCTTTTCTTCTGTAATGTTTGACGGCTCTCACTACCCGATTGAAGAAAACATTGCAAAAACTAAAGAATTAGTTGAATATTGCAACAAATTAGGCTTATCTATTGATGCCGAAGTTGGCTCTATCGGCGGTGAAGAAGACGGCGTTGTAGGCGCAGGCGAGGTTGCTGACCCCAACGAATGCAAAATGATAGCCGATTTAGGCGTTACTATGCTTGCTGCGGGTATTGGTAATATCCATGGTAAATATCCTGAAAATTGGGCGGGGCTTAGCTTTGATACTCTTGATGATATTCAAAAACTCACAGGCGATATGCCTTTGGTTTTACATGGCGGCACAGGTATTCCTGCCGATATGATTAAGAAAGCCATTTCTTTAGGCGTTTCTAAAATAAATGTTAATACTGAATGTCAGCTTGCTTTTGCAGAAGCTACACGCAAGTATGTTGAAGCCGGCAAGGATTTACAGGGCAAGGGCTTTGACCCCCGTAAACTTTTAGCAGACGGAACACAGGCTATTAAAGATACCGTAAAGGAAAAGATGGAGCTTTTCGGTTCTGTAAACAAAGCATAATTTTCATTTTTACCTAAAAAGTAGCAAAGCGTTCCAAATATCCGCGTATACTTATGACTGATTACTATATAAATTGAAAATTTATATGCATTTGAAAGGATTCTTATGAAAACTAAATTAACTGAAAAAATTAAAAATAATATTTCTACAAGAGATTTTTGTTTACTTGAAAGAGCGTTAGATGTGTTGGAAGGCAATAAATATTACCATATGCAGCAGTATTTTAACGGTAGGTTAATGATATCTCCCGGGTTAGCAAAATTCCAAGGTGTATGGAATTGGGACAGTGCTTTCCATGCTGTTGGCGTTTCGCGATTTGATTCTAAACTTGCGACCGACCAAATAGAAGGCTTTTTTGATTATATGCTTGAAGACGGTATGCTTCCCGATTTGGTAAATAAAGAAGGAGAGAGCAGAATACATAGTTCTAAACCACCTGTTTTTGCTTGGGCAGCGTACGAAGTATATAAAAATACCGGTGATGTAGAGTTTTTAAAGAGAATATATGATAAACTGGTTTTAAATGAAAACTTTTGGCGAACAAAGCGTTTTGATGGCAAACTTTTTTATTTTGACACATATAAAAAAGGAACCGATAAAGAGAATATTACTTGGGCAAAATGGGAATCCGGACTTGATAACTCGGTTAGATGGGACGACGGTATAGTAGAATATTATCCTGTGGATTTAAATTGTTATATGTTTTCATTTTATGAAAGTATGAGCAAAATTTCACGCTTGATTGGCAAAGATTCTGAAGAGTGGGACCATAAGGCTAAAGAAATAGCGACACTAATAGAAGAAACATTTTGGAATGAATCTATAGGTGCTTACACCGATAGAAATCGTTTCACAAACGAACTTTCAAATTGCCTTACTCCCGCATCATTTATGCCACTTTATATAAAAACCGCACAACCCGAACGGGCGGAAGCGTTGGCTAAATTGGCGGCGGATGAAAAAATATTTAATTCTAATATGCCAACCGTTACATATGATAATCCTGAGTACTCACAAAATTATTGGCGAGGACCATTATGGTTGAATATTGCTTATTTTGCGGCAAAAGGTTTGAAAAACTATGGTCTTCCGGTTGCAGACGCTATAAAAGAAAACATTTTAGCCTTGGTAGATAGTATTAAAGATGGAATCTTTGAAAATTATGACACAAAGAACAAAAAAGGTCTTTGTTGTCGTGATTTTTCCTGGTCGGCAGCCTTTATAATTGAGTTTATACTTAATTGGTAAGGCATAATTATCTATTTTTACCTAAAAAGCAGTAAGTAAAATGTACTTACTGCTTTTATTATATATTTTAAAGCTGCATAATTACGAATATTGATTTAAATCCCAAATTGAATCAACCCCTTTACATATAGTATCGGTTTCAGAAGGGATAACAAAAGCAAGCCGTAGCAAGACTTCCCTTAGAGAAGTCTTGCTACGGCTCGTTTTTTATATTAACATTTATTAAAGCTTGGAAAATCCGTGGCTATTAACAAGGGCATCTATTTTTTTACCCGCTTTACACAATGGGCATCCATTTGGAGCATAGGTTTGATAATCAGGCAAATCCTTAGGATTAAATACCGAGCGAACAGGATATCCTGCACATTCTTCTCTTGTAGAGAAAATAGAAGCAAGACCTGTAACATTACCGCCGTAATATTTTACTGCGTCAACTGCGGTTTCTACCGTTTTACCCGATGCCACCGAAACAGCCAAAATCATAACATGCTTATCCTTAATCATTGGAACAAGATTATCTCTGAAAAGCAGTTGTCCGTTTACCATTTCGGGCGTTACAACATAAATGGTTTTGTGAGCGTTCATATTTACAAAATCGGCTTTTGTAAGACTTTCTGCCAAACAGGTGCCTATAACCTCTGTGCCATCAAGACAAAGAATAGTGTCAACTATAGTATCAAAGTAAAAATAGCTTCTAAGCTCCTCAGCTACTGCCTTAGCTTCGGTAAGGCGTGATTTTTGAGATACAACATCAATATAATAGTTTGAATGGCTATTGCTTGTAGCAAAATGACCTTTGGCAACCCTTAAATGCAAGTTTTTTCCTTTGGTCAAATACTTCATAATGTCTAAAGTCGGCATAGATTTTCCTCCTTAAATTCCGAGTGCTGCTGCGCCAATAATTCCAGCATCGTTGCCAAGCTCGGCAATCTTAATTTGGGTGCGCTTTGTCTTTGTGTGGGCGCCGTAAACTTCCTTCCAAATTTCCTTTTCAAGCGGAATTAAAAGGTTATCGCCTTCACCGCATACACCGCCACCGATACAAAGCACTTCGGGGTCAAAAATGTTAATCATATTGGCAAGACCGCAAGCAAGATACTTAATATACTCGTCTACAACCTTCTGGCCTGACTTGTCACCTTCTTTTGCGGCGTTGAAAGCGGTACGTCCGCTAACTTTAGAAAGGTCGCCGTCTACCATTTTCCACATAGAAGTATCCTTATTAGCTTGCATTTCGTCCTTAGTTATATTGATAAGACCTGTAGCCGAACTATAAGCTTCAAAGCAGCCCTTGCGCCCGCAAGAACAAGCTCTGCCACCCATTTCAATTACAGTATGGCCAAGCTCTGCACCGCAATAAGAGAAGCCCGAATAAAGCGTTCCGTCTATTACAATACCACCGCCAACACCGGTGCCTAAAGTAATCATAATAACATCCTTTGCGCCTTTTCCGGCGCCTGCTTTAGCTTCTGCCAAAGCAGCGGCATTAGCGTCATTTTCCAAAAACACCTTTTTTAAAGGTGTGCGTTTAATAAGCTCGTCTGCCATTGGGTAGTTATGCAAATTTATATTATTAGCATAGCGAACATAACCACTTTCGGGGTCAACCGAGCCGGGGGTGGCTATACCTGCTGCCGCAACCTCAGAAAAGCTTATTCCTGCACTTTTTACAACCGATATACACAATGCCGCCATATCGTCCATAATTTGGTCTATAGGGCGTGATGCGCCTGTGGGGACGCTATCCTTTAATACAAGTTTCAGATTTTCGTCAACAAGACCTATAGCTATGTTTGTTCCGCCAAGGTCAATACCTAAATAATACATAATATCACCTACAGTATGTTTATTTAATATTATTGTACCAAAAAGTCGCAAAAATGTAAAGCATATCCTTTATAATTGTTAAAAGACTTGAATTTGTGCTTTAAAACGGCGCAATACAAATAAAACCTTATTAAGTGAGAGCGCTATAAAATACAAAAACGCCCTTTTTGAAAGGGCGTTTTGATGTAGTAAATATAAATTTTAAATTGGGGGTTATTATCCAAGTGCTACCATACTGAAAACGAGGGCGAAAAGTGCAACGGTTTCGCAAAGACCAACTACCATGATGTACTGCGAGAAGCCCTTGCCGGTTTCTGCTAAAGCGTCACTACCTGCCGCACCTGCTTTACCTTGTACTACAGCCGAAACAGCCATAGCAAGACTTGACGCAATACCTAAACCAAACAAAAATGCGGGGTCTGCAGTAGAAGCCTTCATTTGCTGCATTAAAAGAAAGCCGTAAATTGTCTGTGTTAAAGGGGCGCCAGCAAATACAGTTAAAATAAAGGGCGCTGCCTTATTTTGTAAATAGCACTTTTTCCAAGCGCCGATTGCTGATTGACCGGCAATACCGATACCTATTGCCGAGCCGATTGCGGCAATACCCATAGCCAATGCTGTACCTAATAATCCTAAATTCATAATAATTCTCCTTTAAATTTATTCTTTGAACGGTTCGTACTTATGCCCACCCCACGACATATCCAAGTGACTTGAAAATTCGAGAGTGTTAAGTCGTACACCGTGAACTATAACCGACAGTATATTCAGAATCATATTGAGTCCGTGCCCGAACACCAATAAAATTATAGCAAATACCATAAACATAAAGTTTCCGAGCATAGGACCTGCCAATTCGTTTACAGTTGCCGAAATTGCAGCACCTGCAAGACCTACTGCCCATAAGCGAATGTAGGAAACAATATCCGAAAAGACATTTACTACACCGAGTAATACCGACACAATATTTTTAAGGCTTTCTAAAATCGATTTTATGATACTTCCTTCGTAATTTGCAAATATAAAGCTTAGCACAAAGCCTATAAGCACAAAGGCTATTGCGGTTGTACCAACAGGAATACCTGCAATTACAAGCGAGAGTGAAAACACCTGACCGTTTACAACAAGCGCCATTACTACATAGAACATACCGATAAGTTGTAGTATAGAACCTAAATCACTTAAACATTTAAGCGATTTTCGATTCCGCACCATTCCTTTTATATGCGCCACTGCAAGTTGAATTAACGCGAGCGCAAAACAAAGAATTTGAACATTCTGCGCCGTTGTAAGCGCCGCCTTGCCCTCTGTCCAAAACGGGTACCAAAGCTTTTCACTATAAACATTTGAAATAACCGGAATGGATAGGCTTTTAATAAAGCTCGGCAAGCTTTGGGCCGGTAAACCAAACCAAGTACAAGTAAGCATGCCCCAAAGCACCGTAGCGCCGCCAAAAAGCAGTATTAAAACAAAGGCAGGTGGAACAGCATTTTTACTAAGCTTTGATTTTAGTATACATGCCGCCGCTATAGCGCAAATTAAAAGTCCGTAACCGCCATCGCCGAAAATTATACCAAAGAAAACGAGTATAAATCCTAAAAACCAAGCTGAAATATCATATTCAAAGTAGCCGGGTACCGTACCCAAAAAATCGGTAAGCGGATAAACAAGGCTTACCAGCTTATTGTTTTTAAGCTTTGTAGGCGCATTATCTTCTTCGGTTGGGTCGCTAATAATAAGTCCCCAAGCATTTTCCTTAGCGGTAGCCTTTAATTTATCTAAGTCTTCTGTCGGAATATATCCGTCAAAATACGCTACGCTAATTTCTTTTTCGCCGTTTTTCGACAAATCTTCATCCGACATTCCGCTTGAATAGGTTTGAAACTCGGTTTCGTGCTTTAATTGGTCTACCGCTTTTTTCATACTCTCAATATAACAAGCATCCGCCGAGATTTGATTTTGGATATCGGTAATTTTTTGCTCTGATTTTTCTATTTCACGAGCAATTTCCCAAGTGGATTTTTTAGGTAGTTCTACCTTAAAGGCATTAAAGCTACTTAAATCGGTTTCACCTGTATTTAATGCTACAAGCTTTACTGACGATTTCGCCTTACTTAGCACTATTGTAGTAGCAACCTCTTTAAACGCCTTATATTCTTTAAGCGACATTTCGTAAAGAGTAATATCAATACCCTTATTCTCTAAAAGTGATAACTCTTGAAGATTTATTTCGCCCCAAGATTTTAGCCTTTCAAGTTCGCCTTTATGCCCCGAAACCGCATTATAAAGACTTTTCTGTTGCTCTGTTAAGGCTTCTATTTTTTGTGAAAGTGCTATTGCATCGGTTAAGGTTATATCCTTGCCTTCGGTATTCTTATCCGCCTTAGCCGATAGGGTATATATGGCGTTTTCAAGCAAAGCACTTTGCTCTTTAAGCTCTAATAGCCTTGTGCCGCTTCCTTCGGTAATTTCAATGTGCAAAAGCCCCAATTTGCGAAGCTTTTTAAGGGCGGCTTCCTTATTCTTTTTAAGTACAATTAAGGAAACCTTTTTCATAGGCACTATCATACCGCATCCCCCTTTCTAAGAGTGGCTGCGGTTTGACGCGCAATTTTTGATTTAGAAATCTTAGAGCGCACAACTGCGCTAACCTGCTGATCTGCCATATAAATTGATATTTTTTTGATATTCTCCTGCGTTTCGGGAATTTTAACCTTTTCAAAAAGGTTTACCCTTTGAGAAGTTGTCAACAGTTCTTTTTCCAAAAGACGAACCTGTTCATCTAACACTTCTGCCTCCAAGTCAAGCGACATTGCCTTTTCCATATGGTTAGCCGCCATATCTACCCAAAGCGGAGTTTTATAAAAGTCGTAATCCCGACGCTCAAAATCCGCACCCTCGTAGATAGGGATTTCCACACCCGCTATATTACCGACACCTTTTTTGATGTTGCTTACGGTAATAGCATCATTAGGAAAGGCGTTTTGCTCGCTAAAAACCGCAATCCAGGAAGAAAAACCTTTTTCAAGCTCCGCTTTTTGCGCTCGCACAGCTTCAGCTTTTTCTTCTATAATACGGATTTCGGCTTGTAGTTGTTGTTTTTTAAGTGTCAGAGTAGGCAAATATCTTTTGTACATCTTAAGGGCATCTTTTTGCACCCTTAATTCGTTCTTTGTGAGCTTGATTTTTGCCAAAATTCTGTCCTCCTTATTTTACGGGCCAAAATTCGTCAGTAAGCTCTGACTTAATGCCTGTTTCGTCTTTTTCGAAGCATTCTGCTAAAATTTGCCAACCAACATTCAAGGCTTCTTCTAAACTAAGGTTTACAGAAAGGTCCATAAGTCTTTCTTCAAATAATTCTCCGTATTTTAAAAGCTTTTCGTCCCAACGGCTCATCATAAAGCCCATATTCTTCTTTTCGAGCGTGTCCTTATAAGATGAATACATACGAATCATAGCATCCATTAAAGCGCGGTGGTCTTTACGGGTTTTGCCGTTTACGTTCTGCTTTAAACGAGAAAGCGAGCCGAACGGCTCAATACGTCCGCCTTTTAAGTAATACTGACCCTCGGTAATGTAGCCTGTATTATCGGGTACGGGGTGGGTAACGTCGTCACCAGGCATTGTAGTAACACCCAAAACAGTAACCGAGCCCGAGTTTGCAAAGTCAACCGCTTTTTCATAACGTGCAGCCAACTGGGAATACAAATCGCCGGGGTAACCACGGTTAGACGGAACCTGTTCTTGAGTAATAGCGATTTCTTTCATAGCATCGGCAAAGTTGGTCATATCTGTAAGGAGAACAAGTACATCCTTATCCTGCAAAGCAAACTGCTCCGCTACCGCCAAAGCCATATCTGGAATCATCATACATTCAACAGTAGGGTCTGCCGCAGTGTGGATAAACATTACCGTTTTACTTAGCGCACCGCCGTTTGCCAAAGTATCTTTAAAGTATAAAAAATCGTCATACTTAAGACCCATACCGCCAAGAACTATAACATCCGCTTCGGCCTGTAACGCAATACGTGCCAAAAGCTGATTATAGGGCTCGCCTGAAATAGAGAATATCGGAAGCTTTTGTGAAACTACCAAGGTATTAAACATATCGATCATCGGTATATTTGTACGAAGCATACGGTTAGCCAAAATGCGCTTTGTCGGGTTTACTGAAGGTCTACCAATAGTAGTCATATTATCAGTAAGTGAAGGACCGTTATCTCTCGGTTCACCCGAGCCGTTGAAAATTCTGCCTAAAAGGTCTTCACTAAAGGAAACACGCATTTCGTTTCCTAAAAAGCGTACCTCGTCACCCGTGGAAACACCCTGACCGCCGGCAAAAACCTGTAGTGAAACAATATCGCCTTCAATTTTATTCACCTGCGCCAAGGATTTGCCAAAACGGGTTGTTATCTGCGCCAATTCGTTATATCTAACCCCTGTGGCGCGTACTGTAATAACGTTTCCTATTATTGATTCTATTCGGTTAAAAACTTTATTCATTTTAGCCCACCACCTTTAAAAGCTCTTGAGCTTGTCTTGTTAATTTGCCGTTACCTTCTTCATAAAGCTTATCAATTTCTTTTTCTAATTTATCAAAATCTTCACTCTTAAATACAGTATAGTTCCAGTCGATAAACTTTTGTCTTAAACGGTTAAAGAAGGTACGCGCGCTATCTCTATCCTTAAGCTCAAAATCAGAGCCTAAAATACCAACAAGTTTATCAATTACATAAATTTGACGGTCTTTTTGACAGTTGGCGTCTACTTCATCAAAGGAGTTTTGTTGGAAGTAAACCGCATCAAGCATTTCTTCTTTAAGGTAAATAATAAAATCACTGAGGCTTGTTCCGTCTTCGCCTATAACCTTCATCATAGACTCAATTTCGTCACCGTGAAACATAACTTCCTTACAAAAATCAATCTTCTTAGCATCGATAACACCGCCATACTTAGACCACGAAATTACGGGGTCAATAGCAGGGTATTTACGTGCGTCCGAGCGTTCTCTTGAAAGGCCGTGGAAAGCGCCAACAACCTTTAAGGTTGCCTGTGTTACAGGCTCTTCAAAGTTGCCGCCCGCGGGGGATACCGTACCGCCTATTGTAACTGAGCCTTTAGAACCATCGGGCAAACGAACATAGCCCGCACGCTCATAAAAAGCGGCAATATAAGATTCGAGATAAGCAGGGAAAGCTTCTTCGCCGGGGATTTCTTCAAGTCGGCCCGACATTTCGCGAAGTGCCTGCGCCCAACGGGAAGTAGAGTCAGCAAGCAAGAGTACATTAAGACCCATCTGTCTATAGTACTCTGCCAAAGTAACCGAGGTATAAACCGAAGCTTCACGGGAAGCTACAGGCATTGAAGAGGTATTACATATAATAATAGTACGCTCCATAAGAGAACGACCTGTTCTCGGGTCTATAATTTCAGGAAACTCGGTAATGGTTTCAACAACCTCACCCGCACGCTCACCGCAAGCAGCAATAATTACTATATCAACATCAGCATTTCTTGAAGTTGTGTGCTGCAAAACGGTTTTGCCCGCGCCAAATGGCCCCGGTATACAATAAGTACCGCCCTTTGCAACAGGGAAGAACGAGTCGATAAGTCTTACCTTGGTTTCCATTGTTTCCACCGGTGCCAAACGTTCGGTATAGCAGTTAATAGCACGTTTTACAGGCCATTTGAAAGACAGAGTTAACGGAATTTCGTTACCGCGCTCGTCGGTAATCACCGCAACAGTATCTTTAAGTGTGTATTCGCCCTTTTTGACTACCGATTTTACGGTATAGCTATCAAGCAAATAAAAGGGTACGAAAATTTTATGGGTAAAAGCACCTTCGGGTACGGTACCTACATATTCGCCCGCACGCACCTTATCACCTACCTTAGCAGTAGGGGTGAACTCCCATTTTTTCTCAGTATTCAATGCGCCCGCATAAATACCGCGCTCTAAAAACCAACCCGCCTTTTCGGCCAATAACGGCAGCGGATTTTGAAGTCCGTCAAATATTTGACCGAGAAGCCCCGGACCAAGTTCTGCTGAAAGCATATCGCCCGTAAATTCAACAATATCACCACATTTGATACCGTTTGTCATTTCGTAAACCTGAATTTGCGCTATATTACCTCTAATACGGATAACCTCACTCTTTAAAGCAGTACCATCCACCCGTACATAACAAATTTCATTCATAGAAACCTTACCGCCAAATTCAACAGATAAAAGGTTTCCGTTAACACTTACAACCTTGCCTAAATTTTGTGTTGTTTCGGTCATTTTTGAGCCTCCTGCTTATCTTTACTCATAATAGAGTTGTATATATCTTGGTACGCCTCGACACCATTTTGCACATCAAAGAGTTTTATGCGTTCCATTATTTTTAGCTTTAATGCATAATAAAAAACTGTATCCTCACAAAATGGGTCGGATGGGCGTAAATCCTCTAAAACCCTTGCTCTGTAGCCGTTTAGAAACACCTCAGCCTCTAAGGGGTTTTCATTTTCAACCGCTATGCGTGCAATTTGAATTATTTCACTTGAAATAAATTTATTGCCTATTTCAATTGCTTTCCCCAATTTATCTGCACGCACAGTTGCCAAAGCCAACCGTAAATCCCGTTCATAAGCATTCCAATTATCTATAAACTTATAACCTGTGGGTATGTCATTTCTGGGCGGAACAAGGTTTATATCCTTTAATGCAACAAACATTTTTTGGGGTAAAAGTTGCTCGCAAAGCTCTAAAAATCTATTCTCGGTTATAGGCAGCTGTGCAGTATCACTTATCCCGTCCAAAGCCGGCAGTTGTGACAATAAATAGTATTGATTCATACCTACTGTGCCTCTTTCATAAGCGCAGTTACCTTAGGGTTAAGATAAGTTGAAAGCATTTCGGTAACAGCGCTTGCAGAATAGTCATAATAAGCAGTACCACCATTTACTTCTATACGGAAACCGCCTATAAAGTTATCGTCGGGCTTTAAGGTAACACCTGTAAGCATTTTTGCCTTTAAAGCCGAGATAATATCCTCTTCAAATTTTTCTAAATCCTTAGAGTTAAGCAATACAGCTATATCATCACAATTTGCGGTTGCCTTTATAATTTCGGCAATAATGGCAGATAACTCACCCGACGAGTAAACTTCACTAACCTTTTCGCCCACTATAGCATCAAGCTCTTTGTTTACGCTTTCTCTGAAAGATAAAAGTAAATTTCTGCCTGCTTGACGGATAGCATCTTCGCCTGCTTTTACTATACGGTCGTTCTCAACATTAGCTTTTGCTATAATTTCCTCCGCCTTTTTCGTAGCGTCGGCAATTATTTTTTCAGCCGTTTCTTTTGCAGAATTTACAATAGCTGTGCTTTGGCTTTCGGCAACCTCTACTCCGTCCTTTTTAATTTGTTCAATAAGCTCGCTTAACTGTATTTCCATTTAGTATTCTCCTTTATATATAAAGCTTGTCCCAAGCTTTTGTTTATTTGCAAAATTCCTCTACATAATCAGCAATACTTTTTTTGATAATTTCAACAGCAACCTCTCTGCCACTAACTTCATTTACAGCAGTTTGCTTGTTTTCAAGGTTTTTATAAACCGTAAAGAAGTGGCTCATCTCATCAAAAATATGAACAGGAAGTTGTGATATATCGGTATAATGATTATAGGTGGGATCGTTTGAAGGTATGGCTATAATCTTTTCGTCACCCTGATTATTGTCTATCATAGAAATTACACCAATAGGCTTTGCTTTAACCAAGGTTAACGGCTCAAGCGTTTCGGCGCACAATAGCAAAACATCAAGCGGGTCGCCGTCGTCACCATAGGTGCGCGGAATAAAGCCATAGTTAGCAGGATAGTGAGTAGAAGTATAAAGTATACGGTCAAGCATTAAACAGCCTGTTTCTTTATCAAGCTCATACTTCTTTTTACTACCCTTTGGAATTTCTATTACACATATAAATTCTTCAGGAGTAATTCTCTTAGGTGAAATATCGTGCCAAATATTAGCCATAATCATTTCTCCTCTATTTTAAAATTGAAATAGCTCTGTACTGAAATAGCGCTCGCCTGTATCGGGCAAAACCGTAACAACCGTTTTGCCTTTACCTAACTTTTTAGCTAAGCGAAGCGCCGCAGCAACATTTGTGCCGCTTGAAATTCCGCAAAGTATACCCTCTTCACGAATAAGTCGCTTTGAGGTTTCAATAGCTTCCTCGTCGGTAACTATAGCGGTACTTGAATAGATTTGCAAATTAAGGTTATCAGGTATAATGCCGTCGCCTATACCCATTTGTAAATGTGTACCAATACTACCGCCCGAAAGTATTGCGGCGTTTTCGGGCTCTACTGCCCAAATTTCTATATCGGGGTTTTCTCGCTTTAAAACTTCGCCTATACCCGTTAATGTGCCGCCTGTACCTACACCAGAGCAAAAACCATCAATTTTACAGCCCGCCTGTCTTAATATTTCAAGCGCGGTATTATTGCGGTGAGCGTGCGGATTTGCGGGGTTTACGAACTGCTGCGGTACCCATACATTACCATTCTCTTTTTGCATATTAAGCGCAGTTTGCAAACATTCTTCAATACAAGCCCCAATATCGCCGTCGTCGTGAACGAGCACTAATTCGGCGCCGTAGGCTTTAATAAGCTTTCTTCTTTCTTCACTTACCGAATCGGGCATAATGATACATACCTTGTACCCCTTAACAGCGCCTATAAGCGAAAGTCCAATACCTTGGTTGCCGCTTGTGGGCTCTACAATAATTGTGTCCTTATTTATAATGCCTTTTTTTTCAGCATCCTCTATCATATTAAGCGCCGTTCTTGTTTTTATTGAACCGCCAATATTCACACCTTCGTATTTCACAAGAACCGTTGCGCTGTCAGGCTCTACTATTTTTGAAAGCTTTATAAGCGGAGTGTTACCCACCGCTTCAAGCACATTTTCATAAACCAAAGTTAATCCCCCAGAAAATTAATATAATACATATATTATTTTATGCTAATATTTTTTATTCGTACTAAAAACATAAAACCTACTTATAACATAATTTAAAACTATAACCGCAATCTGCGCCATACATTTAATAAGCAAAGAGTCAAAAAGCAACCACTTTATAAATACTAAAAGTAATAGTTCTTCTACCAAAAGAGTAAATATGCGCGCCACGTAAAATTTTAATGCTTTCTTTACAGCTTTGGTTTTTAAGTCCCCCTCAAACACCCAAAGGGTATTGGTAATAAAAGCGACAAAAACCGACAAAATCCACGAAAGTATATTAGCAACTAAAGCGTCTATTCTTAAGTATTCAAAAAACGCAAAAGAAAGTATGCTTACTGCCGTTGTAACGGCACCGAAAAACAAATAAAGTAAAAGTTCTTTATACTTTTTTAAAATAAAATTAATATCAATCTTCATAAGTCTGTTCAGCTATAATATAGCGAGGCCTTTCTTTTGTTTCAAGATATATTTTTCCTATATATTCACCTATAACACCTAAACTCACAAGCTGAACGCCACTTAAAAAGCAAAGAATTGAAGTTACAGAAGCCCAACCGGCAACCGTTTTGCCTAAAAACGCAGTGAGAACCGACCAAATAATACCCACAAAACTTAAAATAGCTACAATTACACCTAAGGCAATAATTATGCGAATAGGCTTTATAGAAAGGCTTGTAATACCATCAAAAGCTAATGAAAGCATTTTTTTAAGTGAATAATGGCTTTTTCCTGCTTGTCTTGCCTTGCGATCATAATAAACACTAGTAGACTTAAAACCCACAAGTGGTATGAGACCACGCAAGAATAAGTTTACTTCCTTAAAATTCTCAAGCTCGTTTAAAACCCGCTTGGACAAAAGCCTATAATCAGCATGGTTGTACACCGTTTCACTACCTAAAAAGTTCATAACTTTATAAAAGCCTTGTGCTGTTGTACGCTTTAAAAAGCCATCACTTTTTCGATCAGCTCGTACTCCATAAACCACTTCGGCGCCGCCCAAATATTCGTTTACCATTTTATCTATTGCATTAATGTCATCCTGACCATCACAATCTATAGAAATAGTTATATCGGCATAGATTTTAGCTTCCATAAGACCCGCAAGTAACGCATTCTGGTGCCCACAGTTTCGGCTTAGGGATATGCCCTTTACATACCCACTTTTTTTGGATAAAGATGAAATGATTTCCCAAGTGGTGTCGCGGCTACCATCATTTACGAAAAGAATTCTACTTTGGTTGGATATTTTGTTCTTTTCTATAAGGCTTTTGAGCTTTTCTAAAAACATGCCCGAAGTTATTGGCAAAACGTCTTTTTCGTTATAACAAGGAATCACGATATACAGTATTGGATTCACAACAAATCTCCTTACTTAACACCCGAAGTCATAAACTCTTCATACTTGCTTAAAACATCTTTTGGGCTGCCTATCATATTTATTTCGCCCTGATGCATCCAAATAATGCGGTCACACATACTTTTAAGTGTATCAGTACTGTGCGAAATCATAATAACAGTACGGTCCTTATCCATAATAAGTTCTTTCATTTTTTTATGGCTCTTTTTCTTAAAACGAGCATCGCCAACGCTTAAAACTTCGTCAACCAACAAAATATCAGTATTAAGTATAGCGGTTATTGCAAAAGCCAAACGTGAATGCATGCCGCTTGAATAACTGCTTACCGGCTTATCTATATATTTACCAAGCTCGGAAAACTCGATAATCTCCTTCATTTTGGCTTTAATTTCTTTTTCGCTAAAACCCATAAGAAGGCCTGAAAGCATAATATTAACTCTGCCGGTAAGTTCCTTTTGAAAACCTACGCCAATAGCAAGCAACGAAACCGAATTGCCAAATAATTCTACAGAGCCACCATCCGGTGAAATTATACCCGCAAGACAGCGAAGCGTGGTAGACTTACCGCTACCATTTTGGCCAATAATTCCCACTATTTCACCCTTATATACATCAAAAGAAACACCTCTTACTGCGTGTTCAAGAGAGGTTCTTTTTTTACCGTGAAAAAAATCCTTCACTCTTATGGGTTCCATAGTTCTGTAATTGATTTTTAAGTTTCTAACTTCAATTGTTTTTTTCATCATAATATCTTACCGTAATTATTTTCATTTTTATAAACTACTACAATACCAAGCACCGACAAAGCTAATCCTATTGCGGTCCATATACCCAACATTAACCAGTCGGGTTGTGCTTGATACATTAAAGCATTTCGACAGCCTTCCATAGCAAGTGACACGGGGTTTATATTTAGTAACAAATGACCATAAGGCTTTATATCGGCAATATTATAGAACACGCCCGACAAATAAAACACAAGCCTTAACGCAATTATTACTATCTTCGAAAGGTCCTCTACATAAACGCCAAAGTGCATAATAAGAAGGCCGAAGCCGAAGCAAACAAGCGAAAGCATCACAAGGCTTGGAACAATTAAAATAACATGCCAATCAAGTGGCAACGCCCCATAGCCTTTTGTTGCTATATAATAAATGGCCAACGCAAAGCAAATTGCCAAAGATATTGCCATCTTAAAAGCGTCCACCATCATTTGCCTTATATATATGAGGTACTTAGGCAAATAAATTTTTGTAATTATGCCCTTATTATTCTTAAGAAGCCTTGCCGCGCCTGAAATGTTTTTATTGAAAAAGTTCCAAACCGTAAGACCTAAAAATACAAACAACGCCGCGTTGGGCATAGGTCTGTTAAAAACACTCTCGGCTATAAATTTGTAAATAAGCATAAAGCAAAACGGCTCTAATATCCACCAAAGCCACGCAAGATACGAACCCGCCACTTCGCTTTTAAGCGAAGCCTTTGTAGAACACAACAAATATTTACGATATTTAAATAAATCTTTAAAAAATCTTTTTAAATACATTAATTTTTCCTTCCTTAATGTTCACCACTGTAAAAATGGTGCTTAATAACCCGATTTTCTTGGGGCGGGGGAGTCATATACTCACCGTAGATTGTGGTTAGAATTTCATCATAACCTTGTGGTACAGGCATTTTTGTATCTTCAAAATCCCACCAAAGCATTTTGCTATAGTTTTTGCTTTTGCAAATCTGACACTTAAGTGGATGATAAGAAGAAAAGGTTGCCATGTATTCCTTTTCACCCTTGCCAAAGCAGGTAAAATGCTTTTGAAGCTTATTATGAATAGTCTTCACTGAATAGAAATTAGATATAAATTTTAAAACTTTGCCGTAAATGTGCGGCGGTTTTCTAAGCCCTAATTTATAAGAAAGCATACCGCGGTAAAATCTCACAAAAAAGCCTGTCTTTTTAATCTTAAATCCTTTATTCACAGGCACATATTCCATTGGGAATATATCAATATAAGGTCCGTTTTTATCGGTTAAATGTTCAATATGGTGCTGGCGGAAGGACAAATCACCCGTTAGCTGTCTTACTTTAATAAAGGGCGACCAATAGTTATCCACTGTTGTTGAATGCTGAACTTGATAACTGTCGCCAAGCTCGTCCTGTGCCACCTGTAAAAAGCGTTCATACTCGCTTCTTTCCATTATTAAATCAACATCGTCATCCCAAGGGATAAAGCCATTATGCCGAACAGCGCCTAAAAGCGTGCCTTCGCCTAAGAAAAACTTAATATCGTGCTTTTTGCAAACTGCGGCAACATCCTTTAAAATAGCAAGCTCTAATTTTTGAAGATGCTGTATTTCCTCTAATATTTTGTTTTCGTCCATACGTTACTCCTTTAAAAGACTAATAACAAACTCTGAAAGCCGCTTAGCGCAGTTTTCTGTTCCTACGCTTAAATATTTTTCTAAATACCGCTTTTGAAGTGAAAAATCATACTCTTTTTTCAAAATCCCACAAAGCTCGTCCGCAGTTCTCACAACAAAGGGAGAAATAGCCTCCGAAAACAAATCAAGCGCCAAGCCGTTTTTTACACTATAATCATCATAATCGTACAAATAATAGTAAACCTTTTTGCCCAAAAGCATTGCTTCAAAGCCCATACCCGAATAATCGGTAATTAAAGCCTCGCAAACCTTCATCCAATCAAAAGACGAAAATTTACTGTCGCAAAGTATAGCATCGCTTACAGTCTCGTCAATTCCCTGCTTGTCCGCCGGGTGAAGCTTTACCACCACATTGTATTTTTCTAAATCTACAATGTTTTGAAGATTTGAAAGATTTACCTTCACACCTCTGAAGGTGGGAGCATAAAGCAAAATTGGTTTTTCAAATATACCTGGGTAAACCGCCTTAATTTCGTCATACTTTTGCGGTGAGTTTAAAATATAATCAATTCTCGGTAGCGGTAACAACACCGTCTTTTCTAAGGATGTGTTAAAACATTCAGCTAAAACTGACGCCGCATTTTTGCTACAAGCAACAACATAATCGTAATTGCGGTGCATCCACATCGCCCTTGCGGTAGCCGAGCTATGACCCCAAGGCTTATCGAGTGCGCCATAGCCAAATTTTTTAACTATATTAAGCGCGTGCCAAAGTTGAATTATTTTTTGATGAGGTCTATGCTTTAATACACAAACCGCGATACAGTAACCGTCGACAATAATCACTTGCGAAGATGCTATATGATACATCTGCTCAAGTATATGAAAAGTATAGCCTACTTTACCTAAAATACCCGATGGTATCTTCTTTGTGAGCATTTTTATTTCTGCTTTATAGCCCGATTCCTTAATCGCTTTTGCCAAAAGCCCAAAGTCAACCGAAGGGGTATTGCTTTGGCGGCTTAAAAGTGTGATTTTTTTGCGTGGCTTTATAAAAATTTTAAAGAAGAAATATATCATTCTTAAAGCCATTACCGATACTTTGGCTAAAATTTGCAACCTGCTCACAACCTTTCTATAAAATATTTATAGTATTACACTTTATTGTACCACTTATTGCCAGATAAAACAATATATTTTTCAATTTTACTTGTATTTTACAGTAAAATAATTTTAAAAAACAGATATTATTGGCGGTAAAATTTGCAAAGAGAAAAAAAGTCTTTACTTTTTTAAAATGTTGTGATATAATACTTTGGCTTACGTATACTATGCTTTAGGTGTCTGCCCTTTTGGGAATCACTTCGACCTATTGCTTGGTTTGCGCAGGGTAAATTTTAAAAAGGAGTGAAAAATGATGACAAAAGACGTTAAGAATCAGGTTATGGCTGAATATGCCACTCACGAAGGCGACACTGGTTCACCTGAAGTTCAAATTGCTCTTCTTACTACAAGAATCAATGAACTTAATGCTCACCTTAAGGATCATCCGAAGGATAAGCATTCTTACCGCGGTCTTCTCAAAATGGTAGGTCATAGAAGAAACCTTTTAGCTTACCTTATGAAGAACGACATTGAAAGATACCGTTCTATCATTAAGAGACTCGGTCTTCGTAAGTAATTTACGCAAAATAAGGCAGACTGCGGCATAGCAGTCTGCCTTGTGAACTTTTTGGTTTAGGTTTAAAATGAGGTTTTCGTGCTTTAGCGGTAAATCGAGCACCCGTCTTTTTTGACGGATATTGGATTTATTGCTAACCGAGAATCTCAATTTATAATAACTATAAATAAAAAGGAGATTTTAGTATGTTTGAAAACTACAAGGTTTATGAAACCACCCTTGCAGGTCGCCCGTTAAAGCTTGAAACAGGTATGATGGCAGGTCTTGCAAACGCCGCTGTTATGGCAAAATACGGTGACACCTGTGTGCTTTGTACAGTTACTGCTTCTGCAAAGCCCCGTGAAGGTGTTGACTTTTTCCCTTTATCAGTTGATTATGAAGAAAAAATGTATTCAGTAGGCCGTATCCCCGGCTCGTTTACTCGCAGAGAGGGTAAAGCTTCGGATAAGGCAGTATTGGCTTCACGCTGTATTGACCGCCCTATCCGTCCTTTGTTCCCTAAGGATATGCGTAACGACTGCTCGGTTGTAGCTACGGTTATGTCGGTTGACCCCGACTGCTCACCCGAAGTTGCTGCCGCTATCGGCGTTTCTGCCGCTATCGCTATTTCGGACATCCCCTGGGCTGGTCCTATTTCAAGTGTTATGGTAGGTCTTGTTGACGGTGAAATCATTATCAACCCAACCCTTGAACAAAGAGAAAAGTCCGACCTTACTTTAACCGTTTCATCTACGGAAGATTTAATTGCTATGATTGAAGCAGGCGGTAACGAAATTCCTGACGACTTAATGTTTGACTGCATTATGGCTGGTCACGAAGTTAACAAAGAAATTGTTAAATTTATCAACAGTATTGTAGCCGAAATCGGTAAAGAAAAATTTGAGTTTGAGTCTAACGACCCCGACCCCGAAATTATGGCAGAAATTGAAGAATTTTGCATTGAAGATGTTAAAAAAGCACTTGATACCGACGATAAGTTGGTGCGCGATGCCGCTTTACTTCCTATTTATGCTGCTGTTCACGAAAAGTTTGACGAGCGTTTCGAAGGTAACGAAGCAAAACTTGACGAGATTATGTATCTTGTTCAGAAGCACGTCGTTCGCGCTTGGCTTAAGGATGAGAAAAAGCGTGTTGACGGACGCGGTATTGACGAAATCCGCCCCTTAAACGCAATGGTTGACCTACTCCCCCGCGTACACGGAAGCGGTATGTTTACCCGTGGACAAACCCAAGTTTTATCGGTTGCAACCTTAGCTCCCGTAAGTGAAGCTCAAAAGCTTGACGGTCTTGACGAAGAAGTTTCTAAAAGATATATTCACCACTATAACTTCCCGTCCTACTCCGTAGGCGAAACCAAGCCCTCCCGCGGCCCCGGTAGGCGCGAAATCGGTCACGGCGCTTTGGCTGAAAAGGCTTTAGTACCCGTAATTCCGAGCGTTGACGAATTCCCTTATGCAATCCGCGTAGTATCAGAAGTTCTTTCTTCTAACGGCTCTACTTCACAGGCTTCTATCTGCGGTTCTACCTTAGCTTTGATGGCTGCAGGTGTACCGATTAAAGCACCTGTTGCAGGTATTTCTTGCGGTCTTATCACCGGTGAAGAAGGTGTTTACGGCGACTTTATGACTATGGTAGACATTCAGGGTCTTGAAGATTTCTACGGCGATATGGACTTTAAGGTGGCAGGTACTCACAAAGGTATTACCGCTATTCAAATGGACCTTAAGGTACACGGTCTTACCCCCGAAATTGTAAAAGAAGCTTTCGCTAAAACAAATGCCGCCCGAATGTACATTCTTGACGATATTATGCTTAAGTGTATCCCCGAATACCGCGCAGAATTATCACCCTATGCCCCCAAAATGCTTACAACCACTATCAACCCCGAAAAAATCGGTGATGTTATTGGTAAACAAGGCAAGGTTATTCAATCTATTCAAGAACAGTGCGATTGTACTATCAATATTGAAGAAGACGGCAGAGTATTCGTATCAGGTCTTGATATTGAAAAAGCTAAGCAGGCTATCGCTATTGTTGAGCTTATCGCTAACGACCCCGAAATTGGCGCTATCTACAGCGGCAAAGTAACAAGACTTATGACCTTTGGCGCATTTGTTGAAATAGCACCCGGTAAGGAAGGCTTAGTTCATATTTCAAAGCTTGATGTTAAGCGCGTTGAAAAGGTTGAAGATGTTGTTGCAGTTGGCGACCAGGTAATTGTTAAGGTTACTGAAATTGACGACCAAGGCAGAATTAACCTTTCTCGCAGAGATGCATTGGTTGAAGTAAACGGCGCAGTTGTTGAAGACGGTGCAGATGATGAAGCACCCCGCAAACCCCGCCGCGACAACCGTAAAGGCTTTAAAAAGCACGACTAAATAACAGAATAACAATAAACCGCAAGTTCTTACGGACTTGCGGTTTATTGTTTTGGTTTTTTCTCGTTTCTTCTCTTTGCTGGTTTTATTGTTGTTTTCACCCTACTTATCGTCAGCTTGGCCACAAGGCAAATAAAATAAAACCAGCCAAGCGTCCACAAGAACACTTGGCTATAAACGGGTGATTTTTACTTAACTAATTCAGTTTTATGCTTGGGCTTTCTTTTTGGTTAAAAATTGCAACAAAATTATTATAGCAACCAGTCCCAGACCAATTATATCGGTAACAATTCCGGGGTAAATAAGCAACAATACTATTGTCAAACAAGTCTCTAATGACCGATAGATACAAAACACCTTGTTTAGTGTGTATATATAAAATATCTGTAACCCATTTTTGATTTAGTCTTTCGGCAGAAAAATCTCTGTTTAGCAAATTGGGGTATCTATGAAGATATTCTCCGTAATTACGATATCTCTTTCTTCTGATTACCGAGAGTAACCCGTATTTCTGCATAACCCTTAAAACAGTCTTTGGATTACGATAAATACCGTTTCTTTCAAGCCATATATGCACTCTACGGTAACCGTAAGTTCTGGCACACTCTTCTTGACATTCCCGTATTTTCTCCGCTAATGGCAAATCCCACGCTTGTATATCCATTCGTGATACATATCCATAATATCCACTTCGGGATACTTTAAAGAATCTACACATTTCACTAATTGAATACTTATCTTTGTGACGATAAATTACCTTGAATTTTACGCTTGTCCTCACTTCCTTTCGGTGAGCGAGAGAAAATCCCGCATCAGTTCGTTTTCCATTTCTAATGATTTGATTTTCGCCTCTTTGCGAGCAAGGATATATTTCAGTTCTGCAACCTTATCTTGTTCGCTTACAACATAGTTTTTCGGTGGCCGTCCTTTGCGTTTTAACGCTATTCCTGCTTCGAGCTTTCTTTGGTTTGTATTATGCCTGTTAATGAAATTTTTGAGCTGTTTCATTTCAAAACCGAATTTTTCACATATTTCTCGGTTGGTTTTTCCTTGTGATTTTAATTCTAATATCTCTAATTCATATTCTTTTATGTGACGATAACTTCTTGGCATAAAAAATCCTCCTATGGTAGTTATTTTGATTCTACCATAGGAGGTCTCTTTTTTCTATTGTCCGTTTTTACTGGACTTGTGCAAATGCAGAGTGACTGTTTTTTGATTTTTATATGCGTTTTACTTGATATTACATTGCTTTTTGGTATAATTAATTATATAATATGTTTTTCAAAGGGAGTGACTCAAAATGAAAATTACCTTTGTTGGCACAAGTCACGGCGTCCCACAAAAAGACAGGTATTGCTCTTGCTATATGATAGAAGCAGGCGACAGTATTTATTTTGTTGATGCCGGAACATCTTTTTCGGATGCTATGCGTGACTATCAAAAAGATTCATCAAAGCTTAAGGCGGTTTTCACAACCAATGCCCATGCCGACCATACAGGCGGTCTCGTAGCAGGGATTTCTACTCTAGCTTGGCGTAAATCTGATTTAAAATTCCAAACTTGGTTCACATCACAGGATATGATAGACGCTTACCGCAAATATCTTTTGGCAACATTTTATTGCAAAAACGGGGAAACCCCCGCACCAAATATAGAATTTTGCCTTGCAGAATGCGGTTAACTCTATCGCAATGAGAATATAAGCGTAACATATTTCCCAACAGAACATTTGGATACCACAGGTGACCCCTCTTACGGAATGGTAATAAAAGAACTCGGCGACGATAACGCTTCGGTGCTTTTTTCGGGCGACCTTTCCTACGGACTTAAAGAAAACGACCTTCCGAAAGATGCTCTTTCAGACTGTGACCTTTTTGTTTGCGAGCTTTATCACTTCACAGCAGAGCAACTTTTACCCTACATTAAACCTTTCAGCGGAACCATTTGTATCAACCACCTTTTCGATCACAATAAGTTTAAAAAAGAAATTTTAGATGCACTAAGCGGATATTCATTCCGTGCATTAGCCCCCGAAAACAACGATATTGTTGAGATTTAAAATAATTATTATCAAAAAACACCCGTTTGCTCAACGGGTGTTTTTTACTTAAATAATTTAAAACTGTCGTAAAGTTCCTTGCGGTCAAGCGCACTTTCAATAAGTGCCTTATTATCGAGCTTTCTTTTTCCTGTGATAATTAAACCAAAATATTTGAAGCCCACACAAACAATGCCTACAGGCAAAAGCCAAGGGATTTTTTTTACAAAGCCAATCTCACACTTTGCTTTTGCAACCACATTACCGAAAAGACTTTTTAACGGAGTTTTAACCGTTGCACTTTCCGTTCGGTCTTTGATGTATTTTATGTGCTGATAACGGGTGAAATCTTTTTTGCCAAAGTTGCCACCTTCAAAAACATCACATAGCAATGCTTCTAAAACAGCATCATCTGGTTCACCGCACCAAGCTTTTTCAGGGCAACCAAGATATTTTACAGCAAACTGGGTTAAAATTTTTGCAAACTCCCAAAGACCTGCTTGTTTTAAAGGTTTTTCAAAAAGTTCTTTAAAATCTGCATCTGAAAAGGTCGCTACAAAAACCGCCCAATCACACAAATGCCTAAGCCCCACGCCTTCGCTTGTTAGGTGTTGCGCGGTGTGTAGTAGCAATATAAGACCGTGATGAAAATCGCTCGGACGTAAATATTCGTTATTTTCTAAAACGTATTTTTCAAAAATATCAGTAAAGTAGGTTTTGATTCTCTCACCCGCATCATTTTCCGGTATAAAACCGATTCGACGGTGAAGCTCTATGTGTACATTTGTTTTTTGATTATAAAGGGAAATATGAGCCTGATTATTATCGTTAATATCATCAATTTTGTAACCGTTTTCAATCAAAAGCGCGGCAGCTTCCGAAACATCACATTCTCGCACAAGCAAATCCACATCACCCATAGTCCGCAAAAGCGGCTCCGGGTAAAACCGAGCCGAAGCGCAACCCTTCAGGAAAACATAATCTATCCGATTTTTCGAGAACAATTTATGCAATAGCTTGTGCTCTTCTGTTACCTTAACATTGTTACCTATAATACTAAAATACTGTGACTGATACGCAGATAAATCACACCCGCTCCTGGCAAGTGCCGAATACACAAGAGGGAAAACCGCTTGAGACTTGGCTTCAGAAAGAATAGATGCCACTAAATTTTCATCAACTAAAGTAGCGTTTTTTATATAGCTAATGGTGGCCGATAATAATTTCAATAATAAAGTGTTGGTCGATGTCAAATGAATCCCCCTAAATGATAGTAAGAAGGGTGTTTATATCGCGCTTTTCGGAAACTGCTGCTAGATATGTATCGTCAGCATAATAACCCGCAAGTGCTAATGACACGATTTTTTCGTTTTTGGGGATACCTAAAAGCTTACATAGTATTTCATCGTTAGAAGGCTCGCTGCCCCAAATAACCGGGCAGGAGGCAAGGCCGAACGAATCAATAGCGTAAAGCAAATTCATTAAATAAATACCGCCGTCAACGAATACGGTGTTGCGCTCGTATTCGTTAAGGTAGAGTGTAAGGTCGCCCGTTATAGCAAAGATTACCGCAGGCTTCGAAAAACCTCGGATTCCGCCGTGAAGTGCGAAAATTCGGCCAATTTTGTCCTTGTCGGTACAAGCGTAAACCCTTGTTGCCTGACGGTTGCAAGCACTGGGAGCGGTTTGTGAAAGGGATACGATTTCTTTTATCAAATCGCAAGGTATTGGCTTGTCGGCAAAGGCGCGGCAGCTATGTCGTCCATGTGCGATATCGCTAAAATTAGTAGAATTATGAACTTTAATCTCCACAGCACCCGTTTGTGTATCGGCAGAGGTATCTTTTAAAAGTCCTTGCGGGATGAAGTCGATTGTAACGCCTTTACTAGCTTGGAATTTTACATAGCAAGACAAAACGGATTTTACTAATAAAAGCACCTGCTCGTCCTTTTTGTTTTCGATTTTTGAATAGTTGTTGTAAAGGTCAATAAGCTTTAAAACCTTTTCTTTGCCAAAGCCTGCTTTACATTCGGGTAAGGACATACCCTTTTCAATAGCGTGTACCAAAATTCTCATCTCGGTCGCCATACATTCGAGGTTTTGGCTGTTTAAACAGGAATTTGAATAATATTGGTTTAAATCATAGTTGTACAAAAAATTCAAATATCTTGTTTTGCCGTATTTTGTGTTAGTTCGTAAAAAATTCTTTATTTTTCCAAACAATTTAATGCCTCCAAAAGCATATTTTGTGATTTTTCTCGCCAGAGGGTTATTTCTTTTTCAAATAAATTGGTATCAAATTCACGTGTTATAACTTTTTTAAATTGCTCGTCGGTAATATCGGGGGTAATAAGGCGGTTTTGTTGACCAAACTGGGTTGCAACAAACGAAACCTTTTCCCTTACGGGCAAAATACAGCATTTTTTGTGGTTGAGCATAGTGAAAATTGCGCCGTGGAAGGTGGAAGTAAAAACATATTCAGCACCCGCTATTAAGGAACTAAACTGCAATGCGGAGCATTCGATAACCTTGTCCGCCCAAATATGCCAAAAGCAAGGGGAAACGATTTTTAAGTTGTGCTTGCGCGCAAAATTGACTATCCTATCCTGCATGTTTTTATCCACACCGTAGGTGTAAACGAGCAGATATTTTTCCTTCGGTAATTTTTTGGGTTTTATGTAATCTTTGAGCGGTAATAAAATAGTAGGGTCGCAAACTAGCGGTGTTTTTTGGGAAGTGATGTTTTCTACAAATTGTACAGTGCGCTCATCACGAGGGAAAATATTATTAAAATTCTTTATATTGTCAGTAAGAGAAGCGTGATTTTTGGCAGTTTTATCTTCTAATGCGCCAATACTGACAGCATAGGCGATTTTGCTTATATCGTCAGCGCCTTCGCCCCAAAAAATCCCATCGTTAAAGTATTTATTTTCCAAATTCCAAATTTCATCACTGCCGTAAATTAAAACATCGAAATCTTTTTTTGCAAGGTCCTTTTTAGGAACTAATTTAAGTTTTTTAGTATCTTCAAAAAATTTTGCGGTTTTTATTATTCTAAGAAAAAATTCTCTTTTCGGATTTAGCTTTAATACACGCTTTAAGCCGGTTTTAAGGGTGGATCTGTTTTGTATGAAATAAACTTCATGACCTTGTTTTTCTAAAAAAGTTTTCAAGGCAAAGGCCTGTAAAAACGAGCCTAAGTTTGTAATTGATTCATAAATGGTTATAATACCTATTTTCATTTATTTACCTCGTCTTAATTTATCAATAATCCGTAACACCTTGCTTTTTAAGGATGAAAGGTTGTTGAATTTGTACGTAGCAAGCCAGGTAATCGATTTGTTGGTTGGATTTTTTAGATATGCTTCTTGAATTGGTAACCAACGGAACAAGCCGATTTCGTGAGTGTCAAGAAAACGTTTTATTTCTTTTGCGTTTTTGAAGTTTAGTTTAAATCCGTATTTTTCAATATCGTTATCGAATACCAATATAGCGACAATTGTTCGATAGCATTTTTCACACGCTGAGCAATTTTTACCTTCGCGGTAGTGGAAGCAAACCTTTAAATCCATGCTTTTACCGAGTTTATTACATTCCTTGCAAATAAATTCGACCTTCTTTGTGCGTGAAAAATCGAAACCATCGTGGAAAACATCGGTAGAAGCCATAGCCAGTGCGTTGTCAATCACAGGATATGAAACACATTTGACCCCTTGTGATAGTTCGGTTTGGGTAAATGTCGATGCAATATAATTAGTTTTGATTTTATTGAGATAATTATAAGGCGCCAGTAAAGAGAGTAATCCTATGCTGTGCTGTGCGCCGTGCCACCAATAATCGCCAATTATTTTATATACATCACTATTAAGGAATTTTTCATTATAAAAAGTTCTGAGTGTGGATTTAATACAAATATACCCAACTGAAAAATCGTTGGCGATTTTATTGAAAGCGTCCTCAGTTTCCAAATGACCTTTTTTGTCTTCAAGTGAAAGGTCAACTCCCCAAACGTTAAAAAGGGTAAGATTTTCGTTTCGGTGTCGTAAAAATGAGAATGAAGCATCCACACCGCCCGAAAAAAGACAGGTAACCTTATCGGAGGTTTCATAGGTGTTGGATATTACTTTTTGGGGGTTGATTTTGTTATAAAAGGTATTATTGGGATAAATGGTTTCGAAGCCTTTTTTAATTTCTAGTATAGAATTAAATACAGATTCATCCAATTCTTCAAGATTAAGCGAAATATCATAAATAAAGCAAAGTGGCAAAAGATTTATAACAAAGGGAACCGAAAGTATTGATTTAGGCACCTTTTCGAAATCGATATCAGCTTGATATTCTAAATAAAATTCCTCGCCCGAAAAAAAATTATCCAAACTTTTATCATATGAAAAATCATAAGAAATTCTGTTTTTACAAGCATTTATACCATTTAAGGTGATTTGCATTTTAATCTTCTCTTTTCTTTAAGAAAAATTTAGTTTTTACGAATGAGAGTATAGCTTTTTTATCGTTTGTGTTAATAGCAATTATAAAGTAAATTAAGTTACATAAAACAAACGAAGCCATACCTGCAATTATAAGTTTTGAGAAACTGTTGATCACAAAAAGACTTTTCAACACAGTGTTTATAAAAATTAAACTAGCCATTGTGAGAAGGTTTTTAATTATTATAATGTAACATTTTTTGACGCTTAGATGCACGTACTTTTTTAGGCAATACATATTATAAGTTAAGTTTTTGAGAACACCATAAACAGTGCTGGTACCAACAATAGCATAAACGCCTAAGTTTGTAAATTTTAATAGAAAAAATACGGTACCGGTACTCAAAACCGCCATTGCAAGTGTAGCGATAGCTTGTGGACGAACTTTGTTAATAACAGTATAAATAGAAAACATTGAGTAGACAGGGCCGCTTATTATGATTGAAAGCAGACTTAAAAAGGCAATCCGACTTAAAAATACGGAATCTTGCTCTGGCACCCAAAGTTTAAAAAAGTCTTGGCAAAAAATAAAAAACAAGGAAAAAAGCATACAAGAAAAATATCCTAAAATTTTTGTAGACTTGAAAAATTCTTTATGTAATTCTTTTTCGTCGGTGGCGTAAGCTTTTAAAAATTTGGGAAGAAATGTATCCGAGACAGAGGAAATTACCGAGATTAAAATAGAGGAAAAGTGTTTTCCTAAACTTACAAATCCCATTACGGTTCCGTTTATAAATAGATTTACTATTATTAGGTCTAAACCATTAAGTAAAATTTGGCTTAATTTTGTAATGCTGTTCCAAATACCTGCAGCTACGATTTCAAGAATTTTTTTGATTTCAAAAAATTTAAAAGAGATTTTTAGCTGCGGGATGTTTTTTTGGGTATAGAAATAGGAAAAAGCGTTAATAAATATAGAACTTATAATAAGAGTTAAAATAGAGTATTGTATTTTTACTCCTATTAGTGTGAATATAAGAATAATGGCAGCAACTCTGATAAATTCACCGACCATATTGTTGAATGCACCAACGAATAGCTTATTTTTATAATAATAAACAATACCGAAAACAGAGAATATTAAAGAAATAGCAAAGTTTATAAATACGAGCAAAAAGGTAACGGTTGCGTCATGAACTAAGCCCTCACTTACATTTATAACTTTTTCAATGTTTAATGAGAGTATTATACCAATAATAACGGTAATAAAGGCTATAATAGTATTGGCGCCCAAAACCGAGGAGAAATATTTATTTGCTTCTTGTGAGTGGTCTTTGTGGAGTTCGATAATTATAAATCTACTCGCCATAGTATTAAACGCGGCGGTGAGAATTGTGATATAACTGGTAAAATTATTTGCCAACCCGATTAAACCATAGGCTTCTATGCCGGCATGCTTAGTTATGTAGGGTGTTAGAAAAAAACTTATAATAAAAGAGACTATCAAAGAAAGAATATTTGCAATAATGTTAAGTGTTGAGTAATTAATTCTTTTCATTTTTTATTCCTTTTTAAAAGATTGTATAAATATTGCTTAACATTCAAGAAAACGCAAATTAAAAAATCACTTTTTTTAAAGGTTTTTAGTTTTGCTTGTAAAAATAGTGAGTCGTTTAGAAGATTAAATTCTTCTGTTTGGGTTAGTAATTTGTTTAATTTATAAAAGAAATCAATTTTTGATTTTATAATAAGTTTTTTGTTGCCAATTTTTTTGAATAGGTTTATTCTGTCTTCTACAACAAAACAAGAATCATGAATTTTTTTACTTGTGAGTTCTCCGCGAATAATGCTGTTATTATCACGTTGCATATAATAATAAAGGTTCGAAAAGTTTACTGCAATTTTGTTTGAAGTTAAAAAAAGTCTAGGGGTACAATATTCATCTTCATAGTATAGACCTTCAGGCAAACGGAAATTTGCAAATAACTCTTTGGCAAACAATTTACCGCATATTGTTATTATTCGAGCTTGAGGGTCGTAAATTTTATTTAACGCTTGTATAGGGGTTAAAATTTCAGCTTTAGTTGAAATATCAGGCACACATGGATCATCATCGTAAATTCTTTTAAGACCTATTTTTACGATTTGCGAATTGGATTTAACAGCCAGTTCAACCATTGTTAAAATCATATCTTTGTCAATAATATCGTCGCTGTCAACGAAGGTAACATAGTTACCCAAAGCAACTTCTAGCCCTGCATTTCTTGCAGAAGATAAACCGCCGTTAGTTTTATTTACAATCTTCGTATTATGGTGATTACTCTTAAAGGCTTCACAAATTTTTAGAGATTCATCCGTAGAACCATCATTAACAATTATTATTTCTATATTATTATATGATTGGTTTGCAACGCTATATAAACACTCGTTTAAATAATCCTGTGAGTTATAAACAGGAATTATAACCGAAACTAAAGGATTCATTTTGCCTCCTGATGATTACCGATGATAGTATCTAAGTATTTTTTTGAAAATTCAATCAATTCTTTAAGAGAATTTGGCGATTCTCCAATTTCATCGAATTCTTTGGAATTTATAAGGGCTTCATTTTTGTTTGATATATTGAGTAAAGTTTTGATGCGCACATCACTATAATTCCCGTCAACAAAAAACTGTTTATTTAAAATAATAGAAAACGCTGTACCGTGGAAAGAGTTGGTACAAACAAATTTTGCATTATCCAACAAAGAAATAAATTCCATCGGTCCGCTTTCAAAGCTTTTTATTTGGTCTTTTTTATTCCAGTCGTGCCAGTCGAACATAACAACAACACGTTTGCAATTATTTTGCCGTGCGAGACTTTTTGAGAATTCTTCCATTTCTTTTGATACTCCACCTGCAAAATAGCAAAAAATATAATCTTCTTTAATAGTGTCTGCAGATTTTATTTTGCGCCATTCGTCCGCGCTGAGTAAAAAAACAGGGTCGCAAACTAAATCTGCGGTAAGGCCTAACTCATTTTCGCACAAATTTTTACCGGCCATTTCTCTGACGGTAATTTTATCAAATTTTTCGAATAAAGATTTGTAGGGATAGAACGATGCCGCGTTTTTTACACTACTGCCAAAACTTGCAGCATAAGAAATCTTCTTTTTTTCAGTAAAGTCTAAAAGATACGAACTATCAAAATCAACAATATCTATATTCCAAACCTGATCGCTGCCGACAATGTATAAATCGTACTGACCGCTTTTTAAATCATTTTGTTTTGTGTATAGGGTATTGCTAAGCGGTAAATAATTTTTACGGAAATTTTCAAAATTTTTCTTACGCTTTTTAAGCTTAATATAATATGGTATTTGAAAAATGTTGGTTAAAACAGCATTGCGCGAGGTGGGGCGTTTCCATATACTGTACAATTCTTTGACCGCATCTTTGCGGTAATCAATTATTTTACAGTCAGCACCCAAGCCTTTAATGTAATGGCTCAAAGCATAAGCTTGAAGCACCGAGCCGTAATTATCGGAATCGTGGTAAGTAATAATCCCTATTTTTTTATCCACTTAATTAACCTCCAAATACGCCTTTTTAAGATATATTCTTTATATTTGTGTGGAAGGAAATATTTATTATAAAATGTTTTTGTAAAGCCGCTTTCGGCATAGTGATTATACAAAATGTCACGCTGATTATTTTTAGTTGCCGGTTTTGTAAGATGCGAATTATAAGCTATATAATCGTCGCGTTGTATTTTTTTACGTGTGACGTTTGAAATGTTATCCACTAAATCGGCACCGAGTGAACTGTTTACAAGTATTAGTGAAATGCCTTTTTTGCCAATATTCTCCTTTTCGGGAAATGCTTTTTCAAATCCCCAAAAATCACCCAAGGTGATGTCGGAGCATCTGCTTTCGGTTGAAAAAGGACATTCAAAACATATATTGTTTTGAAGTGAATTAGATAAAAACCTTAAAACGTATGGATCTTCGTTGCCGTCGATGATTATGGTTTTTGGATTTTTAGCCTTCAAGAAAACTATTTTTGTATTGTAGCTTATAAAATCGGTAGATTTTTCTTTGCAACGAAATTGATAGGATTTAATTTTTGATTTTTTTGATTTTTCAATATATTTTATATAATCGGTAAAAAGCTTTTGGGAGGGCACGCCGTGGCAAATTAAATCCACAGTGAGTAATTGAGCGGCAAACTGTGATTTAAAAAGATTATTTACAGCGGCTACCTGACATGGAGTACCCGAAAACAAAACTGTTTTTCCATCTTCTAAATCAGTTTTTATGTCCGAGTAACATTTGTTTACTGTGCTTTGTGCATATTTTGAGCCTTGAAGCCTTACAAGGTCGGTTATATTATCCACTCTAACGTGACCGATTGAAAGGTCATTTTTGTAAGCGGCACCGTAAACTACACCGTCGTTTAAAATAACCGATTTTGCTATTTCGTAAAAAATACCGCCTGAGGTGGAATTACTTTTAACTTTTTCATCATTGTTATAGCCGTGAAACGCCGAAATAGTAGTATTGAAATTTCCAGTGGCGTTTATTGGGCAGGCTTTAAGGCACAGACCACAATTTATGCAAAGGTTGGCATTAATTTCGGCTTTTAAAAAGCCTTCGTTGTTATGTGTAAGTTTTATGCAGTTTTTGGGACACACTTCAGCACAAGCACCGCAGCCACAACAGTTGATCTGAGAAACATTCATTAGAACACCTTTATTAATGCTTTAAAATTTTATGTGCGGTTAATTTCAATAACAATTCTAAAGAAATAACACCGCTTTTAAATTCTTTATAGCGAAGAGAAAATTTTTCATTATCGCTAATATTTAAAAAGCTGATACAATACGTAACAGCAAGGCCTAAAACCTTTTTAAAATAATACTTATCAAAGTATTTTTGTTTTTTATTGGCTTTTAAAAGTTTTTTAAATAAGGATACTAGGTTTTCGATATCGTTAACGATTAAATCGTTATATTGTCCTAGGCAATATTTTAACAACGAACTAAATTCAGCATTTGTATAATTAATATCAAAGACATTCACTCTCTCTAAGAGAAACTTCTTAAATTTATGTTCGAAAGTAAAGTCGCGAGAAGAGGTTATTTGTTTTTTGTGCTTGCGATATTTTAGCAAAGGCTGTTTAAGAGATGCGACATTGCCATGTTTTGCAATTCGCCACCAAAGAACAAAATCTTCCAAGCCTTTATATTCTTCTTCGTATCGTAAGGAATTGTTATCAAGCACCGATTTTTTAATTATTACCGAAGGATGACCTAAGGAAGAGTTGAAGAAAAGCTCGGCTTTGGCACGTTTATGGTTGAAAGAAAAAATAAAAGGATAACTTTTAATTCCATCGCCAAAGATTGTAAAAGAAGTACCCAAAACAGCAATGCTTTTATGTTTTTCCATATATTTAAGTTGTTTTTCAAGCCTTTGAGACAACGATATATCATCTGCGTCCATTCGGGCAATATATTCCCCTTTGGCAATATCCAACCCGCGATTGAGGGTGTGAACAATACCCATATTTTTTTCGTTTTTAAGATATACAATTCTTTCGTCATTATATGAAAGAATGATTTCCTCCGTTTTGTCAGTCGAGCCATCATTTATAATAATAAATTCAAAATCTTTGTACGTTTGAGCCAATATGCTTTCAATTGCTTCGGCAATATATTTTTCTGCATTATATGCTGGCATTACCACACTGATTTTTGGCATAAGTTATCTCCTGTGTTTAAAATTTGCTAATTTTGCATAAAGAATTAGTAAATTGTAATTTTTACCAAGTATCCACTTCTCATGATTTGAAGTAACGCCCTTTGTTTTAATGGCTTCCCGCAGGGTTTTATCATTACACAAATCAATAACTGCTTGTCGTCTCTCTTTTGAAGAGAAGGGCGAGGTTTTGTAATAATAGTTATTTATCGCCATAAGTGAGCCTGTAATAAACTGAGACAAGTATGCCTTTTGATATTTTTCATCATCATTCCAAGCGGATTTTATAGCCTTTTCGGTCTCAAATTTAGCTTTTTTATAAGCTTCAAAATAATCGCCATGAAAACGATGCACAGCGCTTTTCAGGTTTACATATCGGTAATAAAGCGGTTCTTTAAGATAAGCAATTTTTTTTGCATATCCAAAGGCATAAATATTAAAAATTCGGTCTTCCGAAAATTTTACGCCAAGCGGAAATGCAAGCGTTTGCTTGCATTTCCGCTTGGCGTTGCATCTATTATTTTTATAGATACAACGCCAAGCGGAACCCGCCATCTCCAATAATAAAGATGGCGTAAAATCGAATTTTTCCAAAATTCGATTTTCTGATAACTGCATTATCGTATCCAGCTCGGTTTTGCCGTTGTCGTACACTGTAAGTGCATCGCACATAACAATATCTGCGTTGGTTTCTTCTGCCGTTTTAAGCATTTTTTTGAACATATTGCTGTGAACATAATCATCCGAATCTACAAAGCCGATGAAATCGCCAGTGGCTTGTGCAAGTGCATTATTGCGGGCGGCACTTACTCCTTGATTTTCTTGATGGATTACTTTTATTCTGCTGTCTTTTTGAGCAAACTCATCACATAGTGTGCCGCTATTATCGGTAGAACCGTCATTCACTAGAATGACTTCAATATCCATTTCGGTTTGAGCAAAAACCGAATCAAGACATCGAGTTAAATATTCTTCGGCATTATATATTGGTATTACTATGCTTAATAATGGTATGAGTTTGTTCATTGTTATTCTCCAAAGTTTTTATTCGAGTATAAAGTAAAGCTAATGTTAAATAAGGGGCTGGATTTACCGCTGTGCTAAATAAACCAAGTTCTACAGACTGTTGCAACCAAATGGTTAAAAATGCAATAGTTAAACCAAATACCGTATAATCTTGTAACCAAATCAATCCTTTTCTTAATATTGAAAAAAGAAAATAGAGCAGAATAAAATAACCGAAAATTCCGCCGCTTACTAAGCAAGCAATAGCGCTATTATGGGGAAAGTAATTAACATTTCCGGTGCCAAATAACGGATGCTTTATCCATAATTTTAATCCGTTTTCCCATAATACATCGCGGCCGTTAAAAATAGGCTTTTGGGTGTTAGCCAAGCTCCAAATATTAAGCTTTTGGGCAAGTGAAGTGTCCTTAATAGCTACTATAAAAACGGCAATAAATAATGGTATAAAAAGTACTGTAATCAACGCTGTTTTATTTAAATGTTTTCTGACGGGAATAATTGAAAAAACACATAAAAACAAAAAGACAGAAAATATAATAGTACTTCTACTATTAAGTTTTATCAGAAGTAGATAATAGATAATTGAATATATTACAAGCCATGCAATAATTTTGGGGTTGCGCATATTCGAAAAGGCAATAATAAATGTGGTATATGCAAAGAATGCATTAAGAGAAATTGAATTGCCATCCCATCCACTAAAAAGCGAGGTGAAATTTGCAATAATTAATACTGCCATTCCAAAGGCGCCATATATTAAACTAATAAGAAAGAGTGATTTATCTGTAACAGGGAAAAGTGATACCGGAATAAAGATAAGAAAAATCCTCAAATATTCTAAATATGTGTCCCCTGTTTGAAAAAAACAAATGGTACATTGTATAATCATCAATAAAAATATAACTACCCAGTTACTGCGCACAAAAAATTTTTTTAAATTTACAATAAAATACCCAATTGAAAAAAGAAGCAATATATCAAATGTTCTTTCATAAATGTTTAAAGATTTTCCGACACCTGCACCGAAAACAAGGCCTAGCAAAGCTAAGTAACTTGAAAAAATCGGCAAAAACCACGTGCCACGGTATTGGAAATTTGATTTTTGGGTGGATATCACTAGACCACAAATCCTTTCTTCAGTTTAACTCTTTTTTAAAATATAAAAAATATACATTGCAATTCCAAGGGGTAAGGCCAATATGAAATAAAAAGCATAGTGACCTTTATAAGTGTATTCGTTACTTTTGGCAAGAAAAGTATAGGCCAAATAACGATAAGCATATGTAAATCTTTCCTTAAAAGAAATTTTCATATTTATACGCTCTCCATAAAACCATTTCATAGAAAGAGCATTATCAATCATTAACTTTCTAAAAGAATTAGAATATCCTCCAGAAAGATATTGACATTTACACAAATCACGTTCCAACAACAAGGAAGTATACTTTTCATCGAATCTATCGTATAAATAGGTTTCGGGGAAAAATTTTACGCCGCTTGGTTCCGGAATAGTTATTTCCCTTATCAAATCCGTTCTGTATATTAGTGAACGATCTCCATTACATTTGTATTGATTAATCAGTGTGTAAAGAGTAGTTTCAGTTAATCCTTTTGGAAATGGGGAACCAATTTGTTCTTGTGTATCAATATTTGACTTATAAGCAATAATCGCATCTGGATCATATTCGTTTATAAAAGTGACAAGGTGTTTTATAGCCCCGGCTTGTAAATAGTCATCCGAATCAACACAAAAGAAATATTCATTCTTTGCATTTTTAATACCTACATTTAAGGCAGTATGCTTACCGCCATTTTTCTTTTTGATATAAGAAATTTTAATAATTTCTTCGCTTTGAAAAGCTCTGACTATTTTCTCTGTATTATCTGTTGAACCGTCATCAACAATTAGCCATTCAATATGAAAGGAATATTCATTTTGCTTTTTTAAACTGTTGTATAATCTGGGTAGGGTATGAGCACGATTATACGTTGGAGTAAAAATAGTTATCTTTTTTGCGTTTTCAGGCATTTTTATATTCCCTTTCTATTTGTGTTACCCAGTAATTGATGGAATATTTTTTTTCAATGTCTTTTGAAGCAGTTTCGATTGCTTGCGACGAAAAAAAAGTGGGATTTTTTAAAGACGAAGCCATTAAGTCGGCCAATTCGTCGCTGTTTTCGTTTTCGAAAATTTTAATTGTATTCCATTTGTGAGCCCACTTTGTGCCTTCTATATTGCTTATGATAGCGGGCTTTTTGAGAAAAATAGCTTCTAATAAAGTGTATGGGAAAGCTTCACGTCGGCTGGCACTTATGAAAGTGTTTGCGGAGTTATAAAATTCCAATACATTTTCACTCGGCGATAATTTTACTATAAAGTCAGACACATCAGAATAATTTTCAGCAATATATTCCCAAGTTTCCGGATAACCCACTATGCCTAAGTGAAAATTTAAATCTTGTTGTTTTAATTTTCGGCAAGCGTCGAGTAATATATCAAGACCTTTTATTTTGTAAAAACCGCCAAATGTTAAAAAGTCTAGCTTTTCTTTGCTTTCGGTAGTTTTTCCGGGTTGAATAAGACGGTTTGTATCGATGCAGTTTGGAATAATGCGTATATTTGCTTTTTTGAACCCTAATTTCTCAACATATTTTGCATAAAAAAGGTTAGGAGATAAAAGTGTTACTTTTTTACTAAGATAAGCATATTGGATTTTATTAATAATTCGGTGCGGTAAATCTATATTTTCTTCAAAAGAGTCGTGTAAGTGCCAAAAAAGTTTTTGATTTTTCTTGAGCGCTAAAGCCGTTAAGCAGTCGTATAATTCGAAATGTGAATGTATAATATCAGCATTTGCCATTGCGTGTTTAATTTGGTTGTATGTTTTAATAGAAAAACGATTTATATCTGCAAAATAAACAGTTCGCTGTTTTTGAATAGTTTTGCACCAAGGTTTTTCTTTGGCGGCAATGGGGAATATATATTGTGTTTCTACTCCTTGGTTAGTTAAATGTTTGTCCAAGGCGGTTAATGATGCAATAAAATTTCCACCATAGTTTGCGGCATAGGCGCACACTTGTAAAACAGTCATTATTTATTTCTCCTACTTGAATTTTGCAAAACAATCGTTACCGAATATTCGGTGAAAAGGTTTGCTTATTATTGAACGTAGTTTTTGAGTTTTGGTAAGGCAACTGCCCATATACCAGTGAATTGACACCGTATTTTTGGTTTTGTCGAGTCGTCCTGTAGTGCTTTCATACGGATTAAAGTATTCTTTTGGATAAACTATACCACAATCGAATTTCTGATACGAACCATCTCGAATCAAACCTAACTTTTCAAGTGCTGCGGTATTAAGCTTTGGGCACATAACAACACCTTGCTTCCCATCTAACAAATGGTCATATTCCTTCAACATCATTTCTAAAGCAGTACCATTTGCTACAGAACCAAATCCGAGGCCGGTATTTACATTAGCGTTTTTATTTTCACCATCGTCTGTTTCAAACCCAAAGAAAGATTCGTTTTTTAATAAAAAATCAGGATTTTTTATTAGTTCAACATCGGTATCAAAATATAAACCTCCATTTTGATAAACAACAAGCAAACGAACATAATCACTTAAAAAAGCAAATTTTTTCTGTTCGTAACACATACGGGTATATCCGTTCATATTGATATTAAAATTGCTTTCGTTCCATTCGATTATTTCGTAGTCTGGGCAATACCTTTTCCAGCTGTTAATACATTTAACAGCTGCTTTTGGGAGTGGGTTTCCACCAAACCAGCAGTAATGAATTTTTTTGGGTATCATTTTCTACCTCTTATCAAGTTTTCTCTTATGTAAAAACATATAAACGGATTTTGGCAATAAACCGACAATTATCGGTCTTAGTGTCCAAATGTAATATTTTTTTGATAAATTCAACCTTTTAATAGCCGATATGGTTACTCTTGCTTCGTTAATGCGGTATTTGAATTTGCGGCGGGAGTAAGCGTTGCGGTCATCGCGCATTTTATAAAGCGGTTCGGATAAATTGTAACCGCGGTACCCTTTTTCGTAGATCCGCACCCATAAATCCCAATCTTCAACACGAAGACGGTTGGCAGATACTGCATACCCGCCTATAGAGTGATATGCCTCTGCCTTAACCATACAAGGTGCATGGCAAAAGGGAGTACCCTTTGCAATATTGTTGATATTCGGCTCGCCTGAAACTTTGCCTGTTCTAAAATCTCCGGTTTCATCAAAGTAAATCATCGGGCAGCTAACAATAGAATATTGTGGATTGTTTTCTAAAAACTCAATTTCCTTTTCAAACCGTTGTGGCAAAGAAATATCGTCGCCGTCCATACGGGCGATGTATTCTGTGTCAGCATATTCAAGACAATGATTTAGCGTATAATTCAGCCCCATATTTTTTTCGTTCTTTATAAGAATAATCTTTTCGGTGTATTTTTCGGCATATTTTGAAGCGATAGCATATGTATTGTCAGAAGAACCGTCATCGCACATTATTAGCTTCCAATGTGGATAGGTTTGAGCCAAAATAGAGTCAATTGCTTCGGGCAGGGTTTTAGCGCAGTTGTAAATGCCCATAAGAATTGATATTTTAGGATTGATTTCGGCCATCGCAATTACCTTCTTTGAATATGATTTTTGGTTTTTCAAGTACAACAGTACAATTGTCAGGTATGTCGCAAAAGACTACACAGCCAGCTCCAATACGTACGTTATTGCCTATTTTAATATTGCCAATTATTTTAGCACCGGCACCAATTAAAACGTTATCGCCAATTATTGGCGCACCGTTTTTACCTTCACCGATAGTGACCTGATGGAAAATTGTTGCGTTTTTACCTATCACAGCATTGTGAGAAACGATTATTCCGTTTAATCCATGCGGCAAATTAGGCGGAGTGGCAAATTTTGCGCCAAAATTGCGATGAGTACCCATGGATGCATTGTTAAAAGCATCTTGGCGTTTGATATATAATAGACGGAAAGTATCGGTTATAAAATTGCCTTTTTTATTGTTTGTTATCATTTCACGATAGCGCCAATATTTTTTGGAATTATAATGTTGAATTAAGGGCTTTAGAATTTGTTCAACTTTAGAAAGTTTAATTTCGGGCATATATTTCACCTTGCTTTTGAATACCGTAAAATTCATACATTTTTTTATTTATTGCGCTAATGTCAAATTGCTTTACAGCGCAGGTATTGTTTTTGCTTATGCTTTTTGTAAGTTCCGGATTATTAATGATTTTATTAATAGCACAAGCAAATTCATCAGTAGAAAACGGACTGCACAGAAATCCATTAACTTCGTTTTTACAAAAATCACGGGTTCCACGGTTTTCAGCAGCAACAACCGGAAGTCCCGTCGCCATACCTTCGATTGCGGCAAGACCTAACCCTTCACGGATAGACGGGAAACAACATATATCAGATGCTTTGTAAATTTCGGCTATATCTTTTCTGTAGCCTAAAAGTTTAAAATTGTTTTCGAGTTTCAATTCTTTTGCTAAATAAAGCAACTCGCCATCTTTTTCGCCCACCCCGGCAATTATGTAGAATATATTTTCGTTTTTAAGTTCAGCCAATGCCTGCAAAATGATTTGGTGATTTTTGTTATCGTTAAGTTCACCAACACTGGTTAGTAATATCGCATCTTCGGGTATTTGAAGCTCGGCTCGTTTTTCTTCGGTTTGTACCACTGTATCGGCAAAATGTTTTGCGTCAATACCTACACCTTGCACATATTCGGTTTTTTGAGCATTAAGGTGCTTTTTTGCAAATTCGAAATCTTCAGTATTTATGGTTATTAGCACATCGGTAAAGAATGAGCAAATTTTTTCAATTGGGTAGAACATAAGCCAATTCTTAAGCGATGCGCCCTTGTAAAAATGAAAGCCGTGAGCAGTATAGTAAACCTTGCCACCGTTTTTGCGAAATTTCCCACAAGCCAAGCGGGTGCACATTGCAGCAATAGGTGTATGACAGTGAACGATATCATAGTCATTTCGAGCCACAACTCGCTTTATTTCACTGATAGCCTTAAATGTACCTTTATTAAGAGGAGAGCGCGTGCAAGAAACAGGATAAACCTTGCACCCCCATTCTTTAAAGCTATTGTCAACAGGGGAAATTTCTTCGTTAGTGGCTATATCTACTGTATGCCCTTCCGAAATTAATTCGCGTATTAAGTTTTTAAAAAAATTCATTGTGCCACCGATGGTGGTTATGTATAAAATTTTCATCAACCTTTTATTTCACCATAATTTCGTTATATTTCATCATATAAACGCCTTCTTTATAAGCGCCGATATTTCTAGTATTTGTCTTTCCTGCGAGGTTGTTTTTAATAAGTGCCATGTGATTGCAACCGCATTCAAAAGCATGGGGATAACCACCGCCAAAACGCGGATTGACTTCAGAAATATAATATTCGCCATCAATTTCGAATATATCAATATCAATTTGTCCTACAAAACCGCTTTTAAGGACAAACTCTTCAATAAGCGCGAATAATTTTTCGTCTTTAAATGAAACAGATTTATCGGTTTCTCCGGCACGCATTAAAAGCTTCTTTTTAGTAAAAGCAGAAACAACTTCTCCCGAAATCAAATCAATATAAACATCTGCACCTATTTCTTGCCCGTGCAAAAATTCCTGAATCATCATATTTTCGCCTGAATCAAATAAAAAGAGTGCGGTTTCTAAGTCGTCTGCCTTACTTATCGAAATAGAAGCACTGCCACGTGCGGGTTTTACAAAAACAGGGAAGGTGATTTTACCTGCGTTAAGGTCGGCTAAAAATAAGTCTTTGTCGGTATAGCTATTAGCACATTTGTAACCGTTTTCTTTGAGCCAACGGAACATTTGCATTTTATCTAAGGTCCGCTCACAAAGCTCATAGCTTGAACCAATTATGGTAACTCCGATTTCATCAAAACGAGCTTTGTTTTCAGCCAACAATGAAAGCTCGGGGTCGATAAGCGAAAGTACTCCATTAATTTTTTCTTTTTGGCAAATATCAAGAATTATATCAATATAATTTGGCTCAGTAATACGAGGAACAAGATAGTACTTGTCGGCTTCATAAAGTGCGGGGGCAAGCTCACTCATATCGGTAGCGATAACCTTGCCTTCGCATTCAAATTCTTTTTTAAAATACTGCAAAACCTTATTTCGCGTACCACTGCTTAAAATTAGAATGTTCATTACTCAACCTCAATATCATCAAAAAACAAAGGAACGCTTCCTGTGTTTATGAATAGAATATTTTTATTTAAAATGTTATTTTGCTTTATAAATTCGGTCATACCCCAAAAAGCCTTGCCGGTATAGGTGGTGTTAAGCGGTATTCCGTTTTTGCAAAGCATTTCACTTACACATTCTTTAATTTTAGGGTTGGATTTTGCATATCCACCACAAATATAAGAATCGTCAAATATAATATTCGGCACTTCTCCGTCGTAGTTAATACTTTCAAGATAATCTTGCACACTTTGCTTAACTACCTGTTTGCCGCGGGGGTTCTGGCGTGCAATACTTATTCCCACAATTTGTCTTTTGTTGTCACCCTTAAGCGCCGCACCGCAAACAAGACCTGCTTGTGTGGTGCCTGTACCTGAAGCATGGAATATATAATCAAAATAAATATCGTTCTCTTTTTCCCAGTCGCAAATTTCGTTGTATGCGTCCACATAAGCCTTAGTACCCAAATTGCCGTGACCGCCGCCTACAATAAAGTATGGCTTGGAATCAGCCGACAAATCATTCATCAAAGCATCAATAGTTTGCGAAATTTTGTCAAGCGGAGCTTTGATAATTTTTGCGCCGAATTTTTCAACTAAAATACTGTTAAAGGTTTCTTTGTATTCTTCTTCGGGGGAAACAATAAAACAAGCAAGTCCGTATTTACAAGCCATATTGGCAACCACGCGACAATGATTAGAGCTGCTACTGCCGTAAGTGACTACCGCATCGTAGCCACCGCGCAGTATTTCATCAAAGAAATATTGTGCTTTTCGGGCTTTGTTACCGCCGAATGAAAAGGGAAGCAAATCATCCCTTTTTATGTATAAATTATTCTCGCTGATATTACCGATTCCATAAATCACAGAACCAAACTCCACTTTCAAACCCCTCTTAACCGAATTCCTTTTGACTTATTTCATATTCTTCTTTTATTGTGTTGTAATCATTATATTGGATAAACATATTTTTGCCATCTTGATCCAATATTTTTAATGCATCATTAATCCTAGAAAGTTTTTCACACAGCTCTATTGAGTTTTTTGCGTAAATTCCCACAAGACCCATACAAGCTTTATCTCTAACAGTACAACCTTCTCGTTTAGGCATATCAACCCAAACACCCTCTATTTTCTCAATTTCATTGAGTCCTACTATTTTCGAAATGGTTCCGTCATTGCAAGTGAATAAATGATATGATGCAGCACACTCATCTTGCTTAAAAGTAAATATATCGGGAAGGTGCTCTTTTTTATGTTTTATTCCCAATGCACATTCCATCATCCATTTTATTGTATTAAAACCCGAAATTTTTTCATATGGGATATATGTCATCACTCCCCCAAAACGATACCCCATTTCCAAGGCATAAAAACGTCCATCATTATCCCGCATAACATCAACCCAAGCAATACCTTCTGTGCATCCGGCTTCTTGTAAAACCTTTATAATCTTTTCATTTACAGTTTCAAGATATTGTTTCAGGTGAGCACGAGTGGTACACTTAAAAGAATACAAATTATCGCAAACACCAGGCTGGTGATGGGTTGCGTTAAAGTAAAGAATTTTGGCTTTCCCTTCAGCTAACACATAGTGTACATTATATTCACTACCACAAAGTCTACGTTCTACAATAACAGGTCTTTGCGGGGACATACTTCTCGCATATTTATACGCTTCAATCAATTGATATTCATTGTCGCAGTAACTCATACCGCGATTTCCACTCTTATCAGCCGGTTTGACAACAACCGGATATTTTACATGTTTCAAATCATCTTTAGACAAAGAATCTGTCAGAATATAATCCTCCGCTACGGGCGCGCCCACTTTTTTGCATATATCTTTAAAAAGCCTCTTATCTTGGGCAACTGTCCATGCAACATCATTTTCACAATAGATAGGAAGCCCCAATTTATGACATAATTTGCGAGAATTATCGATGTTAAAATCGCTTGCTCCAAACATAATTGCGGTAACCTTTTCTTCTTTGCATTTTCTTTCAAGCAAATCTATATTAGTCGTACTTATGTGCCAATTTTCATCGGCTTCACTTTTTGTGGGTGATGATTCCATTAAATCTGCAACTATAACATAAATTCCGTCTTTTTTGGCTTGCTTAACAACCTGTAAAGTACTGTAATCACTACCCAATACAAGTAATTTATGATTCATATTGGCGTGTTTTCTCATTTACTTACCATTTCCTTTTCAACAACCTCTTGGCGCACAACATCTAACCTTCCATGCCCTTCGCCGTGTTGTTCACCTACTAAAATATCAGATCTTTTTAAAACCTTAGCTATCGTCATTAAAAAAATTTTACAATCCAAAACAAAAGAATAGTTGTCAACGTAATAAATGTCTTGAGTAAGTCGCTTATCCCACCTGGTCACATTACGGCCGTTGACCTGGGCCCATCCTGTAAGTCCCGGACGGACGTCGTGGCGGTGCTTTTCTTCTTCGGTGTAGTAGGGTAAATATTCGACAAGCAGCGGTCTTGGGCCCACTATTGACATATCACCTTTTAAGATATTTAAAAGCTCGGGCAATTCGTCAAGTGAGGTTGAGCGCAAAAACTTTCCGTATTTTGTAAGGCGTTTTTCGTCAGGGAGTAGATTACCATCCTTATCCTTTGCGTTGGTCATTGTACGGAATTTTATTAGCTTGAAAATCTTTTCATCTTTACCTGGGCGTAATTGCGTAAAAAAAGGATTCCCTTTCATACCAATTGCACCCAGAATAATCAGAACTATCAAAACAGGGGATAAAACAATCAGCGCCAAAAAACTCAGGCAAAAATCAATTATTCTTTTAAAGAATTTAGCATACATTATGTAATCACCTTAAAGGTAAGATTTTATTAAATTTATAACTGTTTGTTGTTCTTGTTCAGTCATTTTTATATCGCTCGGCAAACAAAGCCCACGAGCAAATAAATCTTCATTAACCGCATTTTCATCAGCCGTTATAAAATCGTTCTCTTTGAAAACGGGTTGCATATGCATTGGCTTCCACAAAGGACGAGCTTCGATATTATGCTCATTAAGTTTTTCTATAATTTCGTAAGTGGTTGTTTTAACACCCTTATCAAGCAAAATACATGAAAGCCAGAAGTTTGGAACTGTTTCTTCTATGTACGGATTCATCGTAACAGGGCTATTTTCAAAACCTTTTTTATAGCGGTTGTAAATATCGGTTTTTAGCTCACGATGCTCTTCAAGATGTAAAAGTTGACCACGACCTATACCTGCTACAACATTGCTCATACGGTAGTTGTAGCCGATTTCCTTATGCTCGTACCATGGCAAAGGTTCACGCGACTGGGTTGCCCAGTAAAAAGCTTTGTCGCGGCTTTCTTTGTCTGAAGTTATCAACATGCCGCCGCCCGAAGTGGTGATAATTTTATTTCCGTTAAAGCTTATGGCGTTGTATTCCCCAAAGGTGCCACATTCCTGACCGTTATATTTAGCCGAAAGAGCTTCGGCTGTGTCTTCAATCAAAACTGCATTGTGCTTTTTGCAAATGGCAATTATTTCGTCCATCTTGGCGGGGGTTCCATAAAGGTGAACAAGCATAACCGCTTTTGCCTTCGGATATTTTTGAAAAGCTTTTTCCAAAGCAACGGGGTCCATATTCCAGGTGTCTTTTTCTGAGTCGATAAACACCGGAATCCCACCCTCGTAAACAACAGGGTTTACAGTTGCCGCAAAGGTCATATCGCTACATAAAACAATATCGCCCTTGCTTACACCCGCAAGTTTAACCGCCAAATGAAGCGCCGCTGTACCTGAGCATAACGACAAGCAGAAATGCTGCCTATTTTTTCGGGATAAATATTCAGCCATCTCAATTTCAAAATTGTCACAATTAAATCCTAAAGGTGCAATCCAATTTTTTTCAAATGCTTCTTTAACAAATTTTATTTCTTCCTCGTGCATTGTAGGGGTGGAAAGCGATAAACGATTTGCCATTTAACTTCTCCTACTTTTTATAAATAAATATAGTTATACATATAAATAATAGCACATAATAGTTTATAAGTCAATTAAATAGTATAAAGTACAAACAAAAAGCTGAGCGTTCTTTCAATCGCTCAGCTAAAAATAATATTTAATTTTATGCGCTAGCTTTCTTTTTGGTTAAAAATTGCATTAAAATTATTATACCAACTAAGCCCAGACCAATTATATCGGTAACAATTCCGGGGTAAATAAGCAACAATCCGCCGATTGCAGATGCTACTCTCTCATACCAGCGCATATTATGTAAAAAATATCCTTCAAGTGCGGAAGAAACACCAAACATGCCGATAACAGAAGTTATACAAATTAAAATCACTTCACCTACATTGGTGTTTATAAACAACATAGCAGGATTAAGCGCGAATATGTAAGGAACAATAAAGGCGCCTATTGCAAGTTTTGTTGAAGTAATTGCCGTTTTCATTGGGTTTGCCTGAGCAATCGCCGCGCCTGCATAAGCCGCCAAAGCAACCGGCGGAGTTAAATCGGCAACGATACCGAAATAGAAAACAAAGAAATGCGCAGCAAGGTCGGGCACACCCATTTTTATAAGAATAGGCGCACAAGTAGCCGCCATAATACAATAGTTTGCAGTGGTAGGAACACCCATACCAAGTATAATACAACAAATCATTGTTAAAAAGAGCGCAATTATAACCTGACTGCCCGCCAAAGCTACAATGCCGTTAATCATCATATTAGCAAGACCTGTCATAGTTATGGTCCCCGCAATAATACCTGCTACGCCGCATGCAACAGCAACCGTAATCATGCCCTGACCACCTGCGGCAAGAGCTTCCCAAACACGCTTTGGCGTGATGCGGTCTTCCTTGTTGAATAAACCAACCACAATTGTAGCCACTATTGCAATAGCTGCAGCGTAGGCAATAGAGCGAGAGCCTGTACCTACCAGCGCAATAAGAATAATAAGAGGTAATAATAAATATGATTGCTTTAAAAGCGGTAAAAATTTAGGCAATTCGTCTTTAGTAAGACCGCGAAGTCCTTCTTTTTTTGCTTCAAAATGAACTGTTATAAATACTCCCAAAAAATATAAAACTGCAGGTAATATGGCGCGTACCACTATATTACTATACGCAACACCAATATTTTCTGCCATAAGGAAAGCGGCTGCACCCATAATAGGTGGCATGATTTGCCCACCTGTAGATGCCGAAGCTTCGGCAGCGGCAGCAAATTCGGGCTTATAGCCTGTTTTTTTCATAAGCGGAATAGTTACCGAGCCCGAACCAACAGTATTAGCAACCGATGAGCCCGAAACCATACCCTCCATAGCGCTTGCCACAACAGCAACCTTTGCAGGACCACCCGAAAACCCACCTACAACCGAGTTGGAAATCTTAATAAAGAAATCGGCAATGCCGGTTCTTTCCAAAAACGCACCGAAAATAATAAATATAGCAATATATTTTGAGCAAGTGTTAATTGGTGTAGACAAAATACCCGAAGTTGTGGTGTAGAAAAGTTTGCCAACCAAACCCTCTAATCTGCGGAGTATATCGGGATTAGTAAGTCCCCAACCTATCGCGTAAACAATAAACAGACTCGCAACCACAATAATTGGAATGCCCACACACCTGCGACAAAGCTCTAAAAGGCAAAGAATACCTATTGTACCAATTATAATTTGGTGCAACTGGAATCGGTTTCCTTGCTGAATAATGGTCATAGCATCTACAGTAAAGTAGAAAAATGAGCCCGAACCTACAAGCATAAGTAAGAAATCGTACCAAGGCATATAATTAGCCTTTTGCATACCTTTTTTTGCAGGATATACCAAAAAGCCTATAAATACTATTGAGCCCACAAAGCTTGAAAGTCTTATTGCGTCAAGCCAAGTTGCAAAAAATGTTACATAAATACAAAACAGCGAAAAGACCGCCAAAATGCAGTTAATTATTATTTTAGGAGTACCTTCCCAAACACGTGTATTGGATTCGCGGTCGAATTTTTTCATTACCGCTTCTAAATCCATCGGTTCTTCTACCGTCGTGCTTTTCTTTTTAAAGAACAACAATTAACTTCCTACCTTCCTTAAAAATTATTAAAATAGCTGCGACTTTCAGGTCGCAGCTATTACTTTTTTAAAAAATCAATTTTATTGATTACTGAACAGCTACATCTATTCCTTTTTCTTTAAAATATTTAGCAGCGCCTGCATGGAAAGGAACTGTCATACCGTCGGTTGCGTTTTCAAGACTTAATTCAGCACCCTTTGCATGTTCTTTTGCAATAGCATCTTTATTTTCAAAAATTGCTGCTGTAAGATTATAAACATCATCTTCAGTAGCATCTGCACTTACAATCAAAGTGGCTTTAACTGTAACGGTTAAAATATCTTCCTTTTGATTGGTGTATGTATTAGCAGGAATTTTGTAAACAGAATAGAAGGTGTTTTCCTTCATAAGCTTTTCTGCGATTGCGCCATCAACAGGAACTATGCGAACCTTAGAATTGGTCATGCTAAGCTCGGTAATAGCGGGTGTGGGAGCGCCTGCAACAATAAATGCGGCATCAATCTGACCGTTTTTAAGAGCATCAGCGCTTTCGTCAAAGTTTTGATACTGCGGTTTAATATCTTTTTCTGTAAGTCCTGCAGCAGCAAGAACATCCATGGCATTGAAATAAACGCCCGAACCGGGAGCACCGATAGAAACCTTTTTGTCCTTTAAATCTGCAACAGATTTAATATCGTCATTAGTGGTAACAAGCTGAACTGCTTCTGCGTAAAGACCTGCAACTGTGCGGAAGGTATCAATTTTACCATCTGCTTCAAAAGAACGGGTGCCGTTCCAAGCGTAGTCCATAACATCTGACTGAACTGTACCTAACTGATAGTCGCCTGCATCAATGCCCTGAATATTATCCTTAGAGCCGCCGGTAGATACAGCATTAACTGTAATATCAGCATTGTTTTTAATATACTGACCGATAATTCCGCCATAAGCATAATATGTACCTGTAGGACTTCCTGTACCCATAGTCATAGTGGTTGCACCGCCGCATGCAACAAGTGCGAAAACCAAAGCGATTGCCATCAAAACTGCTAAAATTTTCTTCATTGTTTTATCTCCTTCATATCTTTTATTTAATCATATTTAATATTATACCAAAAAATTCACTTTTTGGCAATAAAAATTTCAAAATCTTCCCCTGTGAACTATATCCCATACATAATCCAAATGTAAATATATGCAGGAATAATAGCCGCTAAAGTAAAGGGTATGCCGATTTTAAAGAAGTCAGAATTCTTAACTGTATAACCTTCTTTACGAAGAATGCCAATGCCCGTAATATTTGCCGAAGCACCAATTGGAGTACAGTTTCCGCCGAGTGTTGCGCCTGAAAGTAAACCAAAATAAAGTACAGTCGGGTCAACATTAAGCGCAGAAGCCAAGCCGGCAATAACGGGTATCATAGTTGCAACATAAGGGATGTTATCGATAAATGCGGAAATTAAAACCGAAGCCCATACAATAACTGTGTAAAGAGTGAATATGTTTCCGCCGCCAGCTTTAGCAAGAAGATTTGCGGCAGCATCAATAACACCTTGCTCAGTAATAGCTCCAATCATTAAGAAAAGGCCGAGCAAAAGACCTATTGTTTCAAAGTCAATCTCTTTAAGCGGAGAAAATATTGCTGATATAGTTTTCTTTTTTGCAAAATTGTAAACAATACCAATCAAAAGCAGCCCGCAACAAATAAGTCCGTTTGTAATATTGGGTTTGTTTGGTATAAAGGAAGCGCAAATAAGTAATAAAATCGTTCCAAGCAACAAAACAGACGGAACATAGTCGGTCACCTTTGTGCGCTGGGCAGTTTTTGGAATGGGATCTTTTTCTTTGCGGAAAAGATAAGCTAATATTAAAGCCGATAAAACAGCGCCAAGCTCTACCGCAAAAAAGATGCTCGGACGGCCTTTATACCAGAAAAAATCGATAAAGCTCATATCAAGTGCCGAGCCAAGCATGATTGCTGTGGTATCTCCTACCAAAGTTGCCGCGCCCTGCAAGTTGGATGAAACCGCTATTCCTATGATAAACGGAACCGGGTTTGTTTTTAATTTTTTGCATATTTCAAGCGCTACAGGCGCAATCATAAGAACAGTTGCCACGTTGTCAACAAAGGCGGAAATAACGCCGGCAAACAATGCCAATGCGACCGCCGCCCATTTAATATTTGGAACCTTTTCCATTATTAAATCAGCAAGTAATTCAGGCATTTTACTTTCAATAAAAAGCGCTACTATACCCATTGTACCCGCAATCATGAGTAAAACATTAAAGTCAATTGATCCGAAAATTTTACCTAGAGGAAGCATACCGCTAACAATAAAAATTAAAGCAGCTCCCAGTGCTATGTAAGGCCTTTGCTTACTGAATATAAGCATCAAAACATACGATAGCGCAAAAACAACTATTGCTCCTATCACAAAAATTCTCCTTTTTCTTTCTATTTGATGTAAAATGATATCTGTATTATATCAAAAAATTTTAGGTAGTTCAAGTAAAAAATGCCCGAAAATCCAGCATTTTTTATATATTTGCTATTGTTAAAGTTTGCAATACATTATTATATATAGTCCGATTGCAAATACGACATCTAAATCATTCGTTATTCTTTACAAAATTCGGTTTAATACGGAACTAATATAGAATAACAAATAAAATAATAAAAAAACAGAAAAACCTGCCGCAAAAAGCGACAGCTTTTTCTGTTTTGGCTGGGGCACTAGGATTCGAACCTAGAAATGACGGAGTCAGAGTCCGTTGCCTTACCGTTTGGCGATGCCCCAAGATTTAGATAACAAAAATATTATACCCTTTTTTCAAAAGATGTCAAGAATATTTTTCAAAAACACCTTGAAAAAATAAAATTTATATGTTAATATACTTACATTCTAAGAAAACAAATTATATTATACAAACTTTTTCACTATTACTTCTTACTTTAAACACGGGGCATTAGCTCAGCTGGGATGAGCGCTTGACTGGCAGTCAAGAGGTCAGGGGTTCGATCCCCCTATGCTCCACCAAAACGCGCATAGACGAACTCTTTACATCGTAAAGAACGTCTTTGCCTTTACAGAAGAAATACCACCTAAGCCTTAAATGGCCTGGGTGGTATTTCGTTATAATTATAAAAAAAGTCTATTACCAGTTGGTAGAAATACAAAATCTTTCTGCAAACAGCACTTGATTTGTATGAGATTTTACTTTTATATTAAACAAACGGCGATGTCGAGAATATGTTGTCCTATTTTTGTAAATAGGATGCTTATTTATCGTTGCTCTTTCAAAGTTTTCTTCTAATAATGCGTTTCTCAACAAATTCAAAAACAATTCTTCATCTGCAGCATTAATGCTATCTTTAGAATATATGCTTCCACCGTCATCAGAGCTAAGCCACACATAATCTTCGCCGTAAAAATCATTAGCTGTAACATCGTGATTGATCCACACATAAGACAGTACTGAACACGAATTCAATCCGTTTTTTGCATTTTCAGTACATTGTTGTTTAAAGTGTTCCACTTCTATACGGGCAGCCTGAGTTAACCTCTCAATAAACAAATTATATTCTGCTTGTTTAATTTCCTGGGGCGTTCTTGTGGAGCATCTTAATTTGTCTTCAAACGTCATAATTCAAGCTCCTTCCCAGATCCGTAATTAATGTAATCTTTTTTCAACTTGTCATAAATTTGCCTATTATCGCTAAGTTGATTTTCAATCTCAATAATTTTAGAAAGAACATCCTATATGACTGCTACAGTATCTACGCTTTTTTCTCCAAACATTTTGAGAAACGATATGCGCTCCTTCATCCTGCATCTCAACTCATCAATAGTTTTTAGCATTTCATCATATTCTTTTATATCACTTTCAATATCATCAATAGTGGGTGCAATTTTCCTTATTGGCATAGCGACCGTTACAGACTCATAAGATTTCCGTTTTTGCATATCTTGTGAAATACCATTATTCAGTGAGTTAAACACGCAATAATCTGATAAAATATCACAAATCCTTTTGAATACATCAGACACTTGACTTTTTCGGCTACTGTAATGATAACATGCACCATCATCAAAACAACAGTGCATAATTTCATAAACTGCACCGTCTAACAATTCCATATTCTCGTTTGATGAAAGGATACTCAACAGGCCAGCATTATGTATATCATCAGAAATCTTTAAAAATTCTTCTCTTGATAGTGATATTGATTTGCTGTCAAAATAACCTTTCGGGAAATCCATATAGGCAATTGTAGGATGAACAGTATTTTGATATGTGATTTTGTCTTTATTGAGAGTTATAGATTTTCCGCAGTGTCCTCCGAAGGATACACTTAACTCATCAATATCAATATCTCTTGTAAAACTTCCATCTTTATTTAATAACATAAAATCTTCCTTTACTCTGTGTAGCTATCATTCCAAATCGCTATAGCAGAATAGTTATCCCTCTTTTTGTTGATAGCTGTACTTTCAGTTATCAAAAGCATTTTGTTAAGCCATTCGCTAGAATCGGTGCTATGCTTTAATGAATCCAACATTTCATTTTCCGTGATATATTCCCAAAAACCATCCGAACAAACTAAAGCCGCTTTAAACTCTGAAATTGGCATAACAGGCGAAACATCAAACATTGGTTTTTCCCATTTTATGCCCAGTGCTTTTAAGAGAACATTCCTATCGGGATGATTTCTGATTTCATCTTCTGATATTTCGCCGGCTAATGCAAGCATTTGGGGCACGCTATGATCCACAGTTCTATATCGAATATTGTTTTCACCAAATACGTATACACGTGTATCTCCAATGTGTCCAATACAAAAAGTATTTTCTTCAACTAATAGCATTGCGGCTGTGGTTTTCATTTTGTTCTTTGCGTTATTATCAATTTGCTGCTTTAAAAGTTCATCTTGTGCTGCCATAAAAGCCCTTGCAATACAGTCATCGTAGTTATGCTTGATAGATTGCTCTACCAAAACTTTGGCAACAAGATTAGAGGCAACATCTCCCATTCCGTTGCCCCCAACCCCATCACAAACTACAAAGCAATATCGACCGTTTTGCTCATTTGTCAAAATGGAATCTTCGTTAATTTGACGATTGCCAATATCGTTTTTAAAAGTGTAATCTAACATTTGCTCACCGTATTAAAGAATATTATTAGATGTATTTTTTGCTGGGTCCCATTGATTATCAGTGTCACTATCCTTAAGTAGCCACATATTCAATATAATGGTGCACACTATAGGGATTAATCCTACTAAACACCACCAACCTGATTTTCTTTTTTAAAAACAAGTAGTGATAGAATAATTAACGCTATCGAACATAAAATACAAAGAACTGTTCCTGCGCCGATAATGGCCGTTCTATCCCCACGTATACGCAACCAAATTGTAGGAACATATACAATATAAAGAAACAAAATACCCCCATTGACGCAAGACAAAATAAAACTCAATTTCATTTTTTTAGTGATATGGAAAATTGTAGTAGCAATTGTTGTTGCTGACATGAGAATAAACGCAATCCTTGATAATGTATTGATTATATCTCGTGTCGAACTGCTACTCATATAATTATCACCTAATAAACTTATGGTGTAGGTGTTCAATTTAAACGTTGGTAAAATAAGCATTGATAATAACATTACTACGGAAATAACAAGAAAAATAATTGTCTTTGTATCAAAATTTATTTGCTTAACATTTAAACTGCTTATGTTACGGATGGGTGAAACCTGTATATTATTAATTTGTGCACCACAACTACTGCAAAATTTGCTATCATTTGGGACTTCTTTGCCACATTTAGAACAAAACACTAATTATCATCTCCTTCGCTTCTAATACAATTCTAAGAACGACCAGTAGTATCTACCGTCAATCTTGTAGATAAAGAAGTCATTCACCATGTCCATATCCATCTCATAGTCATTAGAATTAACGGTTACCGATGCGCCAGATTCTCCTACAACAGTATAAGTAGCTGCCCATATGCCTTGTAATTTACTTTTTTCATTTTTGATAATATTATAAACTTCCGTACCATAAACGGATTTTGCCTCTTCCAAATATCCATTTGAATACAGATCAAAATCACACTCGTAAATAGTCCCCACCTTTATCTTAAGGCGTTCAGAATCATTGGTATCAAAAAGGTGCTCATTTATACACTTCATTACTTCTCTTGCATTTCTATTTGCAATTTTTGACTGTGTGTCTTGATTTATACATTCGTCATATATCCACGCAAACATTGGCATTGACATACAATTAATTTGCTTTTCGGTAAATAAGAAATTAGAGGATAAGATAGACTTTAACTCATCAATACTTGAAGCACCGTAAGTGGTTTTTGAAGTATTATTTGGCGTAGTTTGTGAGTTTGTCGTTTGAGAAGTATTTGATTGAGTTGTTGATGAATTGCTTTTCTTCTTAGCGTAAACATATTCATCAGGCAATCCGGTTTCGTCATATCTAACAAGTTTGCCATCTTCTAAAACAAACACAAATCCAGTAAAATCACTCGAAGAATCACTAACAGCTATTTCAGTTGGTGAATAGCAAACAGTATTTACGGTTAGTTTATCATTTCCATCATAAACCGTTAACTTACCATTACTTGAAATTTCAATGTAATGATCATCGCCACCCGAAATTGTCTCCCATGTGCCAACCATATCAGAACTTACGGTTATACCAGAGTTAGTTGAAGTTTTATAATCCTTTTCAACCCATATTGCAGGTCTAACACCATGCTTTGTTTCTTTATATTGAGTACCAACCCAAGCAACACTTGATGGTGCCATTACCGTTCCATATGCACTTTCATCACGCACCCACCAGTATGACATGCCAGTGGTTTCATCACTTGAACTCACAGCTACGCCTTCAGCTTTTGCATACTCCGTAGGGTAGCAATCATATATATTGCTTACAACATCAGCATATTTTTGAATTTCATCCGAACTGAGTGCAAAAACCTTTTCAGTAGAAGTAAAACTTCCTTTTTCGGTATCAATTTTGCCTGTTGTTAGTTTTTTACGTTCTTGATATGAAAACGCATCTTCATAGATATTATCAATCAAGTAGTCATTAGCACTACTGTCATTCCACGAGGAACCATATTCTGAATATGTATATTGAGTAGCGTCTAAGGCATATTTGCTTATAAGCAATAATTTATTGTCCTTAATGTCAATAACAATCCATTCTATATCTTCGTCACCATTATTGTAATTGTTATCCTGCTCATAGGAACCGAATTTAATTACGGAACCAACACTTATAGCATTAGAATCTTGGCTTGAAGAAATATTAGCATTATTTTCACCAATATATCCACCATCATTATCGTTATCATTAGAACCTGAAACGGCAGCTATTATTGCAATTAAAAGAATAAGTCCGCCTAAAGTAATTAAAAGAATATGCCACCATTGCAATTTCTTTTTTTGTTTATTTGTTGGACTTTCATTTTTGCTATAAGTAATATCCTTTTCTTTTTGAATTTGCTGTATAGAATTTATATTTACTTTTTGTGGATCAAATTCGCTATTAATTGAAGAACCACATTCTGAGCAAAATCGGGCATTATCTGCTAGTTGTTTTCCACATTTAGAACAAAACATTAATGTTCCACCCCTTTTTAAGTATAATAAACATATTTCCCCTCATAACTTGTAATATCAATAAATTACTTCCAGAACTCAAAATTTGACAAATAGAAGAACCCTCCATCACTAACTTCAATATGAAGGTATTTATAATCCTTTAAATCGATCTCAAATTCCACAGGTTCGGTTGTATCTTTCATCTTTGTGTAAAAGATTGCTTCAGCATTGTTCCATTCACCATCTTTACTACCATAAATTGTAATAGTGTGTGTTGTTCTGCCAAATGCATCGCTTCTTCCTTTAGCAACGGTTCCTGTAAGTTTTGAATACATATCCCTAAGATAAACTACAGAAGCACCATTCGAACCCCAACCATGATTTACACTAAAAAGATTAGGAGGTGCATAAGAGTTGCCGAGCAAGTCAGATTTTACTTCACTTTCTTGGTCTACATCTCCGGTAACTACAGTAAAATCGCTAAGAGGAACTGGAGCATACTCCATATATTCATCATGCTTTTTAGTTAAATCTACATCGTTAGGCAAAAGTTTCAATGCTTCATTGATGATGGAAACAGCTTTTTTATAACTATCAGATTTTAGTGTGGCGTCTGCATTTGCGATTACTTGTGTCTTATATTTAGAAACATACAAGTTTCGTTTTCCTAAAATTTCAGAATCAGTTTTAAAATCCGAGAGGTTATTATCTATGTATTCAATACCTTCTCTATATTTTTCTTCAGTTTCCAATGTAGCTAAATCATTTAGACCTTTTTCTTTTTTAATTTCTCTCTTTTTTGCGGTAATCGAGTCATTTGCACCATATAATTGTTCGGCTGTTTCAAGTTCTGCTATTGCTTCATCATATTTTTTCTCAGCCAACAATTCATCAGCTTTACCCATATAATTAGTTATTTCTGTATTGCTAATGTCATTATTGCTACTATTTATTGCACTATGATTATCATTCTTACATGCGGCAAAAGATACAACCATAGTCAAAATAATTAATATGCTCAAAATTTTTGTTTTCATTTTTCATTCTCCTTATAGTTGAGACAAACTATTTGATTTTAATGTTTGTTCGCTACCTTTTATCCTTATCCACAAATTTCAAACTAATTACGCTAATAAATCCATAAATAAGTGTGAATAGAATAAGCGTCAACCAAAGTTGCGCCATATGACTAATGGAGTACTCGTACTCCGATATCAATGTTGGCACATAGCCCTCCATCGCATTGACATTTGCCGTAATGCAAATAGAATTCAATCCCCACTTAGCAATAGTAAGTTTAGATATTAACTCCGTTAGACCGTTTAGCTCAAATATCATACCGGACATAACCAATTGTATAATTAAAATAAATGGCATAACTGTCATTGCGGTATTCGGTGTTTTTACAATGCTTGATATCATTAATCCCAACACATCCGAACTATATATGATCAAAAAGAATGTAATCGTTAATTCCAGAAATGTTGCACTTAAAACGCCATTGTCCGGGAGATTTCCAAGATTTGTTAAAGATGTAATAACCGTAACGATAATACTTTCAATTGCACATAGTGCCATTTCAAAAAGCATATGTGATGCTATGTATGAGGATATATGTAAGCCTGATCTATGTTCTCTTTTTATGATGTCTCTTTCTTTACAAATGGATTGAATAGAGTTGAATATACCAATCCAAATGCACGCGCAAACAAGGGCGAAAGCACCGTTTCTAGTGGCGGAGTACGCTGTGAACATATCACCGCTGGTTACGCTTGAAATAAGAAGCGTAATAATGGCTGCACTGATGAATATCTTCCAACCCTTTTCATTCAAGAACACGCGGAAGCACTTTCCTGTATAAATCTTGATTTGTTTTATTCTCGACGCACCGTTCATAAAATCCTAATTCTCCTATAGCTCATTTCGATATTTTTGGATGTAATAATCTGACATACCATCTCCGCCTTCGTCTTCTCTGTTAATGCGACGAACGACGCCCTCAAGGGTATTTGTATCAAAGAAATTATAAGCCTCTGATACAGTGCCAAAGAACGCCAGATGACCACAGTTGTCCTGTACACTTTTTGCCAGTACAATTACTTTATCAAACAAATCAGCAGCTCGATCCGGTCCATGAGAAATTACCATGACAATTTTTCCTTCATCAGATATATGACGAAGATTCTCCATTAAAGCTCTGGACATAACACCGTCCAAACCGGAATCAGGCTCGTCTAAGAAGAATAAACTAGGATCCGCTATGTACTCAACTGCAATGCTAAGTCGTTTTCTCTGTCCGCCACTTAATTTTGAAACCAACGAGTCTCTTTCTCTGGAAAGCCCGAGAGTGTTGAGAACTGCTTCTATGCGTTCATCACGTCTATCTTTTTTTATTGAAGACGGTAATTTCATTTCTGCAGCATTTTGTAGCGTGTCATATACAGTATCACTACCGCGAAGCAAATCCTGTTGAGGAACAAAACCAATCTTATACTTCATTGACTCAAAATCTTCATAGATATCAGTGTCACCATGAAGAATTTGTCCTTCTGCTTTTTCGTATCCCATTACAGCATTCATAAATGTTGTTTTGCCAGCTCCAGATCCGCCAAGAATCAAAACCATTTCACCGGCATTTATCTTCATATTTATGTTCTGAAGAAGCATTAGCTTTTTTGCACGTTGCCATACGCTTCTTTCAGTTATTCTTATATCCAAAGCGTCACCAATCATATTTTTAGGCGCTATAGAATTACTTGCCGATATGGGTTTAGTAATGTTTTTTTGAAAAAGCAATTTATTCCCTAAAAAAACAAATAAAGTATTTGCAATTCTAATACAATCGCCAATATTAAGATATTTAGCATTTCCTATACGACGGTTATTAAGAAAAACTCCGTTAGTGCTTTTATGATCAATAATTGCCCACCCGGAATTTGCAACAAAGAATGATGCGTGGTTAGCGGAGATCGTTTCATTGTTTAGAAGAATATTTTTAGAGCCTGTGCGACCAATATTGATCTCTGCAATTTCATTAGAAAGAGGAATTTCTTCACAACTCCACTCTTCAAGGTAATCTGTAGAGAAAATAATGGCCACAAATTCGTTGTCCGAGTTATATTGACCGCTCAAGATATGTAAAACATCTCCATCAGCTAAATATTTTTTAATATACGGCGGTATTTTAACTCCGTTATGATATGTACCGTTCGCACTACCGGTATCAAGATAATAAAAGCCATTATCATCCCTAACAATTTCGCCGTGCTTTCTAGATACGAAAGGAGCATCAAGATTGATATCCACATGGTTGTTTTCAGTTTGACGTCCCATAACCATTTTTTCTAAAATGTCTATAGCAACCATCTTGCCCTTTTGTACAACAAACAGTTTCGGTGTTAACTCCCGTTTTTGCATTAAGATTGTTTTAGGCATACAAAAACTCCTTTACTCTTGGGTATCTTCCGGTTTCGTTGAGCCAATTAAGATACTATCCTTTGCTTTTCTTGTCTGTTCATCTGCCTCTTCTACCGTGCTAAAGGCAAGGCCGTTTGTAATGGACATATAATCATTGCTACCATAGATAGCTGTTTTGACTGAAACCTGCTCATCCTTAGGACAATCAATTACATTGTATTGATTAAAGGCATCTTTAAATCCCGCAAAATCCATTCCGGAAACATATGAGAACAAGAAGTACGCTCCGTCAAGTTCCGCAACCTTATCAAAAGATTTAATTGGATTGTTATACACCGCAAGATATGTGTATTTCTTTACAGTGTTTGCTTTAAGCTCAGTAATTTGATTACTACTAACATCGACTATGGCGAAATCAGTAGGCTCACGAACAGCTAAATTAGCAACGGGTGACATATCATTAATCTTGTTGTGTGCCAAGTATATATATTTCAGTTGCGTTGAATTTGCAAGTCCTAACATAGACTCAATTCCGTTGTTTTCCGCAGAAATGCCCAACAAAGATGTAGAATCTTTAAGAGAGTCAAGTGTGACAACTTTGTTATTATCAAAACTTAGATACTCAAGCTTACCAGTATTGGCTAAGCAAGAAATATCTGCAACATTATTGTTATTAAAAAAGACTCTTTTTAGCGTTGATGCACTCTTGCCCAAAAGAGAAATATCGGTCACTTTATTGTCGTTAATATTGACTTCTTCCAATATAGTGCAATTTGAAATTCCGTTGATATTCTCAATCTGGTTTTCGGTTGCCTGCAATGATTTTAGTTTTAAGGAATTTTCTAAGCCATCAAGATTTGTTATTTTATTTCGATTGACATACAAATACGTTAATTCCTCTGCACTAGATAATGCCTGCAAGGAAGTAATCTGATTATCACTAACCTGTAATGTAAGCAAATAAGGAGTTGTAGCAAGTACAGATATATCTGTTATCTGGTTTTCGTCCAAATGCAAGGTAGTAAGTATTTTTTTATCCTTTAGTGCAGAAATATCCGAAATTTTATTTTTGCCAATTTCAAGAGTGTTTAATGCTTCAAAATTTGAAAAACTTGAAATGTCGGCAATTGCATTATCATCCAGAAACAAATGAGTTATCGTTTTGTTAGTTAATGTTGCGATATCGGTGATTCCACACGCTTGTGCAGAAACCGATTGCAATACCTCGCAATTTTTTAATACAGAGAAATCGACCACTGCAGTTTTATCAACGACAATTTCGTTTAACAACTTAACAGATCCTAATGAGGAGATATCAGACAACGTGGCGTTCTCAGAAAGGTACACCTTGTTTAGATATTCGCACTTGTCCAGCTTGATCTTTTTTAATTGCTCATTTGTTAAGCCGCATCCTATAATATCAAGTTGCTGTAGATATTTAAGTTCTGAAATGTTGCCGTAATCATCAATTCCTGTGCAATAATGTAACTTAAATTCTGTTACAGGCGCAGAAATGTTGCTTAAAAATTCAAACGCACCATTATCTATTGCACAGTTAGAGAAACTAATTTCGCTTAGTTTACCCATCGATGCAATAGCTTTCATATCATCAACGGTTATCGTTTTATTGTTCAAATGAATTCGAGTGTCGTTTTTATCTACTTTTTCACCGCCAATTGTTACACTCCCTAGAGCATTAAAGATTGTAGAGAACCCAATGATTGCAACAATGAGCAAAACGGCAGACAACAACACGATACCAATATTTTTGTTCTTTTTTCTTTGCTTTTTAGATTTGTTAATTATTGCGTCTCGATTTGGAGTAGGATTAAGATGGTTATAAATTGGAGGCTCTTCTTCCGCATTGCAATCCATCGCTGCGTTTTTTGTCTCCGGTTTATTTTTATAAACGGTAACATCACGATTATCAAAAACTAAGTCGTCATTTGAAACCGATGCTTTATAAGTTGTTGGTTTGTCAATATCGACACCTGATTCAACACTTCCATAAACCGTTTTTGAATCGTCGTGTGCTAAATCCATTCCTTGAAATCCTCTTAATAGTTCAGTAATGCTTTGATAGCGTTCTTTTTGTGTAATGCTTAATCCTTTAAGAAGAGCCTTTTCTGCGACTGGATCTATAGTAATTCCTAACTCTGTTGGTGATTTTAATTCATCAGAAAACAGACGGTTCATTGCATCATCTGGCGTAATTCCGGTGAGTATTTTGTACATTGTGGCAGAAATCGCATATACATCGGTCCAGGGCCCCTGCTTACCTTTAGTGCGATATTGTTCCTCGGGTGCATAGCCTGGTTTCAAAAGTATGGATAAACTCTTTTCATCCGCTCCGCTTACTTCTCTGGCAGCACCGAAATCAAGAAGTTTTACGGTGCCGTCATTGAGTATCATAATATTTGACGGACTGATATCGCGGTGAATTAATCCTTGTGAATGAATTTTAGAAAGAGCTGTCATTACAGGAGATAACATATCAACCGCAGATTTAAAATCCATCGCCCCGTTTTTCTCAATAAAGGTTTTTAAGTCTACACCTTCTAAATATTCCATTACGATATATGCAGTATTATTTTCGGAAAAGAAATCGCGAACAGACACAATGCTTTGTTCATTTGAAAATTTGGCTAAAATACGTGCCTCATCAAGAAAGCTTTTTTTGCCCTTTTCAAAAAAGGCAATCGCCTCGCCTATAGGAGAAGTAATTTCAGCAGAAATAGTGTTATTGCGATTAACAACACCGGATGGAAAATATTCCTTGATTGCTACCGTCATATCCAATATCGTATCACGGCCTATATAAGTAATACCAAAACCGCCTTCGCCCAAAACACCACCAACCATATATTTTCCTGCAAGGATAGTCCCAGGTTGTAAATGATGGGGCGCGGGCTTATATTCAGATATATCCTTACCGCAATTCGTACAGATGTTTCCCGTTGCATCTGCAGCACAGAAAGTACAAATTTTTCGTTCCATATACTTCTCCATCTCTCATTTATAGTAATATTTTAATTATCGAATACCAGGATTATCAAAAGGTGTACCTTTTGATAAAGACTACAGGTGCACTTAATTTTTGCTGTTTTTACCAAAAAAAGACTGATAAAGTTGCATATAAGTGTGTTTCTATTGCATTTTAAATCGCATTATGGTATAATTTACAATAACGAAATAGGCTCTCAAAAGGTACACTTTTTGAGAGCCTATTTTTTCTTATTTATCAGTCGAAATTCGCGCAAACGCCGATAAAATGTGGCTTCGCTCATATTACAGCACTTCAAAAGTTCAGAAAAAGACAACTTGTTTTTCTCCCAATCTCGAATCAGTCTGGGGAAATCATCAGGAACACTTTTCTCCGGTCTTCCAAACTTAATGCCTTTCGCCTTTGCGGCGGCTATACCTTCTGCTTGGCGTTTCTTGATGTTTTCGCGTTCGCTTTGGGCAACAAAAGAGAGTATTTGCAAAACAAGATCGGCAATAAAAGTTCCCATCAAATCTTTGCCGTTTCGAGTGTCAAGCAAGGGCATATCAATCACACAAATATCAATGCCGATATCCTTAGTTAATACTCGCCATTGCCTTTGTATTTCTTCGTAGTTTCGCCCCAAACGGTCTATGCTGAGTATGTAGAGTAAATCACCCGGTTTTAATCGTTTGACGAGCCGCTTGTATTCTGGGCGCTCAAAGTCCTTGCCCGATTGCTTGTCAATATAGATATTCCTTTGCGGGATGTTTTTCTCGGACAGAGCTATCAACTGCCTGTCCTCATTTTGATCCGTACTGGAAACGCGCACATATCCGTATATGTTCGTCATACCACCTCACCTCGAATAACATTTTACATCAAAATTGTCGTATTGTAAGAATTGCAAAGGGGCAAACACGTTGCTCGCATACATCACACTCGCATGGTTTGCCCCTATGACTGCCGGGCCGTCTCTGACTGTTCTGCTCGGAAATTTCGCCAATGGCGAAATCCCCTCACAGAACCCTTCGGCTTTCGCGGCTTTTCTATGCCAGACTGAGATTGATTATTGCGGCAAATTGGAACTTTTCTGTATCTTTTGAGCTTGCTTTTAAAATACAGTTTCAGTTTCTCCATGATGTTTTTCGGAATGTCATGGTTTTTCTGTTTTTGCATCAAAAACTGCACACCCCAAAAGGTCATTCAGCTCACAGACTCGGATAGTTGTTTCACCGCTTCCACCCCAGTCTGCCACAATGCCGCACGCCATATGCTCAAAATTATCATCTTCAAAAAAGATACCCTTCAGGTTGTTGATGATAACGTTGATGGCTCTGTTTGAGGTGTCCCACACCATTGTATTTTTTGTTCCTTTCGGTGTGGTAATCTCGATAAGCACAAAAGCCTTGTTGAACTTAGGAATACCTGTTTGACTTTCCTTGGCAATAGCTTCGTGAATGAGTTTAACCCAATGCAGTTCAACTGCTTCGGTTAATTCTTTGAGCGCCGGCAGCGGTTCGTTGATTTTGATAACAACGACACGCTTATCGCCGGTTTCAGTCTGGGGAACCGGCACACTATTGTTTTCAGTCTGACGCATTGGAGCAAACTCTTCAATATCATCAAGGATACCAATTAACTGAGAACGCAACCGCAGGGTTTCCTCATAGGCGCGGGTCAGCTTCTTTTCGTCAACACCGTTTGCTTCAGTAATCAGCTTTTCTATCTTTTTAAGCGTCTTCCTCAAATCTAAATACATAGACATTCACCCTTTCTGAATTTTTGACATCGGGATACATATTGATGATTGGTAGATCCTCTTGTTGCATAATGATAGCATAGCGAACATCCGGTGACGGAAAAGAGGAGTTCTTTTCTAAGGCGTGATACGTTTTAACAGCAGAAAAGAAATATACCAGTTTAAGTAGATCATACGCAGGATTGATAAAATACCGCACAGGCCAATCTTCGATATCGCCCAGTTTGGCATCATTGATGCGACTCCCATCAGCAGTATTATTGATGATCTCTTCATCTCTATAAATCCAGTTCAAGCCGCCCTTAATATTGCCGCGTTCAATTAAATATACGCGCTCATACTGAGTTCGTAATTTTATGGGCGATCTTGAAAAGTTCACCGGTCTGTTACGTTCGGTATAATGCTCTTCAAGTAGTGTTCGGCGATTCCACATAGTTTGACGAATGATATTCTCGGCGATCTTCTCACGCTTGCCGTTATCGCAAATAAGTATCATACCGTCTGCCTTGGTTTCATACGAGCCATATTTGGTATAAAACAGGGAGCTTTCAGCCCGCAATTGCCATTCCATTTTTCCATCACCGATATCGTAAACAGCATACTTTTTACCATAGGCAAGTAATATGCCTGCAAAACGAGTGGTAGATAGCACGCCCTTGGCAATATTGCGCCAACAAGCGGACGGAATAAAATGCGGCAAGTCATTTTCGGGTAGTTTGCCTATTATTATGACACCATTTTTCTCCATAAGCGCAGCTACTCGCGATACTTGAAGCACCCGTTGCTTTGCTGTCGTATTGCTGCCTTCAGAAATCAAATGCCTTTCACTAGGAAAAATATCTCTTCCTTTTTTAAGAACTGATACAATACCATTCTTGTTCTTAGCAATATAATCGTTCTTTGTAAGTGGGCGAAAAGTATAGGATAAAGCGACTCTGTTGCCCGTGTTTTTTGCATCTAATACTTCAAGGCAGCTTAGATAATCCAATGTATTGAAACGGATAAGATGCCGTATCAGCCGAAGCTGATTATCGTGTAATTTCATTTAAAACCTCCTAACAAAATCAGGTGATATGAATTAGCATAAAGCCCGTTCATATCACCTGACATTTAATATTGATTGCTTTACCGAATGGCAAACACCAATCTTACGAAAGGTTATTGCTGATTGTTAATCCAGCGGTTCACCACGCAGATAAGCAATCAACCGTTCGGTATAAACACGAACGTATTTCTGTCGCGTACCGATATTGCCGCCAAGCAACGAATAGGGCTCTCTGCCTTCCGCAATCAGCCTGGACAATTGTCTTGGCGATACACCCAAATACTTTGATGCTACTTCCAACGGGATATGATTGGGATATTTCTCTCGAAGCATATCAGCCGTCTTTTGATCCATAGGCATTTTCTCCTTTCTCTACGCACCACCTTTGAAAAGCAAGCTCGTTGTTAGGATCCTTGTAAAAACGAATAACCGCTTCCAAGAACGTGGCACACAGTAATTTTTTCTCCATACTGGGAATAGATTTCGGATCGATCCGAATAACTGGAATAGTTTTTATCACCTCCTGCCTCAAACAATACCGGTATGTTGTAGTTAATTCTAAAAATCACCAATTGGTTGACTTCTGTTGTTATACTACCACATTCGTTTCGCTGTGTCAACTATATGTTGATAATTTCGGCATTTTAACATTTTAGTATTGCTTTTGTTGATTTAATGTGCTATAATACGCTTACAGATGTCAAAAAAGGAGTTGTTTTTATGACTGAAAATAAAAAAATACAGGCATACATTGATAGTATGCCTGTGGAAGAAATTCATTTTGTTACATTTGGAGAGCGCCTAAGAGAACTCAGGAAAGAACGAGATATGTCCCAAGATGATTTTGCTAAGATACTGGGAACATCCAAACAAATTCTTAGTAGATATGAGTTGGATCAGCGGACTCCCAAAATCGATCAAGTACTCAAATACGCTCAAAAGTTAAAGGTTTCTGTGGATTATCTAATTCACGATACCGAGTTTGAAGCTGCCTTTAGAGAGTTGTGCGAGTCTCTGCGTGGTAAACCTTTTTATGAAATATTTATTGAAATTACTTGCGACATCTTAGGTCTAAATATCCCTGCTGTATGCGGTGTTACTGGGCTGACTGATCATCAAGTAAGAACAATCATTACCCGCCGAATGAAAGATGCGCCTCTTACCATTGCTATGCGCCTTTCAGAAACACTTCAAATTCCCCTTGAAGTGTGGATGGGCAAAGAAGCTTATGTGCCTGCAGAGCTGTCGCCCTATGCCATCCAGGTTGCACGTGCATATGATAAAGCCAGTTTAAAGGATCGCAATACCGCCAGACTGGCTTTAGGATTAGAAACAGTAAAGGAGTAATATAATGAACGCTGTTGTTTATGCCCGTTTTTCGAGTCATAGACAAGGTGAACAGTCGATTGAAGGTCAGGTTGCGGAAGCGGAACGCTACGCAGAAGCACACGGATTAAAAATTATCCATGTATATGCTGACCGAGCACAGACCGGAAGAAACGATAACCGAGAGCAATTCCAATTGATGCTTTCTGATGCGGCAAACAAAAAGTTTGATGCACTGATCGTATGGAAAACTGACCGCATTGGAAGAAACAAGGAAGAAATAGCGCTTAACAAATATCACCTAAAGAAAAACGGCGTTAAAATCTATTATGTAGCCGAAATGATACCCGACACACCCGAAGGCATTATTTTGGAAGCCGTTATCGAAGGTATGGCAGCCTATTATTCCGAACAACTCTCTCAAAATATCAAGAGAGGTCAACGTGCCAGCGCCGCAAAAGCACAGAGCACCGGCGGTAACAGACCGTTAGGATACCTCACAGGTCCAGACAAGAAGTTTATCATTGACCCCGAGAGTGCACCGACTGTTAAACTTGTATTTGATCTCTATGCCCAGGGACAGACTATTGCCCAAATCGTTCGTGAACTAAACGCAAGAGGACACCGCACCTTAAAGGGCAAACCCTTCACTCATAACAGTTTACGGACTATGCTAAAAAACGAAAAATATATCGGTATTTATACTTATAAGGATGAGGTGCGTTTAGAGAACGCCATTCCGCCTATCGTGGATACAGAAACATTTTATAAGGTTCAGGAAATGCTTAAATACAATCAACGTGCAGCCGCACACAAGAATGCCAAGGTAGAGTATCTGCTAACCGAAAAGTTATTCTGCGGTAAATGCGGTGCCATGATGGTAGGAGTAAGCGGAACAAGTAAAACCGGTAACCGTCATCACTATTACTACTGCCATAATCAACGCAAAAAGTTGTGTACTAAAAAGCCAGTTCGACAAGCTTGGATCGAAAATCTTGTATTAGAATACATAATCAATCTCGTAAAAGATGAAGATATGATCGAATTCATTGCAGAAAATACGTATCAGTATTATTTGGAGCAAAATACGGAAACGTCATATACCGAATCTTTAAGACAAGCTCTTGCAGATATTGAAAAATCCATTGCTAATTTGGTGAGAGCTATTGAGCAAGGAATTATCAATGAAGCCACCAAGAGTCGTATGGATGAACTTGAGGAACAGAAAGGCGAAATAAAAATTGCTATAGCAGAAGCCCGCTTGAAAGAAAATCTCGGACTCAATAAAAAACGTATACTGCATTTTCTGCATCAGTTCACCAATATGGATTATACGGATATCGAGTGTCAGAAGCGCTTGATCAAAATCTTTTTAAACTCAGTTTTTGTATATGATGATAAGGTAGTATTGACCTTCAACTATTCCGGAGATAATCGAACTATTACCTTAAAGGAGATTGACGCCGGATTACAGCAGGGCGTTCGACTGCCCCGTGCGTTGAGCCACCAAACGAGGGGCTCGGCACCTAATCCGCCCAAGTTGGTACAAAACGAAAGTTTGTACCACGCGTCACGGGTTCGTGTGCTAAACAGTTTGCTCCACCAAACACATAATTCTTACTTGTCGGTAGGGGTTATGTGTTTTTTATTCGACTTGCTTTTTTGCTTTACATAATATATAATACATTTACCACTTTTGAAGGAGTTTTTTATGAGCAACAGAATTAAACTTTACAATGTTATATTCCCTTTTTGGATGCTTTTTATTTTTCCTATAGTTTGGTTGTTTGTATTGCCAGGCAATTTTATTATTGATAGTTTAGTTTTTGTAATTAGTATGTTAATATTAAAAATCCCCGATAAAAAACTCACATATAAAAAACACATTTTTAAAATTTTTTGCTTTGGCCTACTTTCCGATTTGATTGGTGCTGCATATATGTTTTTAATGGTTGCAGTTTTTGAAATCGGATATATGGGAGATGAGCTATATTTAACAATCCCCGCTATTTTTTTATCATCGGTTTTAATTTTTGTTTTTAATTTCTTTATAACTTTTAAAAAATGTAATAAAAGCTTTAAGCTAAAACAATCGCTGATTTTTGCAATTGTTACTGCTCCTTATACTTTTTTAATTCCCACAAGTTGGATACATTAAAATTTTCAATAAATACAAAATGTTTTGTTGTATAACAGTATGTAGCAATATAGAAATTACAATCATTTACTAACAGGTGGAAAATTAAAAAAATATGCGCTAAAATTTGCGAAGCGTTACCGTTTTCTTTGCTTGTATATCTTTTCTCTCTTTTTCGTTTTTAATTGGCTTTGCTACCAATATGCGTTTGTCTTTACCTTGGGTTTGAGCTTTTTCAAGTGGTGTTTTTTAGTATTTTATCCCCTCAGTTGCATTTTGCTTTATACTTTCGGGCAATATTAGTCTTTATGAAGCACAAAAATAGATTTGCCATATAAACTTTTTAAAAATAAAAAGTCTTAATTTAAAAATTAAAGGAGCGAAGAATTTCATTTTCTCCGCTTCCCTTTTTATTTTTATTTAAACATTGTCTGCACACCATCAATAATCTGGCCTGCAGCTTTAATTACTTTTGTGCCGCCTTTTTCCACTTTTTTGCGGTCTTTGAGCATCATTTTACCTACCACCAACACAGTGGCTCCTGCGACCATTCCCGTGCCTAAACCTTTCATAAAATTTGTTGCATTTTTTTGCATTGTAACCACTCCTTTTAAAAATATTGTTGCCATTTGCCACCGCATTATTTTAATTTTTAAAAATTTACAAATTATACTATATTTTTTTATAAAAATGTAGTATAATGATTACAATTATATTTATGGTTTTTACTGGAGACGATATAAATTATGGGTTTACTTCAAACACTTTTTGGCAACTACAGTCAAAAAGAAATTAAAAGAATATTACCTTTGCAAACAAAGGTTTTAGCGCTTGAGGAAGAATATAAAGCTTTGTCTGACCAAGAGCTTAGACATAAAACTGTAGAATTTAAAGAACGCATAGCCACAGGTGAAAGCCTTGATAACCTTTTGCCCGAAGCCTTTGCCGCTTGCCGAGAGGCAAGTGACCGCGTACTTGGTATGCGCCACTTCCCCGTTCAGATTATAGGTGGCATTATACTCCATCAAGGCCGTATTGCCGAGATGAAAACAGGTGAAGGTAAAACCTTGGTTGCCACCTTGCCCGCATATTTAAATGCGCTTTCAGGTAAGGGCGTTCATATTGTAACAGTAAACGATTACCTTGCAAAGCGTGACTCTGAGTGGATGGGTAAGCTTTACAAGTTTATGGGGCTAACGGTTGGTCTTATTATTCACGGCATGGATAAGGAAGAAAAACGCGAAGCCTATAATGCAGATATAACCTACTGTACCAATAACGAATTAGGCTTCGACTATTTGCGCGACAATATGGTAACCTACAAAGAAGAAAAGGTTCAGCGCGAGCATAATTTTGCTGTAGTCGACGAGGTTGACTCTATCCTTATAGACGAAGCGAGAACTCCGCTTATTATTTCAGGTCAAAGCGATAAATCCACCGATTTATACACCGCTGCGAACCGCTTTGCAAAGGGTCTTAAAGTATTTAAAATAAAAGAAATGGACGATAAAGCAAGCGATGCCGAAACCAACTACGACGGCGATTATGTTGTAGACGAAAAGGCAAGAAGCTGTACTTTAACGCCTGAGGGTGTAAGAAAAGCCGAAGAATTTTTTAGCATTGAAAACCTTAACGATAGCGAGAATATTGCTATTGCGCACCACATTAACCAAGCGATTCGCGCTCACGGTATTATGAAGCGTGATGTTGACTATGTTGTAAAAGACGGCGAGGTTATAATTGTTGACGAATTTACAGGCCGTCTTATGTTTGGCAGGCGCTATAACGAAGGCTTACATCAGGCTATTGAAGCCAAGGAAGGCGTAAAAATTGCTAAAGAGTCCAAAACGCTTGCTACTATAACCTTCCAAAACTTTTTCCGCCTTTATAACAAGCTTTCGGGTATGACCGGTACCGCTATGACCGAAGAAACCGAATTTCAGGAAATCTATAAATTGGATGTTATTGAAATTCCCACAAACCGCCCTATTGCGCGCATTGACGAAAATGATGTAGTTTACAAAACCGAAAAAGCAAAATTATATGCGGTTATAGATAAAATTGCAGAATACCACAAAAAAGGTCAACCCGTGCTTGTTGGTACTATTACAATCGAAAAATCGGAGCTTTTGTCAGCTCTGCTTAAGCGTCGCGGTATTGCGCACAATGTTTTAAACGCTAAACACCACGAAAAAGAAGCCGAAATTATAGCCCAAGCAGGTAAGCTTGGTGCGGTTACCATTGCTACCAATATGGCAGGCCGTGGTACTGATATTATGCTGGGCGGTAATGCAGAGTATTTAGCAAAAGCGGCTCTCCGGCACGACGGCCTTTCAGAAGAACTAATTATTGAGGCTACCGGCTTTGCCGAAACCGAAGATAAAGAAATTTTGGCGGCGAGAGAAAAATATTCAGAATATTACCAAAAATTTAAAGCAGAAATTGCTCCCGAAGCCGAAAAAGTTAGAGAAGCAGGCGGTCTTGCTATTATAGGTACCGAGCGCCACGATTCAAGGCGAATTGACAACCAGCTTCGCGGTCGTGCGGGTCGTCAAGGTGATAACGGTAACACTCAATTTTTTATCTCGCTTGAAGACGACCTTATGCGTCTATTCGGGGGTGAGCGTATTACCGCGCTTATGGATACCTTAAAGGTAGACGAAAATATGCCGCTTGAAAACACTATGCTTTCGCATACCATTGAAAATGCGCAAAAGAAAAAGGAAGGCATTAACTTTGCCATTCGTAAAAATGTGCTTCAATATGACGATGTTATGAACAAGCAGCGCGATATTATTTACTCTCAACGCAGCAAAGTTTTAGACGGCGAAAACCTTAAAGAAACTGTTTTAAAGATGATTGACGATACAATTGACTCGTATTGCCAAATTTTCTTAAACGATAATGCTATTCACGATAATTGGGATTTACAGGGTCTTAAAGAGTATTTTGGCGGTTGGATAACCTCCCCTTCCGATTTAACCTTTACTACCGAAGAGCTTGCAAACACCTCTCGTGAAGCGGTTGCGGCCGAATTAAAGGAAAAAGCCCGCCGTATTTACGATGCGCGTGAGGCCGAATTCGGTAATGACTTAATGCGCGAGATTGAGCGTGTGATGCTTCTTCGAAGCGTTGATACCAACTGGATGGACCATATTGACGCTATGGACCAGTTGCGTCAAGGTATAGGACTGCGCGCATACGGTCAGCACGACCCTGTTATTGAATACCGTAATGACAGCTTCGATATGTTTGAAAATATGACGAACGCTATTCGTGAGCAAACCGCTAAATTAGTTTTAACCGTCAGGGTTAAAAAGGACGAAGAAGTAAAGCGCGAAAAGGTTGCCGAAGAAACGGGAACCGGCGACAAGCCTTTAACCGTTAGAGGAAATGGTGTTGTTGGTAAAAATGCACTTTGTCCTTGCGGTAGCGGTAAAAAATATAAGCGTTGTTGCGGAAAAGACATAGACTAATGCATAATTAACCCTCGGAGAAATCTCTCCGAGGGTTTTAATATTTATAGATATAATCAAAAATTTTTATTTCTCCTTCTTTTATTTTTATGGCACTTTCATACTCTCCAAACCCGATTTTTCTTATTCCGCAATATGCTTTACATGCCACCATAAATCCAAACAAAATACAGGCGGTAACCACCGCCGAAACTACCATTTTTCTTAAAAACGAGTTCAATTTTATTCTCCTATTTTAATGTATTTAAAAGGCTTGCTAACGAATCGCCCACAAGCTCGGCTGAATATTTTGCTTCCTCTAAAGTGTTAACCTCGGTACCAAATTCTAAGAGAAGCGATCCGGTTGTAAGCGACTGATTATACTTTTTCGATGCAAGCATTACAGGACGCGCCAATGTGGGATACATCGTTTCAATTGTTTGCTGTAATTTAAAAGCTAATGAAAGGTTTTCTTTCCAGTTTGGATAGTCCTTTATGCTACCCGTTTGCGAACCCATAACAAGCATTACTTGTGCCGCTTTTTTGCCGTTTATTGTGGTTACTAATTTGGCTTTTCCTCCATCCGAAGAAATTGAATCGCGGTGTAAATCAAGCACTATTTTAATGCTTGGATATTTCTTCAAATAGCCGTTTATTGTGGTTGCTGCCCTGCCATAGCTGCCGGTATATTCAGGGTAGTCGTGCTTGGTTGTATCGTGCAAAGTTTTTATGCCGTTAGCGTTTAACTTTTCGGCTATGATTTTCCCTATTTTAACCATATTTTTAGAGTTATCGGTAGTGCGGGCTTTAAAGTCTTCGGTATAATAATCGCTTTCCTTTTCCATAAAGGTTTCGGTGGTATGAGTGTGCATTATAAGAACCTGCGGTTCGGTGTTTTTTTCTATTTTAAAGCTGCTCTTTTTTTCGAGCAGTTTTTTTATATCAATAGCCACACCCGTAGAATTTTTAAGATACACTCCCGAATAGCTTTGCGGCGCGTTATAAGGCGAAATATAGCGCGTTATAACTTTGCCTTTTATAGCCTCCGCCGAAACTGCTTTAGAGTCACTTTTTTCGGCTTTACCTGTTTCTTGCTCTTTTTCGCTTTGCTCTTTTGGGGTGTTTTTTATGCTTTCTTGTAAATTTTCTTGTGTTTTTTCTGTTTTTGGCTCGGTTTTTTCAAAGTTGTCGGTGAATGTCGGCGGAATTTTGAGTTTAATAGTATTGTTCCCGAAAAAAGCATAAAACAAAAATATTAAACAAATTATATAACACAAAATAAGTCGGATATAAGAATAGTTACTCTTCATTTCTTCACCCCAAAAAAGTTTATGCTTAAAAAGTTTGTTTTAGACTAAACTAAGCAAAACTTCGCGGTCAGTATCGGGTTGTAAAAAAAGATTTAAAGAGTGCGCTAATATTTCGCTTATGCGGTGAGAAAGAAGGTCGGTATCCTTTGGCGTTAATAAAAGGTCTTTAATTTTTTGGTTATGATTTTTTGAAAATTCCCTTACAATTGTAGAAGCTTCTACAACTGTTGGTATACCTATTGCAACTGTAGGCACTCCCAAGGTATTATAGCTTAATTCTTTGCGAGTATTTTTTACACCAGAGCCCGGGGATATTCCGCTATTTGTAAGCTGTATTACCGAAAACAGATTATCGCTGTTACTTGCGCACAGAGCATCTATTACTATTACTGCATTAGGTTTTATGCTTTCTACTATTGCTTTAACAGTCTCGCTTGATTCTATACCTGTTTTGCCTAAAACACTTGGCGTAATAGTAGCTACACTTTTTAAATTAGGAATACCTAAATTTTTGGAAAATTCGCCTGCAATATGCCTTGTTGCTAATATTCTTTCACAGGTATTAGGCCCTACCGAGTCGCTAGTTATTTCGCTATTACCAAGTCCCACTACTAAAACTCTTTGTCTTTTTTGGGGTAAAAGCTCATTTAAGCTTATATTTATTGCTTTTTCTATTTCTTCAAAAGAAGTAATATAATTTATATTTCCAATATTTAATGTGATGTACTTATTGCCTTTTTTAAAATTATAAAAATCTTCTTTAAGTTCTATAAATTCTACTTTAATTTTTCCTACTTTTATCTCTTTTTTTCGGGTTTTTATATACTTTTTTTCAAGCTCTGTTGCAAGGTCTGTTCTATTATTCATTTTTATCCCCTAAATTTACTAAAAAAGTTGCAAAATTTATTATAGTATGATATACTAATATAGATATATTATATATAAGAACATTATTTTTAAAAAATTTTATATTACGAGGTGAAAAATTATGTCAAATACTCCATTAGATGAAATATGGAATGCTATTTGCGACGAAATTAAAAAATCTATTTCAGAAATCGCTTTTAACTGCTTTTTAAAAGATTTAAAACCCGTTTTCTTTAACGACAGTGAATTTGTTGTTTCTTTAAACGATTCCTATAAGCTTGAAATCGTTGAAAAAACATATACCGAGCTTTTTAATACCTGCATAAAAACCGTAATGGGTATACCTATGGAATTTAAGGTTATTATGCGGGATGACGAAGAGGAAATTTTAAACGCGGAAAAATATAGCCAAGGACTTACTTTTGAAGACTTTTTCTCTTTCGATAACTTTATTGTAGGCTCTACTAACCGCTTTGCCCACGCGGCATCTTTAGCGGTAGCTGAATGTGAAATTCCGCAGCCTACTTATAACCCGCTTGTAATTTACGGTCCTTCGGGTGTGGGTAAAACCCATCTTATGCTTGCTATAAAAAATCATATTAAACATAAGTATCCGCGAAAGATTACCGAATTTATTCGCGCTGAAGATTTTACAAACCAACTTATCACTTCCCTTCAGCAAGGCAAGTTAGGTTTAGGTACTATTGAAGACTTCCACCACAAGTTCCGTAATGTAGATGTTCTTTTAATTGACGATATTCATTTTATCGCCGGTAAAGAACAAACTCAGGAAGAATTTTTTAATACCTTTAACACCCTTATGGAAAAGAATAAGCAGATTGTTGTAACGCTTGACCGTCCACCAAGAGAAATTAAAACTCTTGATGACCGTATTCGTTCCCGCTTAGAAGGTGGACTGTTTGCAGATATTACTAACCCCGATTTTGAAACAAGGGTAGGTATTATAAATAAAAAAGCCGAACAATACGGTATTAAATTGGAAGAAAACCTTGTATTTTATATTGCTGACCATATAAAATCAAACACACGCCAAATTGAAGGGGTTATAAAAAAGCTTTACGCTTATACTTCTATTCAAACACATCCTTTAAATCTTTCAGTTGTGCAGTCGGCGGTGCGCGATGTAATTACTGATGATAAGCCTGAGCCTATAAAGGTTGACAATATTATAAATGAAGTTGCTAAAACCTATAATGTTTCGGTAAGTGATATTCTTTCAAACAGAAGAACCGCTTCCTTAGCTCTTGCAAGACAGGTTGCAATGTATATTTCAAGAGAAACGACAGACCTTTCTTACAAACAAATAGGTGAATGTTTCGGTAAAGACCATACAACCGTTCTTTATAATGTAAATAAGATTGAAAACTTCTTAAAGGACAAGCCATACCAAAAAGAATTAGTAGAAGATATTATTAAAAATTTACTTTCTTCTAACCAAACGGTATATTAAAAGTTATTAACATAATCAACCTTAATTAACATAGAAGTTATTAAACAGTATGTTAATAATAGAAACTTATTAAAATTATAAAATTTTTATTAAGTTTTTTATTAACACTAAATTTTGTTTATTTTAAAGGTTGAATTCGATTTATTAACCGTTTTAACATCCCTTACTATTACTTTTATTTTATTATTCTTTTTTTAGGAGGAAAAAAATGATTTTTTATTGCGAAAGAACAAAATTACTTGAAGCAGTTTCAAAACTTCAAAGCATAGTAGGTTCAAAAACTTCTATGCCAATACTTGAAGGTATACTTATTTCTGCAGAACAAGGAAAAATTACTCTTGTAGCATATAATCTTGAAATGGGTATGAAAAAAGAAATATATGCTAAATGCGAGCAGGAAGGAGATATAGTAATAAATGCCCGCTTGCTTACTGAAATTTTAAGAAAAATGAATGGTGAATCAGTAGAAATTTCTGCTGATGACCGTCTTAACTGTAATATTAAAAGCGGTGATGCTACTTTTGATATTATGGGAATGGCCGCTACTGATTTTCCTGAAATTCCTTCTGTTAATAATGCAAACAGTTTTTCGATAGAAGGGAAGCTTTTAAACCAAATGAAAAAAGGTACTTCCTTTGCAGCAGCGATAACCGAAGGAAGCAAACCTATCCTTACAGGTATAAATATTTCCCTTTTTGACGGATTTATTCAGTTTGTTGCAATAGATGGCTACCGTTTAGCTATAAAGAAAGAAAATATAGATTTTGATAAAAATATGGAATTTACTGTTACAAGTAAAGCCATAAATGAAGCAGTAAAGCTTATAGAAGATGAAAAAGAAAATATTACAATAAATGTAGGAGAGCGCCTTATAAGCTTTATAGTAAACGGTTATACCTTTATTTCCCGTCTTTTAGAGGGTGATTTTGTTAATTATCAAAAAACTCTTCCTCGAGAATATAAGCAAAAAGTAACCGTTAATACACGGGATTTAATAAATACTATTGAACGAGTATCCTTACTTATTAGCGAATCATTTACAACTCCTGTAAGATGCTATTTTAATGAATTAAATGTAATATTTACCTGCGCTACTGCGCAAGGAAGAAGTACTGAAACCTTTAATACAAAATTAGAGGGCGAAAATTTTGAAATAGGTCTTAATAACCACTATTTATTAGATGCCTTAAAAGCAATAGAAGATGAAAATGTAAACATTTTATTTAATGGTCCTAATGCGGGTGTACTTATTACTCCTATAGATAGTGACAACTTTAAATATATGATAATGCCTATGAGGTTAAAATAATGGAATATAATAAAATTTCTATTAAAGAAGATTTTATCCGCCTTGACAGTGCTATGAAGTTGGGTGACTTAGTTGTAACCGGAGGCCACGCAAAGATTGTTATACAAGAAGGCGAGGTTAAGGTTAATGGTGAAGTTTGTACTATGAGAGGTAAAAAACTTCGTAAAGGAGATAAAGTTGAATTTGAAGGCCAAGGCATTGAAATTGTATGATTGTTTTAGATTTAGAGTGTAAAAACTTTCGAAATTTAAGTAATGTTCATATTTTGCCTTTTGAAAATATGAATGTTATTTGCGGAGAAAATGCACAGGGAAAAACAAATCTTATTGAAGCAATTTGGCTTTTCACAGGAGCAAAAAGCTTTCGTGGAGCAAAAGATAGTGAATTTTTAAAATTTAAAGAAGAAAAGTCAATCTGTCATTTAGAATTTAAAAGTAAAGGCATAAAAAATAAAGCTTCGCTTCAATTTGAAACTAAAAAAACTGCTTTTTTAAATAATAAAAAGTTACAATCTGCGAGTGCTTTAGCGGGAAATTTTAATGCTATTGTTTTTTCTCCTATAGATCTTAATATTGTTTCAGAAGGGCCTAAACTTCGTAGAAAATTTATTGATTCGGCAATTTGTCAAATTTATCCGTCTTATATTTCTGTATTAAAGCAATATATAAGGGCAGTAACACAAAGAAATCAAATAATAAAGGATTTTAAATACGATTCTACTCTTTTTGTAATGTTAGATGCGTTTGAAAATGAAATTGCAACTATAGGCACAAAAATTATAGATATGCGAAAGCGGTATTTAGAATTATTACAGGAATTTTTACCTACCCTTTATGATGGTATTTCTAACGGAAAAGAAAAATTAGAAGTAAAATATATATCGTCTTGTTCTGAAAATTTAGAAGAAGCCTTGAAGAAAACAAGAAAAGAAGATATGTTTTCAGGTGTTACAACAGTAGGTCCGCATAGAGATGATATAGATTTTAAAATAAACTATATTTCTGCTCGAAACTACGGCTCGCAAGGACAAAAGCGCAGTGTGGCGCTTGCAGTAAAATTAGCTGAAGCCGAAGTTATAAACAAAAAAACAGGAGAATATCCTGTAATTTTGCTCGACGATGTTATGAGTGAATTAGATAAAAGCCGTCAAAATTTTGTACTTAACCATACAAAAGAAATGCAAACATTTTTAAGTTGCTGTGATTACAGTAATATTGAAAATTTAAAAAACGGCAAGATTTTTAATGTAAAAGGCGGCGAAGTTTTTTAATGTATATTCATTTAGGCGGCGATTTTGTAGTAAACGAAAACAACATTATAGGTATTTTTGATTTAGAAAAAAGCACCGTTTCAAAAACTACAAGAGATTTTTTATCTAACGCCGAAAAAAACAAGCAGGTAGTTAATGTTTCCTACGAACTACCAAAATCTTTTATATTAACAAATAAAAATAAAGTTTATATTTCACAAATTTCTCCCAATACGCTTACTAAAAGGCAAGGGATAATTGTTAAATAAGTTACACTGAAAGGAAAAAAATATGAGTAACGAAATTACAACACCTGTAAATGAAAGTTATGACGAAAATTCTATACAGGTATTAGAAGGACTTGAAGCGGTAAGAAAAAGACCCGGTATGTATATAGGCTCTACCGGAGAAAGAGGATTACACCATTTGGTGTATGAAATTGTGGATAACTCTATAGACGAAGCGTTAGCTGGTTACTGCGATAAGATTACTGTTGAAATTTTGGACGACGGAATAATAAGAGTAAGCGATAACGGTCGTGGTATTCCTGTTGGTATAAACCCGCAAAAGGGTATTCCTACCGTAACGGTTGTATTTACTATTTTGCACGCAGGAGGTAAATTCGGCGGCGGCGGATACAAGGTTTCGGGCGGTTTGCACGGTGTTGGTGCTTCGGTTGTTAATGCTCTTTCAAACTGGCTTGAGGTTGAAGTAAAAGACGGCAAGAATATTTATAAGCAACGCTATGAAAAGGGAAATACCGTAACCGATTTAGAAATTATAGGCGAAACGAGCGAAACAGGTACTACAGTAACCTTTAAGCCCGACCCTACTATTTTTACAGATACTACCGAATACGATTATGATACCCTTTTAAAAAGACTTCGCGAGCAAGCTTTTTTAAATGCAGGCATACGCGTAGTTTTAACTGATAAGCGCACAGATAGCCTTACAAAAGATAAAACTGACGATTTATGTTTTGAAGGGGGTATTAAGTCTTATGTTGAATATATTTTATCAGGTATAAAGAAAGAGCCTTTAAACGAAAATGTAATCTACTTATCAGGCAGTAAGGGTGACGAAAACGCAGAAATTGCACTTATTTGGTCTACTGCTTATGATAATAAAATTATGTCGTTTGCTAATACCTTGCATACTATAGACGGTGGCACTCACGAATCTGCTTTCCGTCAGACTGTTGCAAGGGTTGTTAACAAGTACGCTCACGATTTTAAAAAAATTAAAGAAAGCTGCGATAACCTTAAGGGTGACGACGTTTTAGAAGGTTTGGTTGCTGTAGTTTCGGTTAAGCTTTCTAATGCACAATTTGAAAGCCAGACTAAAGCAAAACTTGGTAATACTTCGGTAGGTCAGTTAGTAAGAGATATCATTAACGACCAGCTTTATCGTTTCTTGGAAGAAAATCCCGCAGAAAGCAAAATTATTATTGATAAAGCAATAGCTGCTTCTAACGCGCGTGAAGCAGCACAAAAAGCAAGAGACGCCTCTCGTAATAAGTCAGGTATTGGCGGTAAAACCCGAATGCCCGAAAAATTAAAGGACTGTATTTCGGATGATCCCACTAAAACCGAATTATTTATCGTCGAGGGTGACTCGGCAGGCGGTTCTGCTGTGGAAGGAAGAAACAGTACCTACCAGGCAATTTTACCGCTTTGGGGTAAAATGTTGAACGTTGAAAAGGCAAGAGCTGATAAAGTTTACGGCAACGATAAATTAACACCTGTTATTCAAGCGCTCGGCACAGGTATCGGTGAAGAATTCAATATTGAAAGATTGCGTTATGATAAAGTTGTTATCATGGCCGATGCCGACGTCGACGGTGCACATATTCAGACACTTCTTTTAACCTTCTTCTTCAGATTTATGCGTCCGTTGGTTGAAACAGGTCACGTATACTTAGCAAAACCGCCTCTTTATAAACTGACAAG
>JAZQYX010000052.1:0-1908 GCA_045633725.1 Acutalibacteraceae bacterium | reverse complement strand
CCTATAATTGATAATCCAGATAAGATGCTTTACTTTAAGATAGGTGGCGGTAGTGGTAAACACATTGTGCAAAGGGCATACCTTGAAGCCGATGTGCGATATGTATTTGAATATACTATTTTTTGCCACAATTATGATGTTACTGAACCTCTAGTTCTTGAAGATAATAGACAAATGGTAACACTTCTTGATGTTATATCTGCAGAACGTTTAGGAAAAGAAGGAACTCCTGAGGGTTATTTCTATAAAGTGGTTTCCGAATTTACGTTAACTCAAGATACAATCGATAAGGAAGGTCACAAATTATTTGTCGGAACAAAAATCGCTTCTCACGACGAAGGCCTTCTTTTAGACCGTACCGTTTATAGAAAAGATGATCCTGAAAAAACAGACCTCTTTTTAGACGGAAACAAATTCCACAATGCTCTTGACGAAATTGCTTTACGCTATGACTTCTGGGGTAAAATCTTCTCAGGTGCTAAGGGTGGTGTTGGTAAATCTTATTGGACTGACGGCTATCAAGTGCTTCAGCTTATGGATAAGGACTACTCTTATGCTGCATATCTTAGCTACCTCAACAACCCGCAAGATGGTGAGTGGTGGAACAAAGAAGATATTATTCAAGAAGAAGTGTTTGCAACTTACGCTAAGGCTAGCGGTACATTTAAAGACCAAAACGGCAAAGGTTTAAAGGGTGTTAAGTTCCTCTTAGCTTCGGAAGAAACTACATACAAAGCCACAACAAATTCAAAGGGCAAGTTTGATTTTGGTACTATCCTTGCAGATTTCTATGATTTGTATATATTGGATGGTGAAGAAAAAATACACACAGGTTTCACCGCATACATTTCACAAGATGAAAGTGTTGTATTTACTATTGTAAGTGATACAAGCGGTATAGTTGTAGAAGAAGTCGTTAATTCTGATAATTCTGGTGATGATGATTTCTCAAATGACGGTTATTACAGTGATGAAGTTATAACCGATACTCAGACTAGTACCGATTCTGAAAATGTTGAAGAAATTGTACCCAGCGGTAACCTTAAGGGCACAGTATACACACCAAACCTTGAAACTGTTAAGGATTTAAAAATTGTATTAAGAGGTATTGGTGAAGCCATTACAGATGCTAACGGTTCGTTTGGATTTGCAGATATTCCGGTAGGCGAGTATGAGCTTTACGCCATTAATTCTGATGGTAGTGAATATCTATTCAGAACAGTTTCTATTAAGGAAAACATTACTTTAGATGTTAAGCTTAAGTATGAACCGTCTATTGATACCAACGCAGACGAAACAGATAACGGTTGGATTATTTGGGTAATCGTTGCTTCGGTTGTTGCATTAGTTGTAGTTGGTGTATTAATCTTCTTCCTTGTTATTAAAAAGAAGAAAACTGTGTAATTTAAACTAATTTTGAATAAGCAGTCGCTTTTTGCGACTGCTTATTTTCGCATATAAAAATCATCGCATACACTCGCAATTACATTGGGGCGTTTTTTGCGTAAAAAAGACAAAAGGCAAATAACAATAATTTGCAAAAATTAAGTAAAATTTCGGTCAAAAAAAAGATAAAAAGGGTTGACACGGCAGACAAAATACCTTATAATAAATTTGTATAATTATACCCAAAATTTAAGAAGTTATAGCAAAAGTGCCTAAAATCGATAATAGACGCTTTGTTTCTTGTTTTATAACACTATATTTTTGGTTATAAATATTATATTGTATTATATATTAAAAGCTTTTAAGAAAGGGAGTTTTTTTATGAAGCAAAAAATCTACAAACTGCTTAGTATGGTACTAACGGTTGCGTTGATTCTTTCGTGCTGCGCGGTTGCATTTAGTGTATCTGCTAATGAATCTCCGGTAACTGAAACTATCAACGATGTCCCAGTGTACTATATA
>JAZQYX010000051.1:0-6898 GCA_045633725.1 Acutalibacteraceae bacterium | reverse complement strand
GCAAGTCACCTATTAAGTAACTTTGCATATTATGTTTTAGGGGTTGTAAATGGATATGTCCTAAAACATTGTGTTACTTTAATAACCGTTTCCCCTTTTATAATATAAAAGAAACCGTCCAACAGGGCGGTTTCTTTCGTTTGTTTCAATATTTTAAAAGCTTATGATTTCTTTTGCCTAAGAACAAGTACGGTTTTAATTCCACCGCCAATGATAAGCGCCGCCAATATAGAAACAATTATAATCTTAGGAAGATTATTTTTTCTTTTCGGTTGTGTTTCACTTTCGGTAATTGACTTATCTTCACTTACAGTATTATCGGTATTTTCTACGCTTTCTAAAGATTCCGTTTTTGATACAACGCCATCTTGCTTTGAAGTCACCTTTTGGCTTTTATCTTTTTGAGATTTGCTCACGGTAGATTGTTCATTTTTAGGCGAAGTATCCTTACTTTCGGTTTTCTCACCCTTGCTTTCTTCCTTTTTGTTCTCGGTTTTATCTTTCTCTTCTATATAGGGGTTATCAATCACTGTAAGTACCGGCGGATTATATATTTTTCCATCTATTAGACTTTGAAAATATTTATGTGCGGGTGAATCCTTATAAACCGTCACTTCGCCTCGTAACAATTCAGCTTTCTTTAAATCTGATTTATCAAGATTAATATTAAGAATACTGTATTTGTACTTTTCTGGTGTATCAAAAATCTTTCCAATCTTCTTCACATTTTCAGTTATTATAAGTTCTTCAAACTTAGCCTTGTGAAATGCTTCGCCGAGAATATTGGTTACAGTTTTTGGTACAGTATATGATTTTTCGGTTTTGCCGTTGGGGTAACTTATTAAAGCGGTTTTATTTTTATTGAATAATATCCCGTCTTCCGAAGAAAAATACTTGTTTTCAGAATCAACTATAAATTCCTTTAAATTTTCAAACCAGCCAAAGCAACAACCGGATACAATAACTCTTCCATTCTCTACTAATTCGTAATTAGTGGTATCAACCAAACGAACAATATCAGTAGTGATTTTTTCTAATGTTTTAGGTATAGTCAAAGTTTCTACTTCATTGCGGTTAGAAAGTACTGGAAAAACATCAAAACCCTCTCCTATGCCAGGACATATTAACGTAAGTCCAGTAACCGTATAAATTTCTTCAACCGTTTCAGGAATTACCAAATCAACTTCATCACCCCTATAAGCACAGATTGTTGCCGTCTTGCTTTTTTTGTTAAGAGTGTAAAACCACGTACCATCATTTTTTATACCGTCATTAAATTCTATATCATCAACAAAATACTCTGCTGAAGCAGTTAATGTTGGTAAAGCGAAAACAATAACCAATAAAATTGAAAGAACTATTTTTAATTTTTTCATAATTTGCCACCCCGCATTATATTAATGATGCTGTTGAATATTTTTCTATAAGTTCAATTGTCTTATTTAACAAATTGTCCATATTTGTGCCAGTATTCTCGATGTAATATTCCAAACCGTTAAGTTTTAATGTATAACCCGTACTTTCCGCAGGTAAAAATACATAAATTGTAAAATCCTTACCCTCTGCAAATTGGGTTGTCAGTTTTTCAACTGCGTGCTTAGCACCAACATTATATCTTTGTGGATAAACCGCAGAAGAATCTATATTATAATTACTATAGCCAACAATAATATTGATAATGTAACAGAAACCAAGTTTTTATACATGAAATCACTCTCTTTTTCTTAATTTAATTTCATTTTTATTTTGATTTTTGATTTCTTAATGTACTAAAACACAACAATCTCCGCCTTTCATTAACCTCTCATTAGAATAGCATATAAACAAGAGATTTTATTGCAAATATTTTCCATATATTTACAGTTAGATAATAACATAATTTTATGCGCTTTTCAACTAAAATCATATTACAAATGTTTGCAATATTTATGAAAAATGACAAAAGCCAAAGCTTTTGTCATTTTTCTAATATCATATTTATTTTTTCCTGCAACTCTTTAACTTTTTTTACATCGGCAGACTCCAAATTTCCAAAGGGAAACTTTAAACCTAAATTATCATATTTAGTCTGACAAATTTTCTTAAATGGTAAAAGCTCGACCCTATCAATTTCAAAGCCTTTTATAAGCTCATATAAAGCATCTATATCAGCTTTTGTATCGTTAATATCGGGAACTATAACCTGTCTTATACGGGTAGGAATTTTGTTTTGATGTAAATACCTTAAAAATTCAAGCGGAGTATCAATACTGCAACCCACATATTCCCTATAAAGCTTATCGGTTGTGTATTTAATATCCAGCATACAGTAATCTGTGTATTTAAGCAGTTCTTTAACACTATTATTCAAAATACAACCGCTGGTGTCAAGGCAAGTGTTTATTCCTTGTTGCTTCGCCTTTTTAAAAATTTCGGCAGCAAACTCTGCTTGCAAAAGCGGTTCTCCGCCCGAAAGGGTTATACCGCCCGTTTCACCAAAGTATTCTTTATACTTTACAACCTTTTCGACTATCTCGTCTGCGGTATACTCTTGTCCTCCGTTTACATCGTGGGTTTCAGGGTTGTGACAGCAAGCGCATTTCAATGGGCAACCCTGCATAAATACAACATAGCGTATGCCGGGTCCATCGAGTGTACCTAAAGACTGTAAAGAACTTATTCTACCCATTACATAACCTCGTGAAAGGTACGGCTTATAACCTCTTTTTGTTGCTCACGTGATAGCTTATGAAAGTTTACCGCATAGCCCGAAACACGAATTGTAAGGTTGGGATATGCTTCAGGGTTGTTATATGCTTCAAGCAAGGTTTCGCGGTTGAGCACATTTACATTGATATGGTGCGCGTTTTTTGCAAAATAACCATCCAAAATAGCCACAAGATTGTTAACTTGCTCACCCTTTTCTTTACCTAAGGTTTCGGGTGTAATAGAGAAGGTATTGGAAATACCGTCACGGCAATCGTCATAGTTTATTTTAGCAACAGAGTTAAGAGACGCCAAAGCTCCGTTCTTTTCACGATTGTGCATGGGGTTAGCACCGGGTGCGAATGCATCGCCTGCTTTTCTGCCGTCGGGTGTAGCGCCTGTATTCTTACCATACATAACATTCGATGTGATAGTAAGCACCGAAAGGGTATGAATAGCATCACGATAGGTGGGTGTTTTGCGAAGCTCTACAATAGTTTTGTGGGTGATTTCCTGTGCGATAGAGTCAACACGGTCATCATCATTACCAAAGGTCGGGAACTCGCCCTCGGTTTCAAAATCTACAATATAACCTCTTACATCCTTTACAGGCTTAACCTTAGCATATTTAATAGCACTTAAAGAGTCGGTTATAACCGAAAGACCTGCTACACCAAACGCCATAAGACGCTCAACCTTAGTGTCGTGTAAAGCCATTTGCGATTTTTCATAGGCGTACTTATCGTGAGTTCGGTGGATAATGTTCATTGTATTGACATAAAGCTTTGCAAGCCATGCTAAATATTCATCCACACGCTCCATTACCTTATCGTAATCAAGTACATCGCCGTCTATTACCGGCTTTTGCGGGCCAATATGGATATCGCTTGTAGTATCATAGCCACCGTTTAAAGCGATAAGCAATAATTTAGGCAAATTACAACGCGCGCCGAAGAACTGCATCTGCTTACCAACACGCATTGCCGAAACACAGCAAGCGATTGCGTAATCATCACCAAAGATTGGGCGCATAAGGTCGTCGTTTTCGTACTGAATAGAATCAGTGTCAATAGAAACCTTGGTGCAAAACTTTTTAAATCCGCGAGGTAGCGCATTAGACCATAAAACAGTAAGGTTTGGCTCCGGTGAAGAGCCGAGGGTGTAAAGGGTATTAAGAATACGGAAGCTTGATTTTGTAACTAAGGTTCTTCCGTCCTCACCCATACCGCCTACTGCTTCAGTAATCCACATCGGGTCGCCGCCGAAAAGCTCGTTATATTCGGGTGTTCTAAGGTGGCGCGCCATACGGAGCTTCATTACAAAATCGTCAATAATCTCCTGTGCGCCTTCTTCGGTAAGGGTACCATTTTGAATATCGCGTTCAATATAAATATCAAAAAAGGTACTTACTCTGCCCATACTCATTGCGGCGCCGTTTTGTTCCTTAATAGCGGCAAGGTATGCAAAATAGGTCCACTGTACTGCTTCACGGGTATTCTTTGCAGGACTGCTTATATCATAGCCGTACATCTCTGCCATATCCTTCATATATCCAAGGAAAGAGATTTGCTTGAAAAGTTCTTCAGCAAGACGGATTTCCTCTACACCAAAGTTGCCTTCACCAAGATTTTCCTTATCCTTTTGCTTTTCTTCTATAAGGCGGTTAATACCGTAAAGCGCAACACGGCGGTAGTCACCAATAATACGACCTCTACCGTAAGCATCGGGAAGCCCGGTAATAACATGACTTCTGCGAGCTAATCTCATTTCATTAGTATAGCTTCTGAAAACGCCTTCGTTGTGGGTAGTTCTATATTGAAATTCGTTTTCGATTTTTTCGCTCAACTTATAGCCGTAAGCGTTGCAGGCCTGTCTTGCCATACGGATACCGCCAAATGGGTTGATACCGCGCTTTAAGGGGCGGTTAGTTTGAAGACCTACAATAATTTCGTTCTCTTTATCTAAATAACCCGGTTCAAACGAAGTAAGCGAAGAAACAGTAGCAGTGTCAATATCCAAAACACCGCCAAACTGACGCTCTACCATAAATAAAGCGTTGAGCTTTTTCATAAGATCTTTAGTACGGGGTGTGGCTTCAGCTAAAAAGGAATCATCGCCTTTGTATTCGGTGTAGTTTTGCTGAATAAAATCTCTTACATTTATTTCATCCTGCCAAATACCACTTTTAAAACCATTCCAATTTTCGTGTTTCATTTAGTTCTCCTTTATTTTAAAATCCAACTTTATAGGTCAAAAAAGGCAACCCAGCTTAATTAACTTAAATCAAACTGAATCGCCCAGACGGTCGGCATAAAAACAACATACTCCCCTATGGTTACCCATATTTTCCGTCAGTTATATGTTGTTACACAAGATATTGTATATCATTATTGCCGTTTTGTCAATATATTGTTACAAAATTGTCCAACTTTTTTAATTTTTATCATTTTTACTAAAAAAATTGCATTTTTCGCTAATAAATTGGTAATTGATATTTAAGCTTATTTGTGATAGAATTGTTTTAACTTAATTTCAAGGAGATTTTTTATGAAAACTGTTGTATCTGTTATCGGAAAGGATGCCGTTGGCATTATTGCCGATGTAAGCGCTGTATGTAACGAGTGTAATGCAAATATTGTAGATATTACACAGTCGGTTTTGCAGGATATGTTTGTAATGGTTATGCTTACCGAAATTAAAGACATTAACTGCTCGTTTGCTGATTATTCGGGCAAAATGAAATCTCTTGGTGAAAAACGCGGTCTAGATATCCGTGTAATGCACGAGGATGTTTTTAATTCTATGCACAGAATTTAGGAGTAAAAGATGATTAACCTTAATGATATAATGGAAACCATAAATATGATTTCCGAAGAAAATCTTGACATACGCACCATAACTATGGGTATTTCGTTACTCGATTGCTGTGACAGTGATCCCGAAAAGGCTTGCGAAAAAATCTATAATAAAATCACCCGCCTTGCAGGTAATCTTGTAAAGACAGGCGAAGATATTGAGCGTGAGTTTGGTATTCCGATTATAAATAAGCGTATTTCGGTAACACCTATTTCTATGGTTTTAGCGTCATCAGGCGGCGACCCTGTAATGTACGCAAAAACCTTACAGCGCGCAGCCGATGCCACAGGCGTAAACTTTATTGGCGGTTACTCTGCTTTAGTACATAAAGGCTTTTCAGCAGGTGATGAAGCACTTATCCGTTCTATTCCAAAGGCTTTAAGCGAAACTACCAATGTTTGCTCATCTGTAAATATTGGTTCTACAAAAGCGGGCATCAATATGGATGCTGTAAAGCTAATGGGTGAAATTGTACGCGAAACTGCCGAAATTACAAAAGACCGCGAATGTATAGGCTGCGCAAAGCTTGTGGTATTTTGTAACGCGGTTGAAGATAATCCCTTTATGGCGGGCGCTTTTCACGGTGTTGGTGAGCCCGACTGCGTAATACACGTTGGTGTTTCAGGCCCCGGTGTTGTACAGGCGGCACTTAAAAAATGCCCTAATGGAGACCTTGGCGAGCTTGCAGAAATTATCAAGCGCACCGCCTTTAAAATTACCCGTATGGGTCAGCTTGTAGGCAGTGAAGCTTCTAAGCGTTTAGGTATTCCGTTCGGTATTGTTGATTTATCCTTAGCCCCCACCCCCGCAGTAGGCGACTCGGTTGCACATATATTGGAAGAAATGGGACTTGAAACCTGCGGTACCCACGGTACTACCGCCGCCTTGGCTATGCTTAACGATGCGGTTAAAAAGGGCGGTGTAATGGCTTCTTCCTATGTAGGCGGTCTTTCAGGCGCATTTATTCCCGTTACAGAAGATGCGGGTATGATTGCCGCCGCACGCTCGGGTGATTTGCGTCTTGAAAAGTTAGAAGCTATGACAGCGGTTTGCTCTGTAGGTCTTGATATGATAGCAATTCCGGGTGAAACCCCTGCAGAAGTAATCTCCGCCATTATCGCCGACGAAGCGGCTATAGGTATGGTAAACTCTAAAACCACTGCCGTTAGAGTTATTCCTGCAATAGGTAAAAGTAAAGGCGAAGAGCTTGACTTTGGAGGACTTTTAGGCTCGGGTCCTATTATGGATGTAAACCTTACAAAAAGCCCTAAAAAATTTATTGACCGCGCAGGCAGAATCCCCGCCCCACTACAAAGCCTTAAAAATTAACATAAAAAATAAACAAATATTAAGAGTC
>JAZQYX010000050.1:0-17012 GCA_045633725.1 Acutalibacteraceae bacterium | reverse complement strand
TGGAGACTTTATTAGGTGTTGTTAATGAAAACCACTAAAAAGATTACGCTGAGTGCCGTTTTAGCCGCACTTTCGGCGGTCATTATGCTTGCTTCATATTTTCCGTATTTAACCTACGCTGTACCCGCAATGGCAGGTCTGTTTATTATGATTGTGATTATAGAAATTGATTGCAAATGGGCTTTTTTAAGCTTTTTAGCGGCATCTGTGTTAGCGTTTTTATTTGCTGAAAGCGAAAGCAAGCTTATGTTTATTGGCTTTTTCGGTTTTTATCCGATTTTAAAATGCCTTATTGAACGAATTAACAAACCAACAATTGAATGGCCGATAAAGTTTTTCGTTTTTAATATATGTGTTATAACCGTTTACAAGTTTCTAGCACACCTTTTTATTGTTTCGTTTGACGATTTAGAAAGCTTTGTTAAGTACGGCGAAATTGTACTTTTAGTGCTTGCAAATATTGTATTTGTCGTTTATGATTTTGCTGTTTCGCAAATTGCAGGGTTTTATATTCAAAGGTTTCATTCACGAATCAATAGGCTTTTTAAAAGGTGATTCGTTATGAAAATTACTGATTTTAAAATACAAAAATTAGAAACGGTTACTTCTACCAACGATTATTTAAAAGCCCTTGTAAAGCAGGGCGAATGTAAACCTATTATCGTTATTGCCGATACTCAAACAAAGGGTAGGGGGACTAAAAACCGCAGTTTTGTATCAGATAAAGGCGGACTTTATTTAAGCATACTTTTACCGCCGTGTGATACTAAATTTATAACACCTATGACCGCCGTTGCAGTGAGTGATACAGTTGAGCAATTAAGCAATAAAATAACACAAATAAAGTGGGTAAATGATATTTATTTAAGTGGCAAAAAGCTTTCGGGAATACTTTGCGAAACTGTATTTTCTCCTAAATTAGACAAGCCTTATGTGATTGTAGGTGTCGGACTTAATTTATTTAAACCGAAAGATGATTTTAATGACGAAATTAAAGATATTGCAATAGCTCTTTTTGAAAAAGAAAATACCGCAATTAAGCAAGAATTTATTGACGCTTTAATCGGGAACTTTATTTGTTATTTTAATGGTTTAAGTGAAAAGAGTTTTTTAGAAAAATACCGCACGAAAAACTTTATTTTAGGTAAAAAAGTAACTGTTATAATGGGTGACCAAAAAACCGATGCGTTGGCAGTTTTAGTTGATGATGATTGCCGATTAGTTGTAAAATTTCCTGATGGTAGCAAAAAAGCAGTTAATTCGGGTGAAGTAATACTGAAAAATTATGCAAAGAGACTTAAATTTTAAGTTTCTTTGCTTTTTGTTTATGAAATAGAAAATTAGAGCATAATAAAGACATTATATACTTGACAAAACAGTGCTAAAAATAGTAATATATTATAAGATATATATTAAATGGAATTTTATGCCTATTTGAAGGTTTGCTTATATTGAAAGATAATAAAAGGAGGAAATTATGCCTGAAAAAAAGTCAAATAAAGATGTAAAAAAATTTGATAAAAGAAATCAAAATTTCACTAGACAAAAAACAAGCAATAAACAAACAGGAAATACAAAAAACTTAAAAACAAAAACAAACACCCAAAATAAACCGCGTACTCCCAAAACACCTAAAATACCTATAAAAATTATTCCTTTAGGCGGTCTTTTGGAAATTGGAAAAAACATCACTCTTTATGAATATGACGGCGATATGTTTTTGGTGGATTGCGGAATGGCTTTTCCCGATGAAGAAATGCCCGGTATTGATATAGTTATCCCTGATTTTTCTTATATTTTAGAAAATAAAGATAAAATAAAAGGCTTAGTTGTTACTCATGGCCACGAAGACCATATCGGCGCTATTCCATATTTATTGCGTGAATTTAATTTGCCAATTTACGCTACACGCCTTACAATTGGTTTAATTGAAGGTAAGCTTCGTGAACATAAGCTTCTCGACAGCGCAAAGCTTAATACCGTTACACCCGGTCAAACAGTAAATTTAGGTAAATTCAATGTTGAGTTTATTCATGTTAATCATTCAATTCCCGATGCGGTAGGTTTTGCAATTAAGTGCCCTGCGGGTACTGTTGTGCATATGGGCGACTTTAAGATCGATACAACACCTATTGATGATTATGTTATAGATTTTGCCCGTTTTGCCGAGCTTGGCAAAAAAGGGGTACTCGCAATGCTTTCGGATTCTACTAATGCTGAAAGACCCGGTTATACTTCTTCTGAAAAACTTGTTGGTGGTTCTTTCTCAAACTTGTTCAAAAAAGCAGAGGGCAGAAGAATTATAGTTGCAACATTTTCTTCTAATATCCACCGTATGCAGCAAATTATTGATGAGGCTGTTAAGTGTGGCAGAAAGGTTGCCATTTCAGGAAGAAGTATGCTTAATGTTGTAAATGTTGCAGCCGAGCTTGGCTATTTAAAACTTCCTAAAAATGTTTTAATAGAAATTGATGCTATCCGAAACTATCCGCCCGAACAAATAGTTATTATAACTACCGGCAGTCAGGGTGAGCCTATGTCGGCTTTACACAGAATGGCGTTCTCCGACCATCGTCAAGTTGCAATAATGCCTGATGATATGATAATTATTTCGGCAACACCAATACCGGGTAATGAAAAATTTGTTGATAAGGTTGTTAACGAGCTTATCAAGCGCGGCGCCGAAGTTGTGTACGAGCGTATGTATGATGTTCACGTTTCGGGACACGCCTGCAGTGAAGAATTAAAACTTATGATGAGCATTGTTAAGCCTAAATATTTCATCCCTGTACACGGCGAACAAAAGCATTTAATAAAGCATAAATTATTAGCCGAAGAAATGGGAATACCCACTAAAAATATTGTAATAGGTGTAAACGGCGCAGTAATTGAAGCTACAAAAAAAGAAATTAAATGCACCGAAACTGTACCTGCCGGCAGAGTATTTGTTGACGGCTTAGGTGTAGGCGATGTAGGAAGCATTGTACTTCGTGACCGTAAGCATTTATCCGATAACGGTCTTATTGTAATTGCGGTTTCTATTGACAAGGCTACAGGTGAAGTTGTGGCAGGTCCTGATATTATATCACGCGGTTTTGTTTATGTTAAAGAGTCTGAAGACCTTATGAATATGATTGAAGATGTTGTATGTGATGTTTTAGAGCGTTGTTATATTCACAGAATCCGCGACTGGAATACAATTAAAACTAAAATTAAAGATGGTGTTTCAAGGTTTTTGTTTACCAAAACTAAACGAAGCCCAATGATTTTACCAATGATTATGGAGGTTTAAAATGAAGGTTATATTATTACAGGATGTTAAAGGCCAAGGCAAAAAAGGTGAGCTTTGCAATGTTTCTGATGGATATGCACGTAACTTTTTGCTTGCTAAAAAATTGGCCGTTGAAGCGGATAATACCGCTATGAACGAGCTTAAAAACCGTGAGGCTGCTGCGGCACATCATAAACAGGAAGAAATTGACAACGCTAAGGCTATTGCAAAGCGGTTAGAGGGTAAAACGGTTACTATTTCGGCAAAAGCAGGCGCGGGCGGTAAACTTTTTGGCTCGGTTACTTCTAAGGAAATTGCAAATCAAATCAAGACCGAATTAGGTGTTGAAATTGATAAAAAGAAAATGAATGTTGCTGATATTAAAAACTTTGGCGAATATACTGCAGAAATTAAGCTTTACCAAGGAATCACCGCAAAAATTACTGTAAAGGTAACGGAATAATAAAATGTCTGATAATAATTTAATTTTTAACCTGGATGCTCAAAGGGTGCCTTATTCTGCCGAAGCTGAGCAAGCGGTTTTAGGCTCTATTATTATAGACCCTTCCTGCCTTAACGAGATTGCTGTAGGCATGAAGCCTGATTATTTCTATTTTGAGCATCACCAAAAAATTTATAATGTTTTGTCGAGTATGTATGAATTAAGTCAGGCTATAGACTTCGTATCATTACTCGAAAAGCTTAAAAAAGAAGGCGTATATGACGAAGCGGGTGGTAAGGAATATCTTACACAGTTAGCTCAGAATGTACCTACTTCGGCTAATGTAATTTCTTATGTTTCTATAATACGCGAGCGTTACTATGCAAGAGCTCTTTTGAAAGCCGCACAAAATATTATAAAAGATATTGACCAAAATACTGAAGATTCTTCAAAGCTTATCGATAATGCTGAGCAACAGATTTATGAAATCCGTCAAGGTAGGGAAGTAAGCGGTCTTACACACATTAAAAGTGTAATTGAAAACGAAACTTATGACCGTCTTGCAAAAATGGCAGACCCCGTTACTCGAAACGACTATATTGGTATTCCATCCGGTATTGGTGAGCTTGATAAAATGATAACCGGTCTTAATAAGTCCGACCTTATTATTTTAGGCGCGCGTCCCGGTATGGGTAAAACCTCTTTTGCACTTAATATTGCGCGAAATGTTGCTATTCAATCGGGTAAAACTGTATGCTTTTTCTCACTTGAAATGACCCGCGATCAATTAGCGCAGCGTATGCTTTCAAGCGAAGCGGGTATAAAAAGCGAAAAATTAAGAACGGGTAACCTTTCTCCTGACGAATGGACAAGACTTGCTCAGGCAGGTGAGCATTTATCAAATGCAAACTTGTATTTTGATGAAACCTCTGATATTACCGTTCCGCAAATGAAGGCAAAGCTACGCAGAATGAAAAAGGTTGACCTTGTTGTTATCGACTATTTAGGGCTTATGAAGTCCGCAAAGGCAAAGGAAAACCGCGTTCAAGAAGTATCCGAAATTACGCGCAACCTTAAAATTATGGCAAAGGATTTAGGTGTGCCCGTTATCTGCTGCGCTCAGCTTTCACGTGGTACTGAAACCAAAGGTAAATCTCACCGTCCGGCTCTCTCCGATTTGCGTGAATCTGGCTCTATTGAGCAGGATGCAGATATAGTTTTATTTCTTTATCGTGATACTTACTACGATAGTGAAAAAAAAGATGATGAGGACAGAAGTGACCCAAATAAGGCAGAATGTATTGTTGCTAAAAACCGTCATGGTGAAATTGGCACAATTGATATGCATTGGGACGGTCAGTTTACAAGATTTACTTCTGTGGATGTGTTCAGATAATGTTAGATTTAATTTTAAAGGCAAACGATACCTATAGGTTTTTAGAGAGAGGCGATACTGTTACTGTAGCGCTCTCGGGCGGCGCCGATTCGGTTGCGCTTTTACACGCTTTAGTGTCTTTAAAAGATGAATTAGGTATTTCGGTGAATGCGGCGCATTTGAATCACTCTATAAGGGGTGATGAAGCTGACCGCGACCAAGAATTTGCAATTGAATTTTCTGAAACATTGGGTGTTGAGATTTTTTGCGAAAAAATCGATGTTTCCAAATATGCAGCAGAAAATCACTTAAGTTTAGAGCTTGCCGCAAGGCAAGTAAGATATGATTTTTTAAACCGAGTAGCTATTGGTAAAATTGCTACCGCACATACCGCAAGCGATAATCTTGAAACCTTAATTTTTAATTTATCACGCGGTACGGCGCTTAAAGGCTTATGCGGAATACCGCCTAAGCGGGATAATATTATAAGGCCGATAATTTTTTGCACAAGAACTGATGTAGAAAATTACTGTAAAGAGAATAATTTAAGCTTTGTTATTGACAGTACAAATTTATCTAACGATTATTCTCGTAACAAAATAAGGCATAATATTGTTCCTGTTTTAAAGGAAATTAACGATGGTTGTGAAGTTTCGGCAGTTCGTACAGCACAAGCATTGGCTGAAGATAACGATTATTTAGAAACCACCGCAACTGAATTTTTATTTACTTTGTTAACCGACAACGGTGTTTTGGCAAAGGGAATCTGCGATTTACATACCGCAATAGCCAAGAGGGTAATAAAATTATATTTTGCTATTTGTTATCCTAATATTTCACTCGAAAATCACCACATAAACAGTATCTATTCTATTTGTGCAGACAATTGTGGTAAAGTGAATTTGCCGTCTTGTGTTTTTGCAGAGGTTAAAAACGGTATGCTAACTTTTTTTGATTCTGAAAACGGGAAAACCACTGAATTTTCGGTTGTAATAAAAGAAACTAAAAATGTTAATAATTTATTCTCAAATAATTCACTTGATTATGATAAGATAGTAGGCAAGCTGACAGTTCGCACAAGGCTTGAAGGGGATAGCATTCGCTTACACAACCGTGGATGTACAAAAACACTAAAAAAGCTTTACTGCGAATGTAAGATTCCTTTAAATATTCGTGAAAGCTTACCTGTTATCGCAGATGAAAAAGGTGTAGTTTGGGTGCATACTATCGGTGTTGCATCAAGATGTGCAGTATCTAAAGCTACAAAGAATGTATTAAAAATTGAAGTTAATGATAGGTGAAGTTTTATGAAAAAGGATTTTAAAGAAATACTTGTTACTGAAGAAGAAATTAAGGAAATTTGCGAAAGATTGGGCAAAAAAATTTCGAGCGATTATGCTGATAAAAAGCTTTTGCTTGTAAGCGTCCTTAAAGGTGGCGTTGTCTTTATGTCAGATCTTATGCGAAACATCACTTGTGACTGTATGATTGATTTTCTTTCAGTTTCATCCTACAATGGTGTTAAAACTACAGGACATGTTGCTTTTAAGAAAGATTTAGACATAAATCCTGAAGGTTGTGATATCCTTATAGTTGAGGATATTCTTGATTCAGGCGTAACTCTTACCTATCTTAAAAAAGTTCTTGCAGACCGTAATGCTAATAGTATAAAAATTTGTGCATTTTTGGATAAGCCTACTAACCATAGGGTTGAAATTGAAGCCGACTATGTTGGTAAAGTGGTACCTGACGAATTTGTTGTAGGTTACGGTCTTGATTATAACGAAAAATATAGAAATCTACCATTTGTGGCGGTACTTGCGCCCGAAGTATATTCATAAAATTTAAGGAGAAGGCTCTTGAAAAAGAATTTTAAAAACACACTTTTATTTATCGGTATTCCGATAATACTTATTCTTTCAATTGTTTTTGTTTCAGGTTTAAATAAAAACACTAAGCAAATACAACACTATGAAATTGTTGAAATGATCAAGGCTAACGAGATTTCGGAATACGAATTAAATCTCTATAGCGGCGAACTTATTTACAAGCTTCGCGGCGATGATGTAAAATATCGTTTCACAGTTGCGGACCCCTCTATTTTCTATAATGATGTTAATGAGGCTGTTACCAAAATTAATGAAGATAACAAGGGTACCGACAAAATAATTAAATATAACTATAAGCGTGGAAACCAAAATGCTTGGATAAGTAATTTAATGCCCACTCTACTTTTGATTGCGGGTATTGCTGTATTTTGGTTTTTTATAATGAAACGAATGGGCGGTATGATGGGTGCAGACCGCACTATGAACTTCGGTAAATCGCGTGCCAAAAAGGCGGACAACCGCAAGAAAACTACATTTGCCGATGTTGCCGGTGCTGACGAAGAAAAGGAAGAAATGGTAGAAATTGTTGACTTCCTTAAAGATACCAAAAAGTTTAACGATTTGGGCGCTCGTATTCCTAAGGGTGTGCTTTTAATGGGCCCTCCAGGTACAGGTAAAACCCTTTTGGCGCGCGCAGTTGCAGGTGAAGCAGGCGTTCCGTTCTACTCAATTTCGGGTTCTGATTTTGTTGAAATGTATGTTGGTGTAGGTGCTTCGCGTGTTAGAGATTTATTCCAGGAAGCAAAGAAAGAAGCTCCTGCGATAGTATTTATTGACGAAATTGATGCAGTAGGTCGTCAGCGTGGCGCAGGTCTTGGTGGTGGCCACGACGAGCGTGAGCAAACCCTTAACCAATTGCTTGTTGAAATGGACGGTTTTGGTGTTAATGAAGGTATAATTGTTATGGCTGCAACCAACCGCCCCGATATACTTGATAAAGCGCTTTTGCGTCCGGGTCGTTTTGACCGTCAGATTATGGTTAACTATCCTGATGTTAAAGGTAGAGAAGAGATACTCAAGGTACATTCTCGCGGTAAGCCATTAGGTCCTGACGTTAACCTTAAAACAATTGCTAAAAATACTTCAGGCTTTACAGGTGCTGACCTTGAAAATCTCTTAAACGAATCCGCTTTATTAGCTGTTCGTCACGGTAAAAAGGCTATCACTCAGGAAGAAATTGAAGAGGCTACAATAAAGGTTGTTATGGGCGCCGAAAAGAAATCGCACATAGTTTCGGATAAGGATAAAATGATTACTGCTTATCATGAAGCTGGTCACGCAATTGCTTCTTATTTCTTGCCAACCCAAGACCCTGTTCATCAAATTTCAATTATTAAACGAGGTATGGCGGCAGGCTATACAATGTACTTGCCCGAAAAGGACAATGCTCACGTTTCTAAAAACCAAATGTTAGAGCAAATTTGTTCTCTTTTAGCAGGTCGCGCTGCCGAACAGTTAACACAACCGGATGTTTGCACGGGCGCTTCTAATGATATAGAACGCGCAACCGCCCTTGCACGCGATATTGTCACAAGGTTTGGTATGAGTGATAAGTTAGGTCTTGTTGCTTACGGCAAGAATGAAGATCAAGTATTCTTGGGTAGAGATTTTTCTTCTACACCTAACTACTCAGAAAAAACCGCTGCGATTATTGATGAAGAAATTGAAAGCTTAGTTATGGCGCAGTACCAAAAAGCGATATCTATTTTAAATGATGCAATGCCTAAGTTACACGAAACAGCAAAGCTTTTATTTGAAAAAGAAAAAATCAGTGGTGACGAATTCCGCGCTTTAATGGAAAATTAGTTTTTAAAGGTTATCTTTTTGGATAACCTTTATTTTTTTTCGCATAATATAAACGGTGATATAATGACTGGTAAATTAAAACTGTTTTTAAAAACATTTATTATTTGCTCGGTAGCCTGTGCGGTTTTTGTGGGCACCGGATATTTATATTTATCTAAAAGTATTAAACAAGCCGATAACGAAGTTCTTAATATCCCTTATAGGCAAACACTATCTGAAAATAAGGGAATATTACTTGTCTGTAACGGAGAAAACGTATTTTTTTATTTAGATTTTATTGACAACAAGCTTGTGGTTTCGCTTAGTCCTGATAAGGCGCGAAATGGCGAAATTTACGGTTATTCGCATAATTATACATTAGAAGGTAACGATACCTTAATTTCAAATATAATTGACTGTGTGGGTGGGGTGGAACTACTTGTTGAAGATGGTAAATTGCGATATACAGGTTTGCAGGTAGTTAAGCTGTTAAAACAGTCAAATTCTAAGGAACTTCGGCGCGATATAATTAAGGATACATGTAAAAAAATCGCTGAATATGGTATAGGTACTGACTTTTTTTCAACCATAGTAAATAAGAGTAAAACCGACCTTAAGTTTTCGGAATGTTATTTATGGCGTGAATATTTGCCGCAGTTATGCGAAAATTTAAATATTATTGACTAAAATATTAAATATTATGTTTACTTTTAATGTTAAAATTGGTATAATAACCTTAATGTATTAAAATGAGGTATATTATGGTTTATAGTATTAATCCGCAGATTTTTTATTCTGCCTTTTCGGTTCCGTCGGATGTTGCCGACAAATATTTAAAACTTTCTAAGGGTGAACACCTTAAAGTTTTAATTTACATATTACGAAATTCTGCTAAAAATCCTACAGTAGACGAAATTTCATCAGAAACCGATGTTTCGGTTTACGATGTAAATGAAGCCTTACTTTTTTGGGCAGATGCGGGCATTTTGATTGTTGATAATACTGTTAGGGAAAAAGAAAACAAAAATACTGTAAAAAAAACCTTAAAACCATCACGTTTAGATGTTGCTAAAAGAGGACTTGAAGACCAAAAACTTTCTTATCTTTTAAATCAAACTCAGTTGATTTTTGGAAGAATGTTAAAGGATAACGAGGTTGAAACTTTTGGTTGGCTTTATGACGATTTAGGTTTAGATGTTTCTTTAATACTCTTTATTGTTCAGTACGCAAAGCAACAGGGTAAAGTAAATATTCGTTTTATTGAGTCTATTGCAACCCAGTGGTGTGATAAGGGTATTGAAACAATTGCCGATGCCGAACAAGAGGTAAAAGAGATAGCACTTGCAACAGAAGCTTGGTATATGGTTTCAAAGGTTTTTGGTATCGAACAAAGAAAGCCAAGCGAAAAAGAGAGAGCTTTATCGCTTAAATGGGTAAAAGACTGGGAAATTAGCAAAGAAATGCTAAAAAAGGCTTATGATGCTTGTATTGACGCTAAGTCTAAATTTTCTTTTCCTTATATTGCGAAAATTATCGAAAATTGGCATAAAAACGGTTTTAAAAATCTTGATGATATATCAAATGTTCCTAAAAAAGACCAAAAAATGCAGGGCGCATATAATATAGACTTATTTGAACGAATGTTAGATTCAAAGGAATAAAAATTATGATCACAAAAGAAATTACCTACGAAAAAGCTTTACAGATAAAAAAAGAATCTCTTCTCAAAAAACAAAGAGAGCGAGATATGATACTTAACGCCGCTTATAGTTCTAACATAAGGCTTAATGAAATTGATAGAGAATTAGCCACTATAGGTGCAAACCTTGCTTTAACGGCACTTTCGGGTGATGCTAAGACGGTTGAAGCTATCAAGAGTCACTCGCAAGCATTAGCATTAGAAAAACAGCTGATTTTAAACAAAGCGGAAGTGAACGATATTGTATACGATTGCCCTTTGTGTGAAGATACAGGTTACATAAATGGCAGGCTTTGTGATTGTGTTAAAAAGCTTGCTAATGCTATTGCTATAAAAGAGCTAAGCACAAAAATGCCTTTGGGTGAATGTACATTTGAAAATTTTGATTTAAAATATTATTCCGATAAGCAAGATAACGCAAAGAGAAGAATGACTTCTATTTTTAAGCTTGCTAAGGAGTATGCTTTAAATTTCAATCCGCAAACTTCGCCTAATTTACTATTTTTGGGTGAACCCGGACTTGGTAAAACCCACCTGACTTTAGCTATTGTTTCAAGTGTTATTGAAAAAGGTTATTTGCCTGTATACAGTCCTGCTGAAACTATTTTTGGGGCTGTTGAAAAGGAAAAATTTCAAGGTGAGAATATAGGTGCTTATGAGCAGATGCAAAACTGCGATTTGCTTGTAATTGATGACCTTGGCACCGAAATGGTGACTTCATTTACAAAATCGGTTTTATATAATCTTATTAATACGCGTATTTTGTCTAAAAAACCTACAATTATCAATACAAACCTAACTTTAAAGGAAATTGAGGAGCTTTATTCACCTCGAATAACATCAAGACTTATCGGTAACTATAACGCTAATAAATTTTTAGGTAACGATATTAGACAGCAAAAAATCTTAGGAAAATAGAGTGATATTTTTTGAGTATTAAACGATATGACGCCGGTGCTTATGATGTTGCGGTTATAGGTGGCGGCCACGCAGGAATAGAAGCCGCGCTTGCAAGCGCAAGACTTGGTTGCAGTACCATTATGTTTTCAATAACAGTTGACTGGATTGGCAATATGCCTTGTAACCCGTCAATCGGCGGAACTGCTAAAGGTCACCTTGTCCGTGAGCTTGATGCCTTAGGCGGCGAGATGGGTAAAGCTGCTGATGCCAATACTTTGCAAAGCCGTATGCTAAACTTAGGCAAAGGCCCTGCAGTACATTCCCTGCGCACCCAAATTGACCGCCGTGCTTATAGTGAATATATGAAGCATATGGTTGAAAAACAACAAGGTTTAGATGTAAAACAATGTGAAATTGTAAAGATTGAAAAAACCGACGAAGGTTGGAACTGTGTCTCTAACCTGGGCGCAGTTTTTAACTGCAAAAAGGTTATAATCGCTACAGGTACTTTCTTGGGCGGAAGAATATATGTTGGTGAAGTAAATTATGAAAGCGGCCCTGATGGTTGTTTCCCGGCAAAAGAGCTTTCTAACTCTTTAAAAAAGCTTTCAATACCGCTTCGCCGTTTTAAAACAGGAACACCCGCGCGTGTTCTTCGCGACAGTATTGATTTTTTACAGCTTGAAATGCAAGAGGGCGACAGTGAAATTATTCCATTTAGCTATTCAACAAAAACACCACTTAAAAATAAGGTTGTTTGCCATATCGGATATACCAATGACGACACCAAAAAGGTTATTTTAGAGAATATTGACCGTTCGCCGTTATATGCAGGTGATATTGAAGGTGTAGGTCCGCGATATTGCCCGAGCATTGAGGATAAAATTGTTCGCTTTGCCGATAAAAAGCGTCATCAATTCTTTATCGAGCCTTGCGGTGAAAATACCGAAGAAATGTATTTACAGGGTATGTCATCTTCACTTCCCGAAGAAGTCCAGATTGCCTTTTATAAAACAATTCCTTGCCTTAAAAACTTAAAAATTATCCGCAATGCTTATGCTATTGAGTATGACTGTATAGACCCATCTGCTTTAAAGGCTACGCTTGAAATGAAAGAGCATAAAGGTTTATATGGCGCAGGTCAGTTTAACGGCTCTTCGGGTTACGAAGAGGCAGCGGTTCAGGGTTTTGTAGCGGGTGTTAATGCCGCGTTAGCGGTTCTGGGAAAAGAACCACTCGTACTCTCTCGCGCATCATCTTATATTGGTACTTTAATTGATGATTTAGTGACAAAGGGCTGCTCTGACCCATATAGAATGATGACTTCGCGCAGCGAATATAGGCTTGTGCTTCGTCAGGATAACGCTGACGAACGTTTAATGCCTATTGGTCATAGCTTAGGACTTATTGATGAGCAAACCTATAACGATTATCTGACCCGTTTAGACCAAAAAGAAAAGGAAATTGAACGCCTTAATACTACATATTTAGGTCCGAATGAAAAGTTAAATGCGGTTTTATCAGAACTTGGCACTGCTCCTATTACAACCGGTATGAGCCTTGCCGATTTAATTAGAAGACCGCAAGTAAGTTATGATATTTTAGCCGAATTTGATGCACAAAGACCCGAGCTTTCAAAAGATGTTACAAACAAGGTTGAAACCGAAATTAAGTATGAAGGGTATATAGTCCGTCAAAAAGCGCAGGTTAACGAAATGCTACGTCTCGAAAATAAGAGAATACCGGACAACATAAATTATAACGATGTTTACGGCCTTCGTTTAGAAGCTGTAGAAAAATTGAACAAAATTAGACCTGCTAATATAGGTCAGGCATCGCGTATTTCGGGTGTTAGCCCTGCAGACGTTTCGGTTTTACTTATCCATCTTTCAAAATAATTTACTGTTTGTTCATTATTTTTTCTATAATTGTAAATAAAATAATTGTATATTAAAACTTGAAATTGTTATTTAAGGAGCATTTTTGTGAACGATTACGATTATCAAAATGGTTTTTATAACTTTGAGCCGAAGCCTAAAAAGAAAAAGAAAAAATATGGCGTGCGCATGCTTGTATGCACTTGCATTTTAAGTGCTTTAATAGGTTTTGGTGGTGCATTTGGTTCTTTTTATTACTTAAGCCAAAATGGTGAATTTAACAATGATGTTATCCCCCAGATGCCTATGCAGGACAATCAAGAAAATAAGATAAACATCAATGTTGATGAGCAAGCTGCATCGGTTGTTGAGGCAGTTGCTAAAAAGGTAACACCAAGTGTTGTAGGTATCAGAACTACTACTTCTGTACAAAGCTTTTTCGGTAACAGCGAATCAAGTGGGGAAGGCAGCGGTGTGGTTTATAGTAAGGACGGCTATATCGTAACAAATTACCATGTTATTTCGGGCGCTACTAAAAGCTCAAATGGTAAAATAGAAGTCTTTTTAGGTGATTTAGATACCAAAGCTTACACTGCTTCGGTTGTTGGTTACAATATTTCTACCGACTTAGCGGTAATTAAAATTGATGCTAAAAATCTTGCCGCCATTGAAATTGCAGATTCTTCAAAGCTCAATGTTGGTCAGTATGTTATTACTGTGGGTAATCCGGGCGGACTTGAATTTATGGATAGTGTGACCTATGGTGTTATAAGCGGTCTTAACCGTGTTGTATCAACTGACTCGTCAGTTTCGCTTATCCAAACCGATGCCGCTATAAACCCCGGCAACTCAGGCGGTGCGCTTGTAAATGTTAATGGTGAGCTTGTAGGCATAAATTCTTCCAAAATTGTATCTGAAGAATTTGAGGGTATGGGTTTTGCGGTGCCTTCAAATACAATGGTGGAAATTTGTGATAAAATTATAGAAAATGAAAATTCACCTGAGCCTTATTTAGGCATTACTTTAAGTGAAAAATACACCTCTTCGGTGCTTTCTTTCTACGGTTATCCTTCAGGCGCGGTAGTGCTTAGTGTATTTGAGGGAAGCCCGGCTTACCAAGCGGGAATTCGCAGGGGTGATATTATTACCGCCTTTAATAAGAAAGCTATTAAAGAATATACCGAGTTAGAAGGTTTTATAACGGAGTGCAAGCCGGGTGATAAGGTGGATATTGAAATTTACCGTAACGGCAGGACTTATTCAACAACACTAACTATTGGTTCTAATACTCAGGTTGAGTAATTTTTAACTTAAAAAATATTTTACAAAAAGTGTTGCATTTTAAATTTTATTGTGTTATAATGGTATGCAATTGAGAAAAATGATAGGAGGTGTCTTGATGCCTAATATTAAATCTGCTAAGAAAAGAGTACTTATCAGCAAAGCTAACTATGAAAAGAATAAGGCTTACCGTTCTGCTTTAAGAACTGCTGTTAAAAAAGCTGATGCTGCTATCGATGCTAAGAGCGAAGATATGGCTGCAGTTGTAACCGATGCTGTTAAGAAGATTGACCAAGCTGCTAACAAGGGTATTATCCACAAGAATAATGCTGCAAGAAAGAAATCTGCTTTGGTTACACGCTTCAATAAGGTGAATGCTTAATTAGAAATTTTACCCAAGTGTCAAAAGATGCTTGGGTTTTTTCTTTAATTTGTACAACGTTAACAATTTAACAGAAAATGTTATTTAAGTGTTGAATTTTTATATTTAATAGTATATAATATATAAAGGTAAAAATGCGATTTTAAAAGGAGAATACAAAATGACCAATAACAAAACCGTATTAAAATGGTTGGACGAAATGCAAGAGCTTCTAACACCAGATAAGGTTGTTTGGATCGATGGCTCAAAAGAGCAAACTGAAGAGCTTCGCAGAATTGCTGTAGAGCTTGGCGAGCTTGAGGCTTTAAATCAGGAAAAATTACCTGATTGCTATCTCCACAGAACCAATCCTAACGATGTTGCTCGTGTAGAAGACCGTACCTTCATTTGTACCACTACAAAAGAAGAAGCTGGTCCCACTAATAACTGGTGTGACCCTAAAGATATGTACGAAAAGCTTTATAATATTGCACGCGGCTCTTACAAGGGCAGAACAATGTATGTTATCCCATATTCTATGGGTCCTATCGGCTCTCCGATTGCTAAAATCGGTATCGAAGTTACTGACTCTGTTTATGTTGTTCTTAATATGCTTATTATGACACGCGTAAGCACTAAGGTTTTAGAAGTCTTAGGCGATAGTAATGACTGGGTTCGCGGTTTACATTCACGTTGTGATATTGACCCTGAAAAGAGATATATCTGCCACTTCCCGCAAGATAATACCATCATTTCTGTAAACTCAGGCTACGGCGGAAACGTTTTATTAGGTAAAAAGTGCTTTGCGCTTCGTATCGCTTCTTACCAAGGTTGGAAAGAAGGCTGGATGGCTGAGCATATGCTTATCTTAGGTCTTGAGAATCCCAAAGGTGAAGTTAAGTATGTTGCTGCTGCATTCCCGTCTGCTTGCGGTAAGACTAACCTTGCTATGCTTATTCCGCCCGAATATTTGCGTAAGAAGGGTTACAAGATTTGGACCGTAGGTGACGATATTGCTTGGATGAAGATAGGCAAAGACGGTCGTCTTTATGCTATTAACCCCGAAAACGGTTTCTTTGGTGTTGCTCCTGGTACTAACGAAAAATCCAACTTTAATGCACTCGAAAGCACTAAGAAGGGTACTATTTTCACCAATGTTGCTCATGTAATGGATGATAACACAGTTTGGTGGGAAGGCCTAAATAAAAACTTACCCGAAAACGCAATTGACTGGCGTGGTAATCCTTGGGATCCTGCTAAATTTGATAAGGCTGATAAGTCTACCTGCGCTGCGCATCCCAACTCTAGATTTACTGCTCCTGCTGAAAATTGCCCTTGTATTTCTCCTGAATTTAACAGTGGCGAGGGTGTTCCGATTTCTGCTATTATTTTCGGTGGCAGACGTGCTAAATGCGCTCCGCTTGTATATCAATCAAAGGATTGGGTTAACGGTGTATTTGTAGGCTCTGCAATGGCTTCCGAAACTACTGCAGCCGCTGCAGGTGCAGTTGGCGTTGTTCGTCGTGACCCGATGGCTATGTTACCTTTCTGTGGTTACAATATGGGTGACTACTTTAAGCATTGGCTCAGTATGGGCGAAAAGCTTGGCGACAAGGCTCCCAAAATCTTCAATGTTAACTGGTTCCGTACTGATGATGAAGGCAACTTCATTTGGCCTGGTTTTGGCGACAATATGCGTGTTCTTAACTGGATTGTTGACCGTTGCGAAGGCAATGCCGATGCTACCGAAACCGCTATTGGTTATGTTCCAATGCCCGAAGATATTGACCTTACAGATTTAGATATGGATATCGAAACCTTAAAGGATATCTTAACAGTTGACAAGGCTGTTTGGGAACAAGAAGCTTCTGAAATTACTGAACACTACAAAAAGTTCGGCGATAAGCTTCCAAAAGAACTTGAAGAACAACTCGGCAACCTTAAAGCAAACCTTGCTAAAATGTAATTAAAAAATCCCGCTTTTGCGGGATTTTTTTCTTTTTGTTGACAATTATTAAAGTATTTGATATATTGAAATTAATAAGCATTAGGGGTGTTTTTTATAGCTTTATATAATGACGTTATAATTTGTTTTGGTGACAGTATTACAGAAGGTATGGCAATGAGTCGAC
>JAZQYX010000049.1:0-159417 GCA_045633725.1 Acutalibacteraceae bacterium | reverse complement strand
AGCACCCGAAATGGCCGAAGTCCTTCCTGCAACTCCACAATCTGACTGCTATGTATATCGTATGACTATGACCAACTCCGATGGTCAAGTAGTAGAATATACTCCTGACTTCATGCGTTATCGTTGCGAGCAGATGGGTGTAAAAACTGTACTTGTATTTGACAAATTTACTATTGCTACCAATGCTGTTGCTCGTGCTTACCAAGAGCCTGGCGATTATGTAAAAGAACGCGCAGAGCGTTATTACGATGGACCTGATCCTGTGGGTAAAACTCACGTTCGTGAAGGTGTAGTCGTGCGTATAGTAAATCGTCCTAAATTCACAGCTTTTAAGCACAAAAATTTCGCATTCAAAGTTATCGAGGGAATTATCAAAGATACTGCAGAAGCCCCCGATATGGAAGAGGCACAAGAGGAGGAAAAAACTAATGACTAAATATCTAATTGGTTTCATTACGTGGAACCTATGCGCCGTTTTAATGGCAATTTGCGGCATCCAGCAAGCCATGGACCATGATTGGCTTTTTGTTGGTATTTCTGCTTTTGCCGCTGTTTGTGATATTATCAACGCACGGCACGACTTCAAGAAATGGAAGGAGACTCGATAATGCCCGAATGGTTAATTGGAGCTCTCTGTTCCGCGCCCATCTGGCTAATCGCCGGAATGTTTATGTTCTCGCTCTTTACGGTAAGTAGCTGGGCAGACGAACAACGAGTCTGGCCAGAGGAGGATACAAATGATTCTTAACGGTAAGGTTATTGCTGCGAACATTCGTCAGCAACTCAAAGAAAAAGTGGATAAGTACGTGGGGGCGGGTCTGCGGGCCCCCTGCCTCGTCATTTTCAGTGTTGGAGACGATCCTGCCTCCAAAGTATATATTCGTAATAAAATTAAAGCCTGTGAAGAAATTGGTGTTGAGGTAAAGCATATCGCGTTGCCCGAAGATACCTTTGAGCCACGGTTGATTTCTACCATTAACTATTATAACGCAGTACCCTGGGTTGATGGAATCATGGTTCAGCTACCTCTTCCAAAAGGCTTTAATGAAAGAAAAATCATTGACACAATCGACCCGGATAAAGACGTTGATGGTCTAACCGCTATCAATGTGGGTCGTTTGCGGTCTGGGCAGAATTGCCTAAAACCCTGCACGGCCCAAGGCGTTATTGACCTGTGCGGTTTCTATGACGTGCCGATGGAGGGTCGCGTAGTGACTATTGTGGGTCGCAGCAACATTGTCGGCAAGCCTCTCGCAGATATGTTCCTCGCGGAAGGAGCAACTGTTATTCAATGTCATAGCAAAACCCACGACATTGGGTTCTTCTGTTATATGGCAGATATTGTCGTCGCAGCGGTTGGCAAAGCAGGAATCCTTACTGCCGATATGATTAAGCCAGGCGCTACGGTTATTGATGTTGGTATCAACCGCAACGAAGATGGCAAGCTATGTGGAGACGTGGAACCTGCGGCCGCAGAAGTCGCGGGTATGATGACTCCCGTGCCCGGTGGAGTTGGTCCTATGACCGTCGCAGAGCTAATGTTAAATACTGTTCTTGCTTGGGAACGCAATGTTAAAGACCCTACCTAATGGTGGGGTCTATTTGTTTTTTATAAAAATATATGATATAATAATTATAGTAAAGAAAGGGTGTGAAACGATATTGCGAGAATGGTGCGAAGAAGCTGGTGAATGGATTGGTGAAGATGATAACAATCCATTCTGGTGGCATGGTTGTTTAAGTCAGAATTGCCCCCATTACAATTCTTTAAAAACGATTATGGAAGAAAGAAAAGTGTATTGGGCATACGAAGGAACGTCCCCTTATGATATAACTTATGTTGAAAAATTCTTTTGCCCAATTTATCAACAATTTATTTACCCCGAACAAGAATGTTGTTTTTCACAGCGTAAATAAAAAATAAAAGAAAAGAGTGATATAAATGACACTATCGTATCTACAAGAAGAATTAAAAGATGCTATGAAAACTGGCAATACCCTCAAGCGAGATATGCTTCGCGGTGTCATTGCCGCTATCAAGAAAGTCGCTATTGACGAGCGATGTGAGGCCGACGAGGCTATGGTTAATAGAGTTTTGCTTAAGGAGGCAAAGACCCTCCAAGAGCAAATTGACACCTGCCCCGATACTCACCAAGAGTTGAAGAATGAGTATATTCGACGTTCTGCCTATCTGAATGCGTATCTGCCTCAGCTTATGGACGACCCCGGCAAGATTAAAGAAATGGTTGGTTCGTTGCTTGCGGCCGCAGGTATCGAGGCGACTAAAGCTAACCGCGGTGCGGTTATGAAGGCAGTTATGCCCCATTTTAAGGGTAAGGCTGATATGAAAATTGTAAATCAAGTGATTGGAGAGATGTTGGTATGAAAGCACTAATTGTAGTTGATATGCAGAATGACTTTGTGAGTGGTGCCCTTGGCTCCGCAGAAGCACAAGCCATCGTGCCGAATGTTGTTGAAAAGGTCCGCACCTGGGATAAAGAGGATTTGCTCTTCTTCACTCGCGATACTCACGCCCAGGATTATATGCAGACCCTGGAAGGCCACTATCTGCCAGTCCCGCACTGTATTAATTGGAGTGCTGGATGGGCAATCATTGACGAACTAATTCCCTATCTGTTTGAAGCTACTTGTATTGACAAATACACTTTTGGCTATAAGGGATGGGCTAGTATTACTCCCTCTTTAACCTATGTAGATGAAATTCACCTTTGCGGTCTCTGCACTGACATTTGCGTTGTATCTAATGCGCTGGTTTTACGTATGTTGTATCCCGAGACGAAAATCGTTGTAGATGCCAGCTGTTGTGCCGGCGTCACTCCCGAGAAGCATCTGGCCGCTCTCGAGGTTATGAAGTCTTGCCAGATTGAGGTAATTAACGAATGATTAAAATCAATGGTGAGGTTGTATCTTACGGCCACTTCCCCGACAATACTCTAATGATGAAATTTGATAGCGGCTTTGCTAGCCCTTACACTGGCAAAGTCTATTATGAGTGGTTCTATGAAGAGGACGCGGAGCTATTCCAGCTTATCTGCTTGCGGCGCCACCTGTCTAAGTTCAAGGAGCATAAGCTCTGGTTACCTTATATTCCTCATGCCCGCATGGACCGCACCAAGAGTAGCGAAGATATTTTCACCCTCAAATACTTCTGTGAAGTTATCAACTCTCTGAACTTTGATGAAGTCTACGTGCGGGACCCGCACTCTAGCGTATCTGTGGCCCTGCTCGACCGCGTTATCTGCGATGATATGGGCTTCTGGGTAAACAAATGCTTACAGCATATTGATTGCAGCAATCTGGTTCTGTTCTTCCCCGACGAAGGAGCGATGAAGCGTTATGCCAGTCTCTTCACCGATTATCCTATCGCTTTTGGTATCAAAAAGCGTAATTGGGAAGATGGAAAAATCGTTGGTCTGCAGGTTGTAAATGGTGATGTAGTCAAAGGTAAAGATGTACTTATCGTTGATGATATCTGCTCCTATGGTGGTACTTTCTATCACTCCGCAAAAGCCTTGAAAGAGCTGGGTGCCGAACGCATTGATCTGTATGTCACCCATTTGGAGAAAAGCGTATATAGCGGCGATGCCTATCAAAGAGGTATGATCAACCACTTCTATACCACTCCTTCGCTGATGCTGGCAGAGGACTTGCTACCTAGCGACAAACATCGAATTACTGTATTAGAATAATCAATAACCCCTCTACTCAATAGAGGGGTTATTTTATTTTTATAAAAAATTATGATATAATAATTATAGTAAATAAGATGTTAAAGGAGTGAAAAAATGATAACCGATAAATTTAAAAAGATGTATAACGTTTTGGACATTAATGTAATTCAACGAATGCCCACTCGACAGCTTCTCAAGCATCTACGTAGTACTTATCATTGGTGGGATTATAATGATTGGAGCATCGAAGAAGATTGCTCCTTAATAGAATATCAAGCTTTACTAAGAGCTGAGCTCGCAACCCGTGAGCATATTCCCAATAAAATTGAAAGTAAGAGAATTCGTAAGGCTCGTATTAAGAAAGGAAGATAATTATGAATTTTAACCCTTTGTTGTTGATTGATTTTTACAAGGCCACCCACGCGGAACAGTATCCCAAGGAGATCGCGTATTTGACTTCCTATTACACCCCCCGTATGTCTCGTCTGCCCGACGTAGATAAGGTGACTTTCTTTGGTTTGCAGTATTTCATCCAGGAGTATCTGATGGACGGTTTCCAGAAGAACTTCTTCCAGCGTCCCAAGGATGAGGTTCTGGCCGAGTATGAGCGTGTAATTAAGTATACTCTGGGCGAGGGTAGTGCGGATTGCGGTAAAATTGCTCGACTGCACGACTTGGGCTACTTGCCGCTGGCCATTAGTGCCGTGCCGGAGGGTACCCGCACCAAGGTTGGCGTCCCGCAGTTGGAGATTACTAACACTCATCCCGACTTCCCCTGGTTGGTGAATACCATTGAGTCTGCTATCTCTGCGACTCTGTGGCACGCCCAGGTATCTGCGGAAGTAGGTGTCCGCTATTGGAATGTAGTTAAGCCCTGGTGGGAGAAGACTTGCGATCCTTCCGTTGACCCCCACCGCATGCTGGGTGATTTCTCTTTTCGCGGTCAGCACTCTATTGAGTCTGCCATTCTGTCCTCTATGGGTTGGCTGCTGACTCACTACAATACTGCGACCGTTCCCGCGATTATGGCGATGGAGAAATACTACGATTGCGATATTGAGCAGGACGTAGTTGGCTATGGTGCTATCTCTACCGAGCATTCTGTAATGTGTTCTAACTTTGCGGTAGATGGTGATGAGATTACTCAGGTTAAGCGTTTGCTGACCGAGATTTATCCCAATCACTCTTTTTCGATGGTATCTGATTCCTATGACTATTGGAATCTTGTAAATAATATTCTGCCCCAGTGCCGTGAAGAGATTATGAATCATAATGGTTGCTTGCTGATTCGTGGTGACTCCGGCAACCCCGTAGAGGTCGTAACCCAGACTGTCTTCCGTCTGTGGGAGCTGTTTGGCGGAACCGTCAACTCTAAGGGATACAAAGTACTGGATCCGCACGTAAAGGCTATCTATGGTGATAGCATTATTCCCGATTATGCCGAGGCTGCTTATCGCATCTTGGAAGAGAATGGCTTTGCCGCGAACAATATCGTGCTGGGCGTTGGCTCTATGTCTATGATGGCTCTGGTCGGCAAGAACGAAGAGACTGGCAAGTTGGTCTTCGCGGGTGAGCACAATGGAACCGCCTGCGGCCCCTATACCCGCGATACCTATGGTATTGCCATCAAGGCAACTAATGGTGAACTTGCCGACGGCACTAACATTCCGATTTTCAAGCAGCCCAAGGAGTGTTCTTGGAAGAAGAGTCAGAAGGGTTGCTGCATCGTCGCTCCTGATGGTCAGAGCTATACTGATGGTCATACTATGTTTGATACTGCCTGTGCGGTAGATAACTTAATTGACCTGGTGTGGATAGATGGCGAGTGGGTAGGTAACCCGCTAACTCTGTCTGAGGTTCGTCAGAATTTGGAGGCAAGCCTGTGATTAAGTATGTCCATGGCAGTCTGCTGGATAGTGACTGCAACTGTATCTGCCATCAAGTGAATTGCCAAGGCAAGATGAATAGTGGCGTGGCAAAGTTCATCCGCCAGAAGTGGCCAAATGTCTATGATGAATATATTCAGGACTATTATGAAGTTTACGACCTTATCTACTGTGCGGTAGGTAAGGTTGGTGCTGCCGAAGCCACCGCAAAAGCATTATTAAAAAATGTACAACTTGTTCCTATCAATGATAACCAATTCGTTGTGAATATGTTTGCCCAAGAGAATTACGGCTATGATGGCAAACGCTATACTTCTTATGATGCTTTTTATGATTGTTTACTAAGTTTAAGAGAAATGACTCCTGCAACCGCTACCTATGCGTTCCCTCGCAAGATTGGTTCCGACCGGGGTGGTGCAAACTGGAATGTTATTCGTACTATGATTAACGAAGTCTTGGGAGATCGTGAAGTTTATATCTATACTTTAGATGGAGAGGAAGATTAATATGCCAAGTAAGACTTTTTATATTACTCAATGGATTAAAAATTATTTTGCCAAGAATGGCCCGAATGCCAAAGCTGTTATTGGCATTTCTGGTGGCAAGGACTCTACAATTGCGGCCGCCCTTTGCGTAAACGCTCTGGGTAAAGACCGCGTAGTAGGCGTCTTAATGCCGCAAGGTGAGCAGCACGATATTGATGATGCTTACCGCGTGTGTACGCTATTAGGTATTAAATCTTATACTATCAACATTGGAGACGTATGTTCTATGTTGTTTGAGGATTTCGTAAATAATACCAATCTACCTCTGACCGACCAGATTGAAACCAACGCTCCGGCAAGAATTCGTATGAATGTGCTTTACATGGTGGCCGCGGCTGTAGGTGGTCGTGTCTGCAACACCAGTAATGCTTCCGAAGTTTATGTAGGTTATTCTACCAAATGGGGCGACGGCGTGGGCGATTTTGCTCCTTTGAGAGACTTTACCGTAGGTGAAGTTCTAGAGATTGGCCATGCTCTTGGCCTGCCCAAAGATTTGGTTGAGAAAACTCCGGAAGATGGAATGTCTGGTAAAACCGATGAAGAAAATATGGGAATCCGTTATGAAGATATTGATAACGTAGTTCGCGACCATGTCCACTGGGTAGGTCCCGACACCTACCAGACTATTGAAGCACGCCATCGGGCGGCCGCACATAAAGCCAACAGTGTCAACATTGAACATCCCTCTTATCTCGAATGGCGATATCTTGACTAAAAATTTAAAGGGACTTTCCTAATCGAAAGTCCCTTTAATTGATTTTTATAAAAAAATATTGTATAATATATACATAATATGAAAGGTGGTAATAATTATGATACTCCGAAGACAATACACTATGAAAAAGGATAATGATGCTTGGGTTCTGTACTTTTATGAGGGCGACGCATATCTGTTTACAAAACGATTTGCCACAGATGAAGAGTTAGAAAAAGCAATGCCCGACTATTGGAAGGATGGCTGGACACGTGCCTATACTACCGAAGAGTATAAAGAAATTGTTTCTATGCGTGATGGGTTAAATCTCATCATTAAAAATATGGAAGATAATCTATTAGTTCCACAGTTTTGATAAAAACCAAGAGAAAGGAAGATTTGAATGAATAGTTTATTGAATGGTTTGAAAGATAGTACCAATTTTACTCATACCGAGAATGGTGCTGTAACTCACATTACTACTCGTAGCGACTTGCTTGACCTGTTTGCTATGGGCGGCGCTATGCGTAATCGTTCTGATGCGGATTGTATCCTAATGTTCCAGAAGGCTTACGCAGAGAATCCTACCTACGCTTTGAAATGCTTGTTCTACCTGCGCGATTGCCGCGGCGGTCAGGGCGAGCGTCGTTTCTGGCGCGTATGTATGAAGTGGCTGGCTGAGAATGACCCTTCCGCTGCTAAGCGTGTCCTCCCTCACGTGCCCGAGTATGGTCGTTGGGATGACCTGTATGTCTTTGTTGGTACTCCTTTGCAGTGTAATGCCTTGGAGTTCATCAAGACCCAGTTGGCTCTGGACGTCACTTGCAAGACCCCTTCTTTGCTGGCTAAGTGGCTGAAGAGTGAGAACGCCAGCTCTCACGAAACTCGTCGTCTCGCCGCTATTACCCGCGACCATCTGGGTATGTCCCACAAGCAGTATCGTAAAACCCTGTCCTTACTGCGTGGTCGCATTAAAATCGTTGAAACTCTAATGTCTCAGAATCGTTGGGACGAGATTGAGTTTGATAAAATCCCTTCTAAGGCCGGCCTAATCTACAAGAATGCCTTCGCTCGTCGCGACGTCTTGAAGGAGAAGTTCATCGCCTTTGCGAAGGATAAGACCACCAAGGTCAATGCCAAAACCCTGTATCCTTACGAGTGTGTGCAGGAGGCTTATCGTGAGGCCCGCAAACCTCTAGATGATGCTAGTCGTTTAATGGCTAATAAGCGTTGGGACTGTCTGGCTGACTACTTTAATGGTGCTAGCTTGAACGCCCTTGCTGTTGTAGATACTTCCGGTTCTATGACTTGGCATGGCCCTGTATATCCCATCGACGTGGCTATTTCTCTGGGTCTCTATTGCGCCGAAAAGGCTAAGGGTCCTTTCCATGGCCACTATATTTCCTTTGCCTCTCGTCCTGAGCTAATTCGTACCGAGGGTGTTGATTTTTGCGACAAGGTGCATCGTGTACGCAATAAGGCTCTCTGCGATAGCACCAATATCGAGGGCGTATTTGAGTTACTGTTGAATACTGCCCTTGCTTGTGATTGCGGTCAGAGTGACTTGCCCGAGAACATCATTATCATTTCTGATATGGAGTTCAATACGGCTACACGTCCCACTTATCGCAACAACTTTACCTCTTTTAATACCAGCAATGCAGAGACTCTGCTTGAGGGTATTGCCAAAGAGTGGGCTGCCTACGGCTACAAGATGCCTAAACTTATTTTTTGGAATGTAGAAGCACGTCAAAATAATATTCCTATGTTAGGTAATGGCCCAATTTCTTACGTTTCAGGATTTAGTCCCGCTATTTTTGAGACTATTATGTCTGGAAAAACTGGATACGATTTAATGATGGAAAAATTAAATTCCGATAGATATTCTGTTATCCAATAAAACTTTGGTCAAATTAATTTAGAACATTCCAAAAGATTTTCATATATTATTGAAAGGAGATGTTTTGGAATGTCTAAATTAATTGACCTAACTGGTTAGAAATTTGGCCGTTTGGTAGTAATTGAAAAAGATACCAATAGAAAAACTACATCAGGCAGTTATTGGATTTGTAAATGTGAATGTGGCAATATAAAAAGTGTGAAAAGTTCTTCCCTAAGAAGAAATGAAATTTTAAGCTGTGGCTGTTTACGAAATGAAAAAGCTGCTGAGGCTAAACTAAACATTAGTAATGAGAATATGATTGGCAAAACTTTTGGCTATCTTACTGTTATTAACCGCAGTGATAAAAAAGGTAGTTCTGGTGAACTCTATTGGAACTGTGAATGTAAGTGCGGCCGGCACATAGAAGTGCGAGGTCATAGTTTAAAACGAAATGACGGAAATCAAACCGTATCATGCGGATGCTCGCATCGTTCTATTGGTTCTATGAACATCTATAACATTTTAAGTAATAATAACATTCCATTTATAGATGAATATAGTTTTATTGATTTACCAAAGAGTCGTTTTGATTTTGCTCTTGTTGAAGGCAAGCGGGTTATTCGACTTATTGAATTTGATGGTGAGCAACATTTTGAAGATATTCCCTCTTGGGGAGGATTAGAATTACAGCAAAAACGTGACCAAATAAAAAACCAATACGCATTAAATCACAATATTCCATTAGTAAGAATTCCTTATTGGGAAAGAGATAATATCACTCTCGAAATGCTAATTGGAAATCAATATTTAGTAAAAAAGGAGTAATATTATGTGGAAACTATTTTTTACTTGCCCTCAGTGCGGCAAAGAGTTTACTATTAACGGTTGTTGGCGATGGGTGTGGAGCAATCCGTTTCACACCTTCACCAAGCGTTGGACGCATTGCCCGGGTTGCGGAAAAACTCCGCTAATGACTTGGTATAAAATTGAGAAAATTTAATACCTTTTACTGGACAAATTAGGTAAAAATTTGTTCGGTAAAATACATATATAATAGAAAATTATATAGTAAGAAAGGGGCGTATTATATGACATATACACCGAATGATTTCTAGCCGGGCGATATTTTAACAGCGTCCCACTTGAATGCAATGAATAAAGAAATTTAGAATTAGAATATTGATATAATTTTGTCAAAAGCAGGTCATTCTATATTACAAATTTAGATACATGGCGTAGAGCCTGGACGAAAATATAAATTAGCTTTTTTTCGTAGAGTAAAAAGTGATAGACATTGGATACAAATTGATTCAGAATATGGTTATGGCAAAATAGCCGGTACTAGAACAAAAAATAAAGAGGAACTTGAAGGCTCTTATGGACCGCTACCAATTTGGATGCCGAATAATGGCTATGTTGAATCATCAATATCTTTTGAGCCTACAGCAACTAGTCACATAATAGAGATAGACATGTCGCAATGGGCAATACCATTAATTAAACCAATACTGGATAGCGCAGGAGATGGAGAATTTTATGATGGGGCCAAAATTGGATTAATTGGTTTATCCACTAGTCGTCCTTATCAGAAACTTGCTTTTTCTGTTGCATTATATGATGAGTTAAACTAGCAACAAGGAGCTATGTCTTAGCCTTTTTATTTAGGTGTTACAGTAGGTAAAAATGGTACTATTATTGATACCGAAATGATTAAAATACGACAATTACGTTTATCTATTTAAAATTAATTTTCAAACTCGAATGATAAGCATGTTCCCTAGGTACTGCTAAACGGATGGTCTTACCATTGTAATTCATTTCGAGTTTTACATAAAAGGAGAAAACTTTATATAAAAATAAAATATAAAGTTTTCTCCTTTTTCTTATTTTTTGACTTTTTAAAAAATTTTTGATATAATATATATAGTAAATCGGAAAGGAAAAATATTATGAGTATTGATATGAGCAAATATACTTTTGTTACTCACACTCGTAAAGACGGTCGTGTAGAGGTCATTGCCTTTTCTACCTTCGGCGGCAAGTCCGTGCGTGGCAAGGCTATTTGTGCCAAAGATGATACCTTCGATAAAGAGAAAGGTAAATTGCTTGCAGCTGTGCGTTGTAATGCTAAGGTTGCTGCTAAGCGTTATGCACGTGCCAAGCAGAAGATTGCCGAGGCTGAGAAAGCAGTGGCTGATGCTACAAAATTTTATGATGCAATGCGTCACTATCGCGACGATGCCTATCACGCGATGGTTCAGGCAGGTTCATTTAAAAATAAATTGGAAGGCGAGCTATAAGCTCCCTTCCGTACATACTGGGGTATGGTGTAGCGGAAGCACAGGAGGCTCTAACCCTCCGGGTCTTGGTTCAACTCCGAAGTGCCCCAGCCATTTTGAGAGCCATGCAGCAAATTCATTTTTTAATTAAATTAACAATAATAGATTTTTGAAATGAATGTACAGTCTCTCCGGAACTATCAGTAAAAGTTTAGGCTCTCGCAATATAGAAACTTTTACAGATAGTGAGACTATTATATGTAAGAACCCCGTCGGTATCCCCTCTCTACCGGCGGGGTTCTTTTTTTGTTTATTTTTATAAAAAAATATGATATAATATATATATCAAATGGAAAGGAATTGATATTTTATGAGTTATATCAAAGGTTTTGTATTTGTTAATGGTGAACGGTTAGCCATTACGAGAAAATTGGTAGTTGAAGATTATAATCAAGCCCATCAACTACTCAGCGCATTAGGCGCTCACCATTATTTAATTACTTTAATTGAGGAGGAATAAATATGAAATTCAAAATTCGTTTAGACACCTACACCGATATTAAGCGATTGGTTGAGATTGCAACTGGCTTTATCGACGAAAAAATTACTGTAACCGATGGCAATGGCTTGCGAGCCAATGCTAAATCCTATCTTGGTGTTATTTCTGCCACCGAGTATAACGAACTATGGTTGGAGACTGAAAATGAACATTATCACGATTTTCGTGACTTTATGCAGATTGAAGATTAAAAGAAAGGACTGATACGATATGGCAAATTTCCACACGGATGAATGGATTATGGCTCAAGTTGGACGCCATTATTGCGAAGCCTTGAAACGTTATCCCGAAGACCGAATTATTGGTGTATTCCTACAAGGTAGTCAGAACTATGGCTTGGACTATGAAGGTAGCGACATTGATACGAAATGTATCTTAGCTCCCACGTGGGAAGACCTATGCTTTAATCGCAAAGCAGTAAGCACAACTCACGTGCTTGAAAATGAAGAGCACCTGGATGCCAAAGATATTCGTCTATACTTCCAGTGCTTCCGCAAACAAAACCTAAACTTTTTGGAAATACTTTTTACACCATATAAAATAATCAATCCCCTTTATCGTGAGTTCTGGAATGAGTTAATAGAAAATAATGAAGCTATAGCTCACTACGACCCCGTTGGTGCGGTAAAAACAATGAAGGGTATTGCGATGGAAAAATTTCACGCCATGGAGCACGAATATCCGAGCAAAGTAGAACTCATCGCAAAATATGGTTATGACCCTAAGCAGCTCCACCACCTAATTCGTGTAGATGAATATCTTGGCCGTTACATTGAAGGCGAGCCTTACGCAGATTGCTTAATCAGCAACCAAAGCGATTATCTACACGATGTAAAAGCTATTGTTGATGGAAAAGTTTACTATAAATTAGGAGATGCCAGAAGACTAGCCAACATGGTTCTCGCTCATGTAACCGGCTTAGCGGATGCCTTTTGCGGCGAAGTTGGTAAGGGTGAGCAAGTAGACCAAAAAGTAGAAAAACTATTAGACAATGTACAAAGAAAAATTATGACTCGTGCTATTGGCATCGAGTTTCAAAAGATGAAAGGACTGATTTAAGTGGGTAGAATATTCGCTTGTTCCGACTTGCATGGAATGTATCAGTTATATGAACAAATTTGTAATTTTTTAAATCCCGATGATAAAATTATCTTCCTGGGTGATGCGGCCGATCGTGGCACCCAGGGTTGGAAACTTATTAAAGCAATTAAAGAGAATCCTCAATGGACTTCCTTAATGGGCAATCATGAAGATATGCTTTTAGAGGCCATGGACGAAGAAGTAAATGAATGCTATGGGGATGCTGCTTATCTGCTCTATTCTAATGGTGGCTACCAAACCCTAGAGGATTGGCGAATGGAAGGTTGCGACCGCAAATGGATTACCTATCTTGCTCGGCTACCTCTTATTGAGCATTATACCAACAAAGATGGTAAAAGCATTTTCTTAACTCACGCAGGTTTTACACCCGGTGCAGACGGAATACATTTTCAACCTCTAGACCGCACTTGCCTATATTGGGATAGGGAACATATTAAAGACAAATGGGCTTGTGGCGATGCCATTATCATCCACGGCCATACACCTATCCCAGGTCTATGTCGCTATATCGGCGCCGACCAAAAAGATGGTGCACTCTGGTATTGCGATGGCCATAAGTGTTGTATTGATAATGGTGCTTTTGCTACCGGCAAGGCTTGTCTTCTGGACCTCGACACCTTTGAGGAGTTTGTATTCGAGATTCCTGACTTCGTATACGCATATTGATTTTTTATAAAAAATATGATATAATATATGTATAGTAATGAGAAAGGAATTGATATTTATGGATGAGGAACATTCGTTCTGGTGTATGAAATGCGGACAGAAAGGCATTCCGCTTTTCCGTCCGCGCAGCCTACAGCGTGGCAAATTTCATCGAAAGAAACTGTATTGCCCGCATTGCCGAGTCACCGTGAATCACGTCGAGTGTCGTAGTGACTGGGAGGTTGCAGAGTTTAAAACTTTGTTTAGTGACGGCTTCTTCCAAGAGGAAGCAGAAATGAGTATTAAGGAGTGTGCAGAAAATGGTTAAAGAATTATATATTATGTGCGGACCTGCTGGTTCTGGTAAATCCACCTATGCACACGAGTATGCTGAACGCGGTCATTCCGCAATCATCTCTCGTGACGCGGTGCGTTTCTCGATGGTGGGACCCGACGAGGCATATTTCTCCAAAGAGGATGCTGTGTATGCAGAGTTCTGCCGCCAGATTGACGAAGCTCTTGACCTGCCTTGGGTGCAGGAAGTATGGGCCGACGCCACACACCTCACTAAGAATGCTCGTAAGAAATTACTGAACACTCTAAAACATACCCAAAAAGATATGGCAATTTATGTTGTGGTTGTGTTGCCCGACGTAGAAACCTGTATCAAACAAAATAGTTTTCGTATCGGCCGCGAGAATGTGCCGGAAACCGTTATTCGTAATATGCATGCCAGCTACCAAGACCCTTGGGACGATGGTATTGAATATAACGAAGTTTACGAATTTCGTAATGGTATTTATTGATTAAGGAGGACCTTTAATGGGAAGAATTTATGCAACAAGTGATCTTCATTTTGGACATGACCGAGAATTCCTTTGGGGTCCTCGTGGTTTTGAGTCTAGCGAAGAGCACGATGAAACTATCATCGCAAACTGGAATGCAGTGGTTAGTCCAGAAGATGATGTATATGTACTCGGCGATTTGATGCTGGGCGATAACCAGCATGGTCTGGAGTGTCTACAAAGACTTAACGGCCATTTGCATATCGTCTTTGGCAACCACGATACACCTACTCGTTTAAAGTTGTATGCGGAGTTGCCTAATGTGACGATTGAGGGCTGGGCTACGATGGTTCATTACCGCAAATATCATTTTTATATGAGCCATTTCCCTACAAACACCGCAAACTTGGAGGCAGAAAGCCTACATCAGTGTACGCTCAACCTGTTTGGTCATACTCATAGCAAGCAGGAGTTCAGAGACGATGTACCCATGTATTACAATGTGTCGCTGGATGCTCACGATAATACTCCTGTACTATTGGATGATATTATTGAATCTATGAAAGTGAAGGTGAGCGAATGTTTAAGTTTTCTATAAAAGATATGGCAGAACTAGGCATTCGTCCATCAGACCCTATTATGACAAATGAGGAATATGAAACATTGGTTAACGCAATGTTTGGTTCTAAATCCCGTTGTCGTAAATGCGTGTATGAAACCCAATGTAGTAGAGATAAAGACCACTTTGGTACTTGTCCAAATTACAAACGGGATGCCCCCGATGGTGGATATTATGGTTAAGGAGGAATAATTATGTCACATTAGATTAGACACTTGGATTATCACTGTTCAGTAAGTGAAAAAGCAATTCTAAAAGATATTAATAGCTTTGCTTATGACCCAGAAGAATCCAGCGGTTATCACGGAGATCTGACCTTTCACAAAGACCCCGTGTATAAAAACCGTGAAGAAGCTATGGTCGCAATCGCAAAGTTTGATCGTGGTTGGTATAATGACCACGCAGTGAGATATCGCGATGGTCGAAAGATTTTTTGGTTGGTGAAAGTCGAATGGCATTGCTAACCCCACAAGAGATGTTTGATCGTCTCATAGAAATTGACCGGCTATTAAATGATATGTTTATTAGCTGGTCCCAAACTAAGCAACTACTTGAAGAGCGTCGAGAAATTGAAAAACGCCTTCGAGAGTTACAATATAAATCTTGAAAAAATAAATATTTTAAGAGAAAAAGGAGAAAGTAGCAAATGGATATTCTGTTGAACCCTATCGTTATGACCGTGGCTGCTATTTTGGTGGCTGTAATTATTCTCGTAATTCTTATCAAGGCCTGTTGGCGTGTCGCTGGCACCAATGAGGTTCTCATTGTGTCTGGTCTCGGCAAAGTAAAGACCAAAACCGGTGGTGGTATTTTCGTCATTCCTCTGGTCCAAAAAACCCAGATGATGACTCTGGAAAACATTCAGGTAGACTTCACTTCCAAGAATGAGATTCCCACCAAGGACGCAATTCACGTATCCGTAGACGCTGTCGCAAACATGGCTATCTCTCAGGACCCCGAGCGCCAGAAAATTGCGGCAAGCAAATTCGCAGGCTACACTCTGAAGGAAATTCAGACAATCGTCGTGCCCATCTTGGAAGGTAATATCCGAGAGATTTTGTCCCAGACCAATTTCGAGGACTTGATTCGTGGCGACAAGAAAGTGTTTGCCGAGCGCATTCAAGAGAACGTTACTCCTAACCTAGCCGATATGGGTATCGACCTGACCACCTTCAACATTCAGAACTTCTCTGACCGCAATGGCGTAATTCAGGACCTGGGTGTTGACAACATCGAGAAAATCCGTAAGGAAGCTTCTATTGCGGCCGCACGTGCTAAGGCAGAGGTCGCTATTGCTCAAGCTGAGGCTGACCGCCAGGCTAATGATGCTAAGGTTGCGGCTGCCACTGAGATTGCTCAGAAGCAGAATGAGTTCGCTATCCGCCAGGCCGAGTTACAGAAGGCTGCTGACACCAAGCAGGCTGAGGCCGATGCTGCTCGTCAGATTGAGGCCGAGAATCAGCGTCGTGCACAGGAAATTGCAACCGCCGATGCTAACTTGGCTCGCCAGGAGAAGCAGATTGAATTGGAGGCTCGTGCCGTAGAGATTACCAAGCGTAAGCTGGAGGCCGAGATTAAGGAAAAGGCTGAAGCCGAGAAGTATGCGGCTCAGCAACGTGCGGACGCCGAGTTGTACGCCACCCAGCGTGCTGCGGAGGCCGATCTGTTCGAGCGTGAGCGTCAGGCTGAGGCCGCACAGGTTGAGGCTGAGAAGAAAGCTGCGGCTGACCTTGCTTTGGCAACCGCGGAAGCCGAGGCTCAGAAGCGTCTTGCTGAGGCTATTGAGGCAGAGGGTAAGGCAAAGGCTGCGGCCGCACAGGCCCAAGGTCTGGCAGAAGCTGAGGCAATCCGTGCTAAAGCAGAAGCTGAGGCTAAGGGTATGATGGAAAAGGCTGCCGCTCTGAAAGAGTACGGCGACGCCGCTAAGCAGCAGATGGAATTGGATGCCATCAAGGTTCTGTATGAGCAGTTGCCCGCTATTGCGGAGGCTATTGGTAAGGGTTACAATGGTGCCCAGATCCACCTCATTGGCAATGACTCTGGCCAGCTCGCCGGAAATATGATGGGTAATATTACCCAGATTATTGAAGGCTTCAAGGGCGCCACTGGTGTAGACCCCATGTCTGTCATCAGCGGTATGCTCGGTGCTAAGCTAGCTGATAATCAGTAATAATTTAACCCCTGGGATTAAGTTCCCAGGGGTTTTTCTCGTTAGCGGCCGTAGTTGGAACTACCTCTCCTATGGGAAATTTTTTGAGCAAAATAGGTTGGTCGTTTTTGTTTAATTTTTGTATAATGTAAAAGATATAATTATGAAATCTAAATAAAGAAAGGAGAAAAGATTTTATGGCAAAAGACATTTTAAATGACCCTTTTCATGCAGGTGAAATGCTTACGGCATAGAATATTAATGATATTGTAGCTGAAATTAAAAAGATATAGACTTCATTAACTTAGGAACCAGAATTGTCATATCTACCTGTTATGTCAGAAGGCTCTATACAATATCGTGGTTTAACTGAAAATATTGTTCTTAAATTTTATTTTACTAGTTATGCCGCTGGCGCTGTGTAGGTAAATGTTACCATGCCCGATTCTACGGTGAAGACTTATTGGAAAGGTAAAGGCGAAATTGAGGTAGACCTTGGTCCCGCTTAGGCAGAAGGTACTTATATTTATAAAGTTCAAGTTAGAGATGGAGCTAATAACGTTTCTCCAAATACACTTGAATTTAAATTTTCTATCGGTGGTGTTACTTTGACATCTACATTTAATGATGTCATTAAACTTAATCCGATTGTAGCCGGGAAGGGCAATTACTCCATAGGTTATAGCTATAGCTCTCCGGCTGGCGAAGGTACACGAGAAGTTAAATATTAGCTTTATTAGGCCGATAACACATTAGTTGAGAAAAATACCTATAAAATAGAGCTTAGTTCTGCTACAGGAAGTTTGGTTTTTAAAATCCCTGAAAAAGCAGGGGATTATTATTTGTTGGTACAAGGCAGCATGTACAGCGCGGATGGTTCGCGAGAAGACCATGCAAATATTCGAATTGATTTTAATGTTGTAGCAGAAAATACTGCTAAAGCTATTGTTACAACAGATTTCAATACATTCGAATCTTATTAGTTAAATAAAATTAAATTTCGTGCCAATGGGGCTTTTGATATAGGAACAAAATTAACTGCAGTATGCTATTTAGAAAAACCAAATGGCGACATTGAGCCGCTAACATGCCCAGAATGTTATTAGGGATATGAATATAGTTTTGACTATTATATGGAGGATTCTGGTAGCTATAATGGTTATATTATAGTTTATAAAAGTAGTAGTAGTTCAGAACCGACAGACGTTAATTACCCTAGGTCTTTATTTTCTTTTGATTTAAAAGAAAAAACATTAGAGGGTTCAGAGTACGTACGAAATGGATTAATTGCTAGTTTTTAGGCCAGTCAACATACTTAGCAGGAAAACACATGGAGAAGCTCTGAATATGATACCATTCTTAATGAAGGGTCTGGTGGCACGGCATATAAATTTATATTAGAAAATATAAATCATGTGACAAATGGATGGAAATAGCAAAAAGACGAAGATGGTATCGATTTTCCAGTATTGTCATTGAATGGTATTGCTTATGGCAGATTGACAGACCAAGATGGCAATAACTACAATCCTTTTTCTGTTTTGTCGGGTGAAGCAAATTTGGGTTGTACTTTTGAAATTTTATGTAGAGCAGAAGATACGGCCAACTCTTTAAGCTGTATATGTTCAACTCAACAAGTCAGTAATGAAGATGATCAAACTCTTGGTATTAATTGTAAATTTAATTAGGCTTCTATTAAGGACTCGACGAATAAAATATCAACTCCGTTAATTGAAAATCAATTTAACCACATAGTATTTGTTATAGATAAAGAAGACCGTCCTTTTAATAAAGTGGAATCCGCACAAAACTATAATCCTCCTTTTGCCACTATGAAAATTTATATTAATGGAGTGCTAATGACTGCGAAACATTATGAATAGCCTAATAATGCTTCATATAGTAATTATCCATTATTGTTAAATGCCGCCCCCTCGTCTTCTACAGAAATTGATAATAACACCTTTGGTTCTACCTAGATTAGTCATATCCGTATTTATAATAGGCCTCTGTTATCTGCAGAAGTTTATAGCAACTATGTATAGACACAAATGTTAAACCAATCTAAGGTAAAAAAAATTAGAAATCGCAATGCAACTCCATCTAAATAGTTGCCATCGGTTTATTTTGTAAATACCGTTGGAAATGATATTGGCAACAAAGTAACATTTAAAACAATGTAGTCATATACCACCACAGATAAAGACGGTAAAGTTAAAGATACTTATGCTGAATGCATTATGTTTTATGGCTATTATCCCGAAGGTAGCGAACAAATGGCATGGTCCGATCCACGATTGGTTAATGTATATTTACAAGGTACTTCTACGCTGGCTTATCCTGTTAAAAATTATAAAATTAAAACAGGCGAAGCATTTATTCCAGATAGCCTAAGTGAAACAGAAAAAAATAAATGGATAGCAGATAAAAAATATACTTTAAAATGTGATTATATGGAATAGTCGCACAGAAATAATACTCCTACTGCACGATTTTACGATACTGTAATAGATAAACTTACTGGAGGCGATAAAAACCTTCAATCTCCCGCAAAATAGAATGGTTATCGCGATTCTATTGACGGTTTTCCTTGCATTGTATATTATACCGATAATACAGAACATCGATTCACATATGATGCAAGCACACATATTATGCAATTTGATAAAGAAACATTGACAAACAACGCATGTCCATTTGAAACTTCGGAAATGACATGTGTTGGAAGCTATATGTTTAATGTTGATAAAAGCGGTAAAGCCCTCGGCTTTGACTTTGAGGCAAAAGACGGCACTGCATACCAATGTATCTCTTATGAAGGAGGTGCCAATGCTGATTATTCAGCGGCAACATTCCACGATTTATCATTTGCTCAAACAGTGGCAATAGCAAATAATAAAACACCACCGAGTGATGATAAAATTAAATATTATATGGCAACACTAGAACCAAGATATAGTTATTATGAAGAAAGTGGCACAGATCCAACTGGTGAACAAACTTTTGTCCCATTAGAAGAAGCCATAGAATGGCTTAAACAATTTGCTCCTTTAAGTGATGATCCAAAATATTATGATATTAATGACTACAAAAAAAATGTTAGTGTTATAGAAGGCGAAGAAACAATTATACGCAAGGAAACAGATGAAGAATTAAAAGAACGTTTAATTCAAGAATTTAGAAAAGACTTTAAAGTATATTTTAATTTTGAATATTCTCTAGCTTATTTCCTATAGGCTATGATGTTTACTTAGGCAGATAATATAGGCAAAAACGCAATGTTTGATTGTTGGAGAACCCAATCCACCGATCGTGAAGTCATAAATGACGCTGAAGAAATTAGAATACGAAAAGACGGATGGGGCCCTTTGTATCCTCGACCTTACGATATGGATACGCAAATGGGCCTTAGTAATGTTGGTAAAAATAACGTATATCCATCTTCTGAGTTTATAAAAGAATTATCTCCCTATTCAGAAATAACCGAAACAGATTTAACTAAGTTTTTAAGCCATGGTCGCTATGGCGCCGAAGAGGGATCACGATCTTATTCTGTCAGAGTTTCTCGTTTATGGTCTTGCTTTGGATAGGCTTACAAGCCCGAAATAGCACAAGCTTATTCAAATCTACGCGATGGAACTTATTCTATGGATATTAGTTCTATAGTTGATAATGACACTTGCAATTTAATAGGAGAATGTTATTACAACCACGATGCCAGTATTAAGTACTTAAGTCAATATAGTAATAATGCTCTTACAGAACTTTCCTCGGATTGTTTATAGGGAAATAGATAGCCTCGTTATTATAATTATTTGCGAAAAAGACTACAATTCTTAGATAGCTATTTCAATTATAACTCTAACGATCAAATTCGTATAATATCTTAGGCGAATAACCATGGTGTTGGTGAACCAAACATTACTATTGAAACTTATGATCCATGTTATATGTCTCTTAAAGCAACTAATGGCCCTACACAAACAGTATTTATCGATGATATCCCTGATGAAAATCAAAATTAGTTTACGATGAAGACAAGTATTAATGGTAGCAATACTAACGCATACTTATGGCCCGCAAGCCCAATTAAAACATTAAATGGTCTTAAAAATTTTTATCCAAGTGAGCTCGATTGCTCCAAGGCAACCAAATTAAGTGGTTTAGACTTATCTAATTGCTCCGACTTAAAAGAAATCGTCTTAAGCTCTAATACCTATTTAAAAACATTAAATTTGTCAGGGTGTAATAATTTAACTACTATTACGTGGCCCACATCATATGTATTTTTAGAAAAATTAGATTTATCAGGCTGTAGCAGCTATACTGGTAACATTCAATTTCAGGGTGCAAACCTAAAAGAATTAATTTTAAACGATAGTAAAATTAGTTCATTAATTCTTAGCCAAAACATGATTTTACAAAAGCTAAGTTTTGATAGATGTCCCAATTTAAAAATTCTTAACCTAGAGGATTGTAATAATTTAACAGATTTTACCACTGAAACATTAATAAGTAATAATTTGTCAGAAATAAAAATTAATAAGTGTAAAAAACTTAAAACAATTACAATTAAGAAAACTAACCAAATGAATTTAACAAAGTTAGATTTAAATAATAATGATAATCTCGAGGAAATTATAATTGATAAAGTGGTTGGAAGTGGAATAAAAGAATTAGACTTATCTAAATGTTTCAAATTAAAAACTTTAAAAATTACTAACAGTTCTAGTAGTGCTCCAGACGGTTCTATTACAATTATATTGCCAGATTTAGAATCTGAATGGACTAAACTTTCTACGTTAGATTTGGAAAATAGTAAAGTAAAAGTTATTCGATATGGCGATTTAGATCAAAATTCTGATACATGTAACCTTGAGGGATTAATAACAAATCAAAGAACAAATTTTGTTATTAAAAATAATTCTGCTGTAAACAAAATAACAAGCTTAGATTATACCGGCCCATTACACAATTTATTCGAAAATTGTTCCGCACTAGAAACAATCCAAGCGAATCTCCAATCAACAGACGCTTCTATGGATAAAATTTTCTATTGTTGTTATTCTTTAAAAAATATTGAAGAATTAAACATTACAAATGAAGGTACCAACGAAACAGAAACAGCTAGATCTGCTTGTGAATGCTTACCAACACAAACAGGCTCTTTAGACGCAACAAGTCATATCGAAAATATAATAAAACTGCCCACATTAAAGGATTTTACAAACTGTTTTGCTTACAACCTATGCAATGGAATAGCTTTTAAATAGTCATATAATTAGACAGAAATAGCACAAATAGCTAAACCAAATCCTCTTAACGACTTCTTCGCTACAAGTGACGGAACATATCGTAATAACTTCAAGGCCGAGGGCATATTTAATGGAAGCACATTGATTAAATATATTCCCAATAATTTTTTAAATTCAATAAATAAAGGAAATACTGTTGCAATAAATCTTGATGGTGCCTCTGGGATTACTTCTATTGATACTACATGGTTAGCCGGTGTTTCAATCAAGAGTTTAATTAATTTTTATCGCCAAGTTCCCGTTGGTATTAATACTCTATTAACTTCTTTAACTAAAATAACAAACTCCGCCGACATTCAAGACCTAACTTCCACATTCGAGCAAGCTGGTAATGCCAACGAAACTAATCTTAATAACAGCAATGCTTTAATATTATTCTTTGAAGCTTACTCAGGGGTTAAATATCTTACTTATACTTTTAGAAAATGTGCTGGTATTCGTGAAATACCACAAGGACTGTTTTACAATAATACAAATCTTATTAACTGTAACAGCACCTTCGCCGGTATGTATTCAGTAAATAAAGAAGCCCCTACTGACATTAAAGGTTCAATTTTTACAAATGATACGGGCTATTCAGATTTAACATCTATGACGAGTATGTTCGAAGGAAGTGGAATCAAATCAATACCAAAAGATTTCTTTAAAAATACCCAAGACATTGAGAATCTATATAATTTCTGCGTCAGTGTCGGTACTAACTGCTTAAAATCAATTCCTGCAGATCTATTCCATCCATTAACTAAGTTAAAAAATGTTGCTCACGCTTTCCATAATAATTCAGCTTTGCAATTTGAGTATTATGATGCAACTAGTGGGAAAACCACTACAAATAGTTTTATACCATGGGATTTCTTAGAAGAGAATATTCTCTTAACAGATTGTTCTTATTTATTTACTATTAATAATAAGGATATAACATTTGATCTTACAAAACCAGATCCTAAAAATCAAAACGAAATAATAAAAATGACAGACGACGAAATCATAGCAAAAGCCGCAGCCTTTTTACCACCAAGCGTAATTCATGCGGACCAGATGTTTGCTTTATTATCTGGTATAACCGGACCAATCCATTTGGGCTTATTCAAAAACACAATCAACCTAAAAACTATTTCTTCTATATTTAGAAATACAAGTATTACAGGTCCTATCACGGCTGATATATTCAAAAATTGCCCAGCATTAACTGATGTTTCGGAAGTATTCAGAGATTGTACACAAATAGGCTACAAAAAACAAGATATAAGTGACCCTTATTATTTTCCAAATGATTTATTCGCAAACAACAAAAAAATTACAACGGTTCGCAATATGTTTAGAAATTGCTTTAATTTAAACGCCATACTAAAAGAAGACACAAGTAATAGCTTATTTGGTAATTGTTTACAATTAACAACAACTCGCGGCTTCTTCCAAAATTGTCACTCCTTAAAAGGTAATATTCCAAGCAATATGTTTAAAGGCAGCTAGGATTTAACACAATTAACTAGTATTGCTTATATGTTCAGTATGTGTTCCTCCCTGGCTCGAGCCTTTACCGAATTGCCTTCAATCACATCGCACGGGCTTTATAATGATTCAGATGAAAAATACTACCTTATTCCTCCAGGCCTTTTAGACAAGTGTCCTTCTATACAGTACGCTCAATATGCTTTTAATTCTATGCGTTTGTATCCATATATCCCTAATAATACTACGGTTAAAGAGTTAAAGAATTTGAATACGAACTTGGCGGCAACTAATGAATATGTTTATGTGGATGATAGCGACAATTTAACTCTTGACGCCGAACCAACATATGATATTATAATTCCAAATGATCTATTTAAAAATCAAACAAAACTAAGAACTTTACAATATGCCTTTAATGCAATTCCTTCTGCGACAATCGAGTTAAATACTAATTTTGTAAATAACCAATCATGGTCTTTCTTAGAAAATATTGAACGCATATGCTTTAACACTTCAATTTCAAAAATTTCTGGTTTTTTAAGTGGCACGACTCCTTTAACACCAAACCTTAAAAATGCACGATATGCTTTTGGACGTCATTCAGAGCATACAAGTAGCAATAAAGCCTTTAATGGGCTTTGTGCTAAAGAAATGATTGGTGATAGTGCTGATTCCTTACCAACTCCGGTAGATGGTTGGTTAAAACAGGCCGATACAGAAGGCTTATTCGCAGATTAGAATAACACAGATTTTAAAGCGGCTCTAGCAAACAAGGTACTTCAAAACGATCAAAAAACGCCTGTTTATGTAATTCCGGACACTACCGATCCCGAGAATACCACTTATAGTTATGATTTAAATTACGGTAATACCCTAGATATAAAGCAAGTCCCTTATTTGAGTGGTGCTGTTTATCCAAACACCAATTGGGAAACAGAAAATGACAAATTCAAAAAGGAACCTACTATATACGAAAAATCATAATATTATTATTACTATTTCCCTCGCTTTTGTAAAAGGCGAGGGAAATTACATACACCTTTTTTATTTTTGACTTTCTATAAAAAATATACTATAATATTTATAGAAATAATATAAAAGGAGATATTCTAATGAAAAAAGAACCAACTTATACATGGAATCAAGAAACTGGCGAAGCTACTTATACTATTTACTATAAAAATTTAACCTTTACTGGCAAAGCCACTTGCCATCCAGATGATGAGGATATGAAAAGTCAGATGATGGGTCTAACTATAGCTGAATCCCGAGCCACGCTTAATTATCTGCGACATGTTCGCGATAACGACCTGCGGCCGCAGTTAAAATCTCTCAAACAGCTAATGTATTCAATGAATCATAGCAAGCAATATAATCGTAAAAGCTATGAAGCTCGTATGCTTTACCGACACATTCAAATGCTTGAAGAAGATTTGAAAAATATTACCGACGATATTTCTCGTATCAAATTCTTCCTATGGCATTATATGCACGAGAAAGAGGAACTACATCAAACCCTTCGCGAGAAGAGAAAGGCCAAAACTGACCAAACGGACACAAGTGAAAATTAAACTTATATAGGAATAATTAAGGAGTGATTCGACTTTGGTTTGTTTTCTTTTAGGAATGTTGTTTATTGCGTTCATCCAACCTATTGTTGATGGTTTATTGGCATTGATTTTATCATATTTTGAATTGCTAAAATCTAAAATTGCTGTTAAAATCGGCAACAATAACAAAAAACTTGAAAATAATAACCATACAATCGGTTTTTAGGTGTCAGAAAATGATGAAAAATAATCTTTATAAATTCTTTGATACTTCAGCTCTACTGGCTAAACCTAACTGCTTGTTTGGTGATCAATATACTACGATTATTTCTTCTATTACTCTCCAAGAGTTAAAAGAAATTATAGCTTCAGATTATGAAACTTTAAAAAATAAAACTACCGCCAGAAAACTTTTAAATGAATTCAAAGAACATACTGAGCAATATGAAAATCATATATTTACCAAAAATATGTTAAAACCAATAAGAGAAAAAAACTTTATTATTACAAATAATAATTTTAAAATTCTCGCGACAGCTTTAGATTATGATAAAAATATACATCCCGACGAAGTTGTTTTTGTCACAGCAAATAAAACTTTAGCTAACATAGCAAATTTATTTTTTGGTGAAGATAGTATTGAACTTGTATTATAACTACAATATTAGGGTAAGGCCCCGTTTTGGGGCCTGCCCTAATTTTATATAAAATTCTAGAGAAAAGGAGAATGTTAAATGAAATATAATTCAAATAATAAGCCTTTAGTGTGTATGCAAACACAAAGCACTTGTTATCAAAATACTGAAACAATGATAATTAAAGGCATTTTATGGCATAGTACAGGTGCTAATAATAAAACACTAAAGCGTTATATTTAGCCTTCTGATATTCGTCCCGCAGAAGATACTTATGCCAAAAGTATATGGGAAGAGAAACTTGGTAAAAATAATAGCAAAAACGATTGGAATCATATCTCTCGTAATGCTGGCTTAAATGCCTGGATTGGCACAATGGCTAATGGCACAGTTGCTGCTGTTCAAACCATGCCTTGGGACTATCGTCCTTGGGGTTGCGGAAGTGGTACAAAGGGTTCTTGCAATGATGGCTGGATTCAGTTTGAGATTTGCGAGGATGCGTTAAATGATAAAGCATACTTTGACAAAGTATATAAAGAAGCCTGTGAATTAACTGCTTATCTATGTAAATTATATAAAATTGATCCCAAAGGCACTGTTGTTCATAATGGCGTGAAAGTTCCCACTATTCTATGCCACGCTGATAGTTATAAATTCAAACTTGGCTCTAATCACGGTGATGTCCTTCACTGGTTCAAAAAATTTGGTAAAACAATGGATCGTGTTCGTGCGGACGTCGCTATGTTGATGGGTGCTACGACCGCAAAACAGATTTATCGCGTTCGTAAATCTTGGTTAAATCCTTTGTCTCAGAAAGGTGCTTTTGGCCTTTTGGAGAACGCTATCGCCTGCTGCAAAGAAGCTGGTGAAGGTTATAGAATCTTTGATAATAAAGGTAAACTTGTTTATACCTATGTTTCCCCAATCCCCAAGAAGATTGATGTTACCTATCAGGTATGGGATGACAAAAAGAATAAATGGCTTCCTAATGTCGTAAATGATTCCGACTACGCAGGTATCTTTGGCAATGCTGTTTGTGCCGTTTATGCCAACCTTTCTTATGGTAATATCACCTATCAAGTTCATTCCAAGAACGGTAAGTGGTATAGCGAAGTTAAAAACCGTGAAGATTATGCAGGCGTATTCAACAAGCCCATCGACGCAATCTGTATGAAGATTGATGTTTCTGGTAAGAAGATTGAGTATCGTGTTCATATCAAGGGCGAGAACAAATGGCTTGGCTGGATTTCTGGCTATGACAAAAATAATTCTAAAACAGGATATGCTGGTAAGCTCGGTTATGAGATTGATGCTATCCAGATTCGAGTGAAGTAATATGAAAAAGAAAACATCTACTATAATGCTGATTTTAATTTGCATTATGATTATTTTATATACTGTGGCTAATTTTGCTTTACAGTATTTTACAACAATTGAGGTAAGTCCTACACTTACCACTGCTTGGTTCGCCTTCTGGGGCACCGAGCTCGTCGCCCTGGCAGCGATTAAGAACTAGAAAGTAAAATATAATTATGATAATAACAACGAAGTAATAACTAATGATGAAGAAGTAATTGAGGACGACGAAGAAATCGCTGAATAATATTAAGGTTCTGAAATAGTTATTAAAATTTCTATTTCAGAGCCTTATTTTTTTTGCATTTTTATAAAAAATATGATATAATACATATAGAAAAGAAAAAATCGTAAGAAATTTAGTTAAAGAAGGTGAAAAAGTGATATGCTACACGGACGGCGCATGCAGTGGCAATGGATATGCGAATTCAACCGGTGGGTTTGGAGTTATCATCTTAGATGATAACGAGAATTATATTAGCTCCTATAGCAAAGGGACAAAAGATACCACAAACAATCGAGAAGAATTAAAAGCAATTCTCTATGTTCTTCTCAAATATGGCAAAACCCATCACCCAATAGTGTATAGCGATTCTGCGTATGCCGTTAATACTTTTAATAACTGGATGTGGGGTTGGGCCCGACGAGGCTGGACCAAAAGCGATAACAAAACACCAGAAAACCTTGATTTGATTCAAGCGTTCTATGAATATTGGAACAAAGGTTATAGGATTGATTTACGACATTGTCGCGGGCACGTCGGAGTCAAATGGAATGAGGCCGCAGATAAACTTGCGGTCGCAGCCAAGGAAGGAGTTAAATTATGATTATTTATACCTGCCCCGAGTGCGGAGCAGATTTACAAAGTTTTATTTTAACCAGCAATCCTCCAAAAATGCAATATAGTTGTCCCATGTGTAATTGGTCTTACACAGAACCACACGGGCAGCCCGAAGAAATTATCCGTATTCCTTATGGCGGCAATGGTTTATTTCAGCCTCCTTATAAGGCATATGACTTTTCAGACGCCTGCGAATATTGTCCTAATGATCCTCGTAATGGCGGTCCAGGAAACTGTAATTGTATTTTGGGACAACCCAAAATTACTTGCTAAGGAGTTAATATGGAATTTGTAAAAAAATCACATATAAAAGGCTATATGTTTGATAGTCTGGTATATCGTTTTAAAGACTATTAGGCCAGAGCATTTTCGGCAGAAGTGGCTGAATACAAGTATCAACATATGACTGGCGAAGCAGAGGCTCGACAACACGTTCGAGACCGACACAATCGAGATTTAATGCGTTTTATTCAAATTTTGGATGAAGCAATTGGCGAACATGATTAAGAAAGGAAAATAACAATGGTTAAACCTAATTATGGCGTTGAACAAATTAAAACGCTTGAGGGTATCGAAGCCATTCGACTTAGACCCGGTATGTATATCGGTTCGACCGGTCCAGATGGTGTACGACATATCACCCTCGAAATTATTTCCAATGCGGTCGATGAGTATCTAAATGGATATTGCTCAGAAGCTCGCATTGAGGTTGCTACCGACGACACAGTGACTATTACTGATAATGGCCGTGGTGTTCCCTTTGGCAAAGCTGAAGATGGTAGCGAGACCCTTGAAAATATCTTTACTAAGCTCCATACGGGTGCTAAGTTTGACTCGTCTGGTAAAACTGGCTATAATACCTCTGGTGGTATGAATGGTGTTGGTGCCAAAGCAACTAACGCATTGAGTGACCGTTTTACAGTTTTATCTTACCGAGATGGTAAAATGGCCACTATGGAATTTGAGAGAGGTGTGCGGAAAAGCTTCACAGTGACTCCCGCCCCCCGCACTCAATCTGGCACAGATATCATTTTTCACCCAGACAAAGAAATCTTTAAGGAAGGCATCACCCTCGACTATGAGGCTCTCCGCAAACAGATTAAAGAGCTTGCTTACCTGTCCCCTGGTATGAAGTTTATCTTCACCTATAAGGATAAGCCAGAAGAGGTAATTACCTCCGAGAATGGAATTAAAGATTATATCCAAGACCTTAATAAGGCAACTGCCTTGACTTCTATGTTCTATGCGGAAAATACCGAGGACCGCATCGGCGTTAAGGTTGCTATGCTATATAACGACAACTATTCCGATAGTTTCCGTCTATACACCAACTCCATTCCCAATAGTGGTGGTACACACTTAACCGGTTTCCGCACCGCTCTGACCATCACAATGAACAACTACGCTCGTAGTAAAGGTCTGCTAAAGGAGAAAGATGCCAACCTTACTGGCGACGAGCTGAAGGAAGGCTTGGTATTGGTCTTGTCTTTCATTATGCCTGATCCCGTATTCTCTGGCCAGACCAAAGATGTTCTTTCTAGTAGCGAGGCGAGAACCGCAGTTCAGCGTCTTGTATCTCGTGAATTGGAAGTATGGCTGAACGCCAACCCGCAAGACGCAAAGACTATCGTTGAGAAAGCTCTCTTAGCTCGTGCGGCACGCGAAAAGGCGAAGAAAGCCAAAGACACAGTCCGCAACATCGAGAGTAAAAAGCAGAAGGCTTTAAAGTTCGATAGCAAACTCGCAGACTGTTATAGCAAAGACCGTAGCAAGTGCGAAATTTATATCACAGAGGGTGACTCGGCTTCAGGAAACTTAAAGACTGCTCGTAATAACGAGTTCCAAGCTGTTATGCCCGTGCGTGGTAAAATTATCAATACACAGAAAGCTACCTTGGATAAAATCCAAAAGAACGCAGAAATTATGACAATGATTGAGGCTTTTGGCCTTACCATTGATACAAAAACTATGCGTATCACATATAAACCCGAAGATTTGCGTTATGGGAAAATCATCATTATGTCCGATGCTGACGTTGATGGAAGCCATATTAAGAATCTATTTTATACTTTCATCTGGAATTTCTGTCCTGAACTTATCCGCGATGGATATATTTATGCCGGTGTGCCGCCGCTGTATAAAGTTACTATCGGTAAAAAGTATAAGTATATCAAGAACGACGAGGAACTTGAGACTTTTCGTAAGGAGAATCAAGGCAAAAAATATATCGTCAATCGAATGAAGGGTCTAGGTGAGATGGATGTTGAAGAGACCGAGGAGACTCTGACCGACCCCGACAATCGTATTATTAAGCAAATCACAGTTGAGGATATTGCGGCCGCAAACAAGTTGTTCGAAGACTTGATGGGAACCGCCATTAATCCTCGTAAGAATTATATCAAAGCGCATAGTGAGGAGGCTATTGGAAATGTCTAATCACAATATCTATTTAATAGCCTATCCTACTGGTTCGGCCCTCGAGGAGCGAATTGCAGAATTGTTATTAAACTACTATGATGATAATGATGAAGAAGATATCTTCGCTTGTGGTGTAACAGACATTCCTTCGAGTGAAGCTATTAACACCATGAAGAAAATGCTTGCAGTCGCAACAGAGGAGGATAATAATGAATAACGACTTAGTAAAAGAATTAGGACAAAATTTTATTGAATACGCAGTAGCCGTTAATACAGACCGTGCTATCCCCGATGCCAAATCTGGTTTAAAACCAGTAGCAAAGCGTATTTTATATGGCACTTTTGACCAGGGTTTTAGCAGTTCTAAACCTCACGTTAAGTGTGCGAATATCGTAGGTAATGTAATGGCAGACTGGCATCCCCACGGCGACTCTTCTATTTATGGAGCATTGGTGCGTCTCGCTCAACCCTGGGTGATGCGTTATCCATTACTTGATTTTCATGGTAATATGGGTAACCAAGATGGCGATGGAGCTGGACACTATCGTTATACCGAGGCCCGTCTTGCCAAACTCACAGAAGATGGACTACTCGCCGGTATCAAAAAGGATAATGTGGATTTTATTCCCAACTATAGCGAGAATAAGGACGAGCCGGTGACTCTACCTGCTTTGTTCCCCAACCTGCTCTGTAACCCTAATACGGGTATTGGTGTAGCTATGGCTTGTAACTGGCTCCCACACAACCTTGGCGAGGTCGCTCAGGCTATCAATGATTATATTGAGGGTAAAGAGCCCAGCATCCCAGGTCCTGACTTTCCAACAGGTGGCCAGGTAATTAATGCGAAAGAAGTTCCTGCGATGATTAAGTCTGGCCGCGGTTCTGTGAAACTGCGTGGTAGATATAACTTGGAGGGCAATAACATTGTCTTCTACGAAATCCCTTATGGAGTAGCAACCGAGAATCTTATGACCCAGATTGGCGCCGCCGCAGATGAGGGTAAGATTAATGGAATCAAGAATATCCGAAACGAGAGCAACCGCAAAGGTTTCCGTTTGGTAATTGAGTGCGAAAAGACTGCCTCGGTGGGCTCAATCATCAATCTGCTCTTCAAGGAGACAGACTTACAGACTTCTATCTCCTACAATCAGGTTGCTCTTATTGATAAAACTCCAACAGAGTTAGGATTAAAAGATTGTATTAAAATTTATGTAGATCATAACATAGATTGTATTTCTCGTGAAACACAATTTGATATTAACAAAACTAATGATAAATTAAATATCGCTAATGGTCTGTTAAAGGCTTTGGAGGATATTGATAATATCATTGCTTTAATTAAAAAGTCAGAGAGTGCGGCCGCAGCTAAAATTGCTCTCTGTAATAAGTATGGCTTCAATGAGCCACAAGCCAAGGCTATCGTAGAAATGCGACTTGGCAAGTTGGCAGGCTTGGAGCGTATCGAGCTACAGCAAGAAAAGGCTGACTTAGAGAAAACTTTGGAAGAGCTGAATGCTATTCTCGCTAATCCCACCTCTGAATTGGTAAAGCGTCTGGCCGAGTTGGTGAAGAAATATGGCGATACTCGCCGCACAGAGCTTTCTAATGTGGAAGTTCCAAAAGAAGAGAAAGAGATTCAGTATGTCGAGCCTGAGAAGTGCGTCGTTGTAATGACCGAGGGTGGCCTTATTAAACGCGTGCCGACTGCCTCTTTCCGCACTCAGAAGCGTAACGGTAAGGGTGTAAAAACGCAGGATGACATTACGCACGCTGTTATCCGCACTAACACAATCGATTCCTTAATGATTTTTAGCAACAAGGGAGTAATGTATCGTCTATTAGTAGACCTCATCCCGAGTGGAACTAACACCGCGAAAGGCGTACCTGTCAAGAGTTTAATCCAAATGGCAGATGATGAAGAGCCTGCGGTAATCTATTCTATCTATCGTGATACCGACGCCAAGTATGTATTGTTCGTCACAAAGAATGGTTTGGTGAAAAAGACAACTCTTGACGAATATACCTCTACTAAAAAGAAAACAGGTATCGCCGCTATCAATATTAAAGATGGCGATGAACTTGTGGTCGTGTCACTCGTTAAGGATGAAGATGTAATTCTCGCTACTGCTGGAGGATATTGTATCCGTTTCAATACTATGGAGATTGGAGCAACCTCTCGTAATACCAGCGGCGTAAAAGGAATTAATTTGGGTGCTGAGGACTATATTATTGCCGCAGCCCCCGTGCGTGATACTACCGACCAGCTTGCGGTATTCTCAAAAATTGGTCTTGGTAAGCGTGTATCTCTATCTGATTTGCCCACCCAGAAGCGTGGAGGAAAAGGTTTGATGTGCTATAAGAATGAGCTTATTGCCGACATTGCCTTGGTAAACGACTCTGATAATCTGCTTTTGGTTGGTAATAATACTTCTATCTGTATTTCTGCCTCTGAGCTTCCCTCTATTGGGCGTGCCGGCGCAGGTAATGGAATGATTAAAACTCAAAACCTTATCTCCGTAAGCAAGGTGTAAAGCTCGATTACTTGACAAAGATCAAAAATTTTGTTACAATAAATATGTAATCGGTGGAATAGAATATATAATAGATAGATTCAGTAGATACGACACTTCGTGTCGTATCTACTTCATATACATATAATAAATAATATATAAAGGAGTAATATATATGATATATAAAGATAAAGATTATTATATTAAAGAAATATATCGTTTAGTTGATACTCTAAATTATCATACAAAATTATATGATGCAGGAACACCAGAAATTTCTGACCAAGAATGGGACGATATGTATTTCGATCTTCAAGCTTTGGAAGGATCTTTTGGTTTATATCTCCCCAACTCTCCTACTCAAAGAGTTAATTATGATTTTGTATCGGAATTGAAAAAGGTTAAACATAATCATCCTATGCTTTCTTTGGATAAGACCAAAGATTGGAATGAATTTTTACAATACTTCGCAAAGCAAGATGCTTCAAAAGATGTTGTGGGAATGTTGAAATTGGATGGTTTGACTTGCTCTTTACGCTATATAGATGGAAGATTGGTGAGTGCCGAAACGCGTGGTGATGGCAATATAGGAGAAGATATCCTCCATAACGCGATGGTTGTTCAAAATATTCCAAAGCGAATTGACTATCCGCACGAATTAATTGTAGATGGTGAAATTATCTGTGATACTGAAACTTTTAAAGAGTTCGCAGACGAATACGCGAATCCTCGTAATTTTGCCTCTGGTTCTATTCGACTATTGGATTCTCGTGAATGCAGAAAGCGAAAATTAAAGTTTATTCTTTGGAATGTCGTGCAAGGCCCGTTTAAAAATGTTATGGATAACTTTACTGAGATGCAGAAACTAGGTTTTACCGTAACACCTTGGACCAGTTCGTTTGACTGGGACGCTAAAGAATTCTTAATTGAGCGAGCTGAAGAATATTATTATCCAATAGACGGTTTGGTTGGCCGCTTTAATGACCAAGTATTTGGAGAATCGCTTGGTGCTACTGGTCATCATAGCCGAGCAGCATATGCTTTCAAGTTCCACGATGAAGAGTATTCCACTTGGTTGAATAATATTGAATGGACGATGGGACGCACCGGCGTTCTGACTCCAGTAGCCATCTTTAATCCAGTAGATACGGGAGATAGTATTATTGAACGAGCCAGTCTTCATAATATTAGCATTATGAAAGAGGTGCTTGGCAGACCTTATGACGGTCAAACAATTACCGTTTGTAAAATGAATGATATTATTCCTCAAGTTCTTTCTGGCGGTTGTGAAATTTCGTCAGCGGATGTTGGAAAATATTTTGAAATTCCTACTGTGTGCCCTGTGTGCGGCGGCAGTTTGGATATTGAATGTGATGTAAATACTGAAATCTTAAAATGTAATAACCCCGAATGCCCCGGCCAGTTGGTCAATAGACTTGATCACTTCTGCGGTAAGAAAGGTTTAGATATTAAAGGACTTTCAAAAGCCACTCTTGGAAAGTTGGTTGAATGGGGCTGGGTGAATGAGTCCGCAGACCTATATACTTTGGTTAACCATAGAGATGAATGGGTTGCGAAACCTGGCTTTGGGGCGAAGTCCGTAGAGAACATTCTTCAAGCAATTGAAGATAGTCGTTCTCCTATGTTAGAGAATTTTATCTCTGCTATTGGAATTCCAATGATTGGCAAAACATTGTCAAAAGAAATTGTAAAACATTTTGATTGCTACGCAGATTTTCGTGCGGCCGCAAAGGATAAGTTCGATTTTACAGTTATTGATAAAATTGCTTATGAAAAATGTTCTTCCATTTGGAATTTTAATTTTGACGAAGCAGACCGCGTAGATGAATATATTTTATCTTACGCCTCAGCGACCGCTTTACCTGTGGCCGCGCAGAACCTTGACAATGAAAAAATAGCGATAACAGGAACTTTAACCCATTTTAAAAATCGCAATGCACTAATCGAGGCGATTGAATCGCATGGTGGCAAAGTCGTGTCAAGCGTGACCAAGAATACAACTATTCTTGTGAACAATAACCCCAACAGTTCTTCAAGCAAGAATGTGGCGGCGGCACGTCTGGGTATCCCCATTATGACAGAGCTGGAGTTCATTAATCTTTACCTTGATAATTGAAAAAATTTTTTGTATAATATTTATAGAAAATAAGAAAAGGGAATGATTATGAAAAGAAAAGAAATCCAATAGCTCGCGAAGAAAATCGCAAAGCTCGAATTGATTATCCAAAACTCTGATGACAAAAAAGAAGTTCATCGGGCCGAAGAGGAAGTCATGCGTATCTCTGCTAACATTGGTAGTCTGGCCGATATGGAAGCCATTGACGAAGCCGTGTAGGAGATATTAGGCAAAAATTTTTGACTTTCTAAAAAATTTATATTATAATATTGTTGTAAAGCCAAAGGGCTTCAAATAAAAAAATTTTTATATGTAAAAAGGAGAAATGTAATTATGGCAAAAATGAGTGAAAACAGTGTAAAGCTTTTAACCTATCTTCAGGAGAACGCTGGCACAAAGATGACCGCAGACGAGGTTGCTGCTAATACCGGTATTGCTAAGGCTACCATCACTGGTGCTTTTACCGCTTTCGTTAAGAAAGGTCTTGGCGTTCGTGAAGAGGCCCAAGTTCCTGGCAATGTTGAGGTTTCCTTCTTGACCGTTACCGATGAGGGTAAGGCTGTGGATACCGCCGAGATGAGCGAGAATGCTCAGGCTATTATCGCCCACCTAATCGCTACTAACAATGCCCCTGCTACTCTTGATGATGTCGCTGATGCTTTGAACATCGATAAGAAGAAAGTGAACGGCGCTTTCAATGCTCTCGTTCGCAAGGGCTACTGTGCTCGCGTAGCTGCTACTATCGAGGCTCCCGTAACCGTTAAGTACTTGGTACTTACCGACGCTGGTATGTCCTTCGATCCCTCTGCTGACGCTGAGTAATAACAACTAAATAAGAATTTAATAAGGGGTAGTTTCTATCTACCCCTTATTTTATATCCTTAAATAGTTGAGGAGAAAATGGAGTTAATTCTAATCATCGTCGGTCTTGTGCTGGGAATAGTAATTACTTACTTCGCGTGTAAGCCTAAAATGGTAGTTACCGAAAAGGAAAATACAGAAATTGCGGAATAGAACAAACTATTATCAGATGAAAATTTAAAATTGCTAATTGATCACAGAGAAATTCATAAAGCAATGGAAGAAGTAAGTAAATTAATAATCCAAGAGCAAGAAGAAAAAGCAAAACTTGACGGACAAATAGATGCTCTTGCGAATAGTCTCGAAGATATGACTGCACAGGCCGAAAAGTCCGCCGAAGCCATCCGCAAAAGTGCGATGGAAGTTATGTAGGCCAATCTCGTTGAATCCGCAAAGCAAATGTCAGAAATGTATCAAAGTGCGGAAGAGCATTGGAAGCAAGAGTATCTCGGAGCGTTGCATGACACTACTTGCTACTACAAAGAATAGTTAGATGCGAGTCGTGAAGAGCTTGCGGCCGCCAATCGGCAAGTAGAAGAGTTGCGTGGTATCGTCCAGGCAGCTGTCGCCGCAAACATCCGAGACCAAGAGAAAAAGGAGAATACAGCTTTCTATACCATTGGTTTAACCGAAATTGACACTCGTGAGATTGAAAAGCTTAGAGCTGTCATCCCATACCTGCGTAATAGTCGTCCCATCTGTAAAGCAATTTGGGAATACTACTACCGCAATCTCACAACGGATTTGGTTAATCGTATTGTAGGAGCTGGCACCCATACCGGTATTTATAAAATTACCTGTCTATTGGATAACAAAATCTATATCGGATAGGCCAGAGATATTTCTGATCGTTGGAAAACTCATATTAAATGCGGTTTGGGAATCGATACCCCGAGCAATAAGTTATATACCGCAATGCTCAAAGAGGGTGTCGAGAATTTTAGTTTTGAAGTAATCGAAGAATGTTCGGTTAGTGATTTGAATAAAAAAGAAAAATATTGGATAGATTATTATCAGAGCAATATCTACGGCTACAATATGACCGCAGGAGGAGCTCGTAGTTGAGATAAAGGAGAAAGACTTAATGTATAGAATTATTGATGGACGAGGAACTGGTAAGACCAGTAGATTGTTGCTATTGGCTAAGGAAAACAATGGTGTAGTAGTTTGCGGAAACCCTTCTCGTGTGCGAGAAAAGGCTTACGCTTACGGCTTGACAGGTATTGATTTTATGTCTTATACCGAATATATGACCAATAGTGATAAAATAGATAGACCAATTTATATAGATAATCTTGAAGTTTTTGTAAGTTGTATGACTTGTAATCATTTAGGCGGATATACATTAAGTAATGAGGATTAATATATGGAAGTTAAATTAACAAGAGTTACTTTAAATCCAGTAGATGCTATTGAGGAAGCTGCTTGCAACTGCTACGATAGCGAACCCTCTGGTGGTAAAATTATGCGGTCCTGCTACAATTCGGGACATCACTCTGTATTAGAGTTCGCTACTTTTACCTTTCATATTACTGGCGTAAGTCGTGCGCTGTTAGCTCAGATAACTCGCCACCGCCACGCAAGTTTCGCAGTACACAGCCAACGCTACTGTAACGAGGATGGATTTAGTTATGTTATTCCACCCTCAATCCGTAATCACCAAGACCCAGAAGCTGTCGGAGCATACGTTTATTTCATGCGTCAATGCGAAGAGGCTTATAAGGCTTTACAAGCTCTTGGCGTGCCGAATGAGGACGCCAGATATGTCTTGCCGAACGCGTGCGAGACTACTTTGGAATTGTCTTGTAATGGACGTGAGCTTATTCACATTATGAATGAGCGTCTGTGCTCTCGTGCCCAATGGGAAATTCGTGAATTATGTATGTTAATGCGTAATTGCGTTGCTGGTTATGACGATCAGTGTGCGGAATTTGCTAAGTTTTTAAAACCTAAATGTGCTACTCTTGGCTATTGCCCAGAGCATGGTAAGTGTGATATCTTCCCCAAAAAGAAACTAGTGCTTGGAGACCATAAATCTATGAACGCAATTCGCGAGATTATGGAAGATGTAAAATCAGGTGATTATGAAGATCCTGAATACATCATTGATGAAGTCTTCGCGGTATGCTTCCCCGGCGAAAAGGATTGACATTTTAATTAAATTATTGTATAATATATATAGAAAATTAAAGAAAGTGAGTAAATAATAATGAAAAAAGAGTTTATTGAGTTTATTGAAGCATTGATGGCAGCAGCCCCAGACGTAGCAAATGAAAAAATGACTGATGGTATTCAGCAATACCTTAATACCTTAAAGGGTGCAATTAAGGAAAAGCCCGAGCTGACTGATAATGGTAAGATGGTTTTGGATTATATGCAAAAGCATCAGGATACCACGGCTTGGAAAGCAAAAGATATTGCGGACGGCATGTTTGTCGCATCCCGCACAGTATCTGGCGCTATGAGAAAATTGGTAACTGATGGGTTCGTTGAGAAGATGAGCGATGAGCCTGTTATTTATACACTTACTGAAAAAGGTAAAAATTATAAAATTGATTAATTTAGTAAAAAGGAGAAAAAGATTATGAAGAAAGTAATTAATAAAACACACATCGAAGGTCCCGTATATCAGCACTCTCTTGAGCTAAAGGTGAGCGGTCCCGATTCCAAGAATCCTGGCACCGAGTTCATCACCGGCAACATTGAGATTGCTACTGACGATGCTGGTATCAACATCGTTCCTGTTCATTTCACTTATACCACTGCCACTTTCGGCAAGTCTGGTAAGGTAAATGAGACCTTCAATACTTTGAAGAATTTTATTGACGGCGTTTATAAGACCATTATGAAAGATGGCGCCGATGTAGCTACTAAAGTCCGCATTGACTCTGCTATCGGTCTAAACGAGTTTTATGCCGACCGTAATGGTGTGGAAGAGTTCGTTAGCGTAAAGCGTAACGAGGGTGGCTTCGTTCATGTGACCAGCACTATCGACGAGAATGAGAAGAACCGTAACACCTTCGACGTTGATATGGTTATCACTAAGGTTCGCCGCATTGAGGGTGACCCCGAGAAGAACACTACTGATAAGGTAATTGTTGGCGGTGCTATCTTCGATTTCCGTAACAGCCTACTTCCCGTAGAGTTCAGCGTTGTAAATGTTAGCGGTATGGATTATTTTGAGAACCTCGGCGCTTCTACTAGCACACCCGTATTTACTCACATCAAGGGTGCTCAAGTTTCTGAAACCATCGTTCGCACCATTACTGAGGAGTCTGCTTTCGGTGAGCCCTCTGTTCGTGAGGTAAAGAACACTCGTAAAGACTTCGTCATTACTTGGGCTAGTCAGGATCCTTATATGTGGGATGACGAGAGTAGCATCACTGCCGCTGAGTTTCGTGAGGCTATTGCCAACCGTGAGACCACTTTGGCTACTATCAAGCAGCGTAATGATGCTTGGAAAGCTACTCGTGGCCAGGCTGCTCCTGCAGCTCCAGCTCCCGGCGGTTTCAACTTCTAATAAAACCATATATAGAAGGTAAAGGAGATAAATAATAATGGCTATTGATTTGTTAAATATTCAACCTCATAAAGTTTCCAGAGATTTAAGTGGTTATATTACCTTCATCTATGGACCTGCCAAGGTAGGTAAAACTACCTTTGGCTCTCAAATGCCTGGTGCGTTGCTTCTCGCTTTTGAGCGTGGATACAACGCCCTCCCCGGTATCATTGCTCAAGATATTACAACTTGGGGTGAAATGAAGCAGGTTGTTCGTGAGTTAAAGAAACCCGAAGTTAAGGCACGCTTTAAGTCCTTAATTATCGACACTGCCGATATCGCGGCTGACTGCTGCCAGAAGTATATCTGTAATCAGCTCGGTATTGAGAATATCGGTGACGGTGGTTGGAGTACCAACGGCTGGGCTAAGTATAAGAAAGAGTTTGAGGACACCTTCCGCACTCTGACCCAACTTGGTTATGCAGTAGTTTTTATTTCTCACGATAAAGAGAAAACCATTAAGCCTCAAAACTCTACTGAATATCAGCAAATTGGTTCTTCTATGCAGTCTTCTGCATTGTCTATCATTGAGAACATGAGTGACATTATTGGTTATGCACATCAAAAGGTTGATGCAAATGGTGATAAATCTCGTGTATTAACTCTTCGCTCTTCTGATGGTAGTGTTCGTTGTGGTTGCCGTTTTAGATATATTGCCAATGAGATTGACTTCACCTATGATGCTTTGACTAGAGCATTGAATGAGGCCATCGACAAGGAAGCCGCAGAGACTAACAACCAGTTCGTAACTTCCGAGCGTGCGGCCGCACCTATTTTGAAAGAGTATGACTATGATGCCCTGATGGATGAATTCCAGACCTTAGTTGGCCAGTTGATGCAAGTCAATTCCGCCAGCAACGGTGCTAAGATTACCCAGATTATTGAGAGATATCTCGGTAAGGGCAAGAAAATTAGCGAGACCACTCGTGACCAGGCTGAGTTCATCCACTTAATTGTTACTGAAATCAAGGAAGATTTGATGTAATATACACATCAACCCGGGGACAATAATCTCCGGGTTGATTTTTTTAATAAAAAATGGTATAATATATATGTAATCAAATAAAAAGGAGTTGAGAACAATATCACATTATGTAATATGTAGTGTCTGCGGTAAAAAGTTTGATAGAGATAAGATGGCTTTTAAGCAGACCTCAGCTCGTAGATATGCCCATCTTGCGTGTGCGGTCGCAGAAGAATCGACCAAGAAGCAAGAGGATATAGATAAAGAAAAACTTGAGAAGTATATTTTAGAACTTCTCGGTGAGGAGTATATCTCGCCAAGAGTAAGAAAGCAAATGAATACTTTTATTGAGGAATACAAATTTACTTATTCGGGTATTCATAAAGCTTTAATCTATTTTTATGAAATTAAACGAAACGATAAAAGTAAAGCGAATGGCGGTATCGGCATTGTGCCGTATTGCTACAAGCAAGCCAGAGATTACTATTATTCAATATGGTTGTCTCAGCAAAAGAATGAAAACAAGGTGGTAAGGGACTATGTGCCGGAAGTGGTAGTAGTTAAAATCCCGCCGCCGCAAGTAAAAGTACGAAAAGGAAAGTTTTTTACTTTCTTTGATAAGGAGGACGAGGCCGATGAGTAAGTTTGTAGATGTTGCCTCAATCACCCAAGTTATCGGATGTGTTTATACTAATCCCGCAATTTTAGACCAAACAGATAAGTATACCATCACTGACGATGACTTTCCAGATAGATTTCATAAGATTACTTTTGGTGCTATATACAACTTGTATAACTTAGGAGCTTCTTCAATTACTTTGAAGAACATTTTGGATTTCTTAGCAGAGCATCCAAAGCACGAAGCCATCTTTAAGAAAGAGAAAGGCGAAGAGTGGTTGTTTGAAATCGCTCAAAACGCTATGCCGAATGCTTTCGATTATTATTACAATCGTATGAAGAAAATGACACTTCTACGAGCATTTGACAATTATGGTATTGACGTTTCTTTCTTGTATGATCCAGATAATATCTTAGATACAAAGAAGAAACAAATCCAAGAGGAATGGTTAGATAACACGGGCTTGGCAGAAATTGCAAATAAACTTGTTGAACGAGTTGATTCCATTGTTGCGACCCATGTAAATCATACTTTTGGTGAGATTTATAGACCGACCGAGGGTATTGAAGAGTTGCGTGAGCGTTTGAGAGAACATCCCGACGTAGGTGTGCCGTTGTATGGTCCGCTGATTAATACTGTGACTCGTGGAGCAAGATTGCGAAAACTTTATTTGCGGTCGGCACCCTCTGGCTATGGTAAGACCAGAACAATGATTGCAGACACCTGTAATATTGGTTGCGATATGATTTATGACGATATGTTCGGTTGGATCAAAAATGGAACAGCTGAGCCGGTGTTATACATCACCACCGAGCAGGAATTGGAAGAAGTTCAGACGATGATGCTTGCGTTCTTATCTGGCGTTGATGAGGATCATATCTTAAACAATAAATATACTGGCGATGAAGAAGACCGTGTAGATGAGGCTGTGAAAATCCTTGGCCGAAGCGGTATTTATATCATTGAATTGCCTGACTTCTCTCTTCGCGATGTAGAAAACTTGATTAAACAAAATATTCGTGAGAATGGTGTTAAATATGTGTTTTTTGATTACATTATGTCAAGTTTGAAAATCTTGGAAGAGATTGCGGGTCGAGCTGGCGGTGTTAAATTGCGTGAAGATAATATCTTGTTTATGTTGTCTCGTCGTTTAAAAGATATCGCTAATGAGTATGGAGTTTTTATCCTTTCCGGCACACAGTTAAATGGTGATTGGAAAGAGGCAGATACCCCCGACCAGAACCTGTTGCGTGGTGCGAAAAGTATTGCGGACTCAATTGACTTGGGTATGCACATTCTTCCCGCAACACAAAAAGACTTTGAAAATATGGAAACTGTTTTGGCGGCCAATACTTTTGACAAGCCAAATGTAAAGTTATCTATTTATAAAAACCGTCGTGGCAGATATAAAGGCGTGTATTTATGGTGTAAAGCCGATTTAAGTACTTGCCGAATTCGTCCGATGTTTGCGACGGGTTGGGATTATGAATTAATCCAAATGGACGATTTACAAATTCAGCTTGAAGCACCAAGTGCCTTTGGGTAAAATCTATTAAAATGCCTCTCACTTCCTTTATATTATACAGAAGGAGGAATAAATATGCCAAAAAAAATTGATTTAAGTGGTTAGGTATTTGGAAAATTAACCGCTTTATACCCAGATACAGAACGAAAGGGTAGTGCTTCATCATATTGGATTTGTAAATGCGAATGCGGTAATTTGAAAAGTGTTTCTTATAGTAATTTGCGTTCAGGAGGAACTAAATCCTGTGGATGTTTGCATAAAAGTAAAATTACTAAGCAGTTAGTTGGAGAACATTTTGGAAAATTAACTGTATTAAAAGATTCTGGCAAACGCACAAAGTCACGAGGAGTAATTTGGCTATGTTAGTGTGATTGTGGAAATTTTTGTGAAGTTAATACAAACGCTTTGGTTCAAGGTTATAATATTTCTTGTGGATGTCAAAAACGTTCATACTAGGAAGCAGTAATTGAAGAATTACTAATCAGCAATAACATTTTATATAAACGAGAATACGTTTTTCCAGATTTAAAAACCCCGAAAGGTGGTTATGCCCGTTTTGATTTTGCGATTTTTGATGAACAATAGTAGTTATCATATTTAATTGAATATGATGGTGAAGTTCATTATGAAGAACACATTGGTGGCTGGAATACACTTGAAAAAATACAATATAGATAGATATGTGATTAGTTAAAAAACGAATATTGTCAAACACATAATATTCCACTAATTAGAATATCTTATAAAGACAAAGACTCAATCACCATTGATAAACTATTATTAAAAAAGGAGTAAAAGAATATGTTTGTAGAGTATATTATGAGTAAGGAATTTGCAAATAACCTCTTAAAGGAGCGTAAAGGCGAGGACCGCAAGATGCATCCGCAGAAATATCTCTGTAAGTATGTGACTGAGCAGTACAATCTGCTTTATCCTTGCACTCGCGTAACCTATGCTTAATTTCGATAAAAACGAAGTAAAGCAAGCGATAGAATTAGACCACGTGTTTGAACTCCTTGATGAGTGGGGCGGAGAACCAGAATATACCCCATTCGGCATTATCTCCGCCACCATTTGTCATAACCCTCCCGGTGAGGGTTCTCGCAAACTTTACTTCTACGAAAACTCACATCTCTTTCAATGTTATACTGGTTGTGAAGAGCCGAGTTTTGATATTTTCCAATTAGCAATTAAAGTTGCTAGTATCCAAATGCATCGACACTTTGACTTAAATGACGCAGTTCGCTTTGTAGCATTTAAACTAGGTATCTCTGGCACAGAGGTTGATGATGAAGATGGTAGCGACCTATTGGATTGGGAAGTATTCGATAGATATAGCAGATTAGACGAGTTAGAGCCAAAAGACTACACGGTCTGTTTGCCCGAGTATAATGATATTATACTTTCTCGTTTTAATTATAATGTAAAGATTGGCCCGTGGCTTAACGAGGGTATGACCGAAGAAGCTTTGGACCGAGCCCATATAGGGTTTTATCCAGGAGGAGACAAGATTACAATTCCCCATTTTGACGAAGAGGGCAGGTTTATCGGATTGCGCGGCCGCACACTCTGTCAAGAAGAGGCTGAGCGATTCGGCAAGTATATGCCTTTGAAGATTGGAGATTTACGTTATTCTCATCCTCTTGGAATGAATTTGTATAATTTGAACAATAGTAGAGAGAATATTCGTAAGATTGGTAAAGCAATTATATTTGAGTCAGAAAAAAGTTGTTTATTATATTCAAGTTATTTTGGAGAAGAAAATGATATATCTGTTGCGTGCTGCGGTAGTAGTATCTCTGCTTATCAAATTCATATGTTGCTTGCGGCCGGGGCAAAAGAGATTATCATTGCCTTTGACCGACAGTTCAAAGAGGTTGGCGATGAAGAGTTTCGACTCCTCACCGGTAAGCTCAAACGACTTCACGCAAAGTGGAAGAATCATGTCCTAATCAGTTTTATTTTTGATAAGAAAATGATTACAGGATATAAAGCAAGTCCGATTGACGAAGGACCTGCGAAGTTCTTGCAATTGTTTAAGGAGAGAATATTTTTATGATGGGTGCCATTTATGGTAAAACGACAGAACGAGCAGAAAAACAATTAATTGAAATTACTAACCGATACGAGCGAATGGGAATCCCTTTTGAATCTCGGCAACGTGGAAGGGTTAAATTCATAAATGGCGATATCTGGATAGCTTTGTCTTACAATACCAGTCATGTACTTGGTCGTAGATTTAATATAGTGTATATTGATTGTGAATTGTCTAGATTTGATCGAGCAGATATCAAAACTTGTCTTTGCCTACCTCCGTTTACTGCTTATAATTACTTTTGGTAAGGAATGATTAATTTATGTAGCGTAAAATTTATAATATAAGATGGGGTGTTATTTTATGGACTATCAATTAATTTCACCCCGCAATACTTCGATGTCTGCCTTAGAATAGGTTTTGCGTAATCGAGGTATCCAAGACCCTTATGGGTATATAAATGCTGATGTTTCCGATGTTCCTGAACCAACACTTTTGGATAATATCCAAGAGGGAGCAAGAATGTTGGTTAAACATATCTCGCAAGGTTCGAAGGTTATGGTGCAGATTGACTCAGACTGTGATGGCTATACGTCCGCCGCCCTTCTGATAAATTACATCAATAAGCTCTTTCCGCACTTTGCGTAGAGTAATATCTCTTATAGACCTCACACTGGCAAACAGCACGGTCTAATATTAGACACTATCCCCGACGACATTAAGCTTGTAATTGCTCCGGACTCAAGTAGTGAAGACTACGAAGTTCATCAAGTTTTAAAAGAGAAGGGTGTAGATGTTCTGGTAATAGACCACCACGAAGCAGACCACGCTTCCGAGTACGCGTGTGTAATCAATAACCAATTATGCGATTACCCCACAAAATCTCTATCGGGAGTCGCTATGGTATATAAGTTCTGCTGTTATCTCGATTCAATGATGGGCGCAGATCATGCCCAAGATTTTATCGACCTCGTGGCTCTTGGCCTAGTTGCGGATATGATGGATTTACGAGATTTCGAAACTCGATATTTAGTCGATACAGGGTTAAACAATATTCGTAATCCATACTTCAAAGGAATGGTCGCCAAGAATGCTTTTTCTATTGGTGGCGCCGTAACACCTTTCGGAGTATCTTTTTATATTGCCCCATATATCAATGCGGTGACTCGCTCTGGTACTATGGAAGAAAAGGTTATATTATTTGAGGCTATGCTTGATTTTCGTGCTTACGAACAAATCCCTTCTACCAAGAAAGGATGTAAAGGTTAGCTGGAATCGAGAGTAGAGCAAGCTTGCAGAAATTGTGTAAATATTAAGAACAGATAGACTAGAACACGAGATGCTAGCTTGGAGATAATTGAATAGATTATTGAAGACCAGAATCTTTTAGCAAACAAGATTGTTGCTGTCAGACTCAACGAAGCACAAAAAACTACATTATCTGGACTTATTGCTAACGAATTAATGAGCGATTATCAAAAGCCTATTTTAATTTTATCAGAAACCAAACATGATGTGTTAGATGATGACGGAAATGTAGTGGATGTTGAGATTTGGTGGGAAGGATCTTTCCGCGGTCCAAATGTACCACAGTTAGAAAGCGTAAAGGATTTCTTTGCGGGACTACCTGAGGTCGAATATACAGCTGGCCATGCCAACGCAGGAGGCGTAGGTGTGAAAGACGAGAACTTCGATTCTTTCATCGCGTCAGCCAACGCCGCACTAAAAGATGTGGAATTCACCCCTAGTTACAAAGTAGATTTCATTTATGATGCAAGAATTGGTGGATTTAGAAATGATTTTGAAAGTTTAGCTGATTACAAACATATCTGGGGGCAAGAAGTAGAAGCACCCAAAATCATTATCGAGAATATTAATGTTAACAAAGATAATCTCGCTTTGATGAAGGGTACTACCATGAAGATAATCCCTTCCGGACAGCCGGAAATTGATTTAATTAAATTCAAGGTATCAGAGCAGGAGTATGAAACACTTTACTCCGAGGCTGGTTGTGTAACCATCACTGTGCTAGGCGTTTGTGAGAGAAACACCTACAATAATAGACCACAGCTTATAATTAAGGATTATGTTATAACAAATAGACGTGATTACTACTTTTAATAGAATTATGGGAAAGGGCAGCCCATTTTTCTAATAATTACACAACAGATACCTAATAGCGATATTAGGAGGATGAATAATTATTATGAAAAAGAAACTAACCTTACTCATTGTGCTGAGTATTACGCTGTGCCTGGTTGCGGCCTCCGTTATGGGAGTGATAGCAATGGCAGGCGCAGAACCAACTAAAGACGAAACTTCTAGTGGAGAGACGGCTGAATTACCGCCTTCTACGACCACCACAACGACAACAACCACTGTTGCCAGTAGCACTACTACTTCTACTACTGTGACAACAATGACTACCACAACCACTACTGTCGCTACTACGGCGACAACCAAGCTAAATACAAAGTATCCAGAAGCTCAAATTGTTTGGGATGCTTTAATCGACTATGGCTTATCTCCCGAAGTCACTGCTGGCATTATTGGCAATATAATGGCAGAAGTCGGCGGACAAACTTTGGACTTTTCAAAGTGGAAATATTGGAGTAGAGGCACTCATTATGGTATTTGTCAATGGGGTGGCGGACGTAAAGCAGACTTATTAAATAATTTTGGACCAGATTTAGACGATCAAATAGAATTCTTATTGTATGAATTAAAATATGAAATTGACACTTATGGATACAAATATAAAAATGGTTTCGGTTATGACAAGTTTGTAGCAATGACCGATGTGGAGCAAGCAGCCTTAGCTTTTGCTAAGAGTTATGAGCGTTGTAGTTCTAAATACTACAACATCCGTATGACAAACGCGAAAAAGGCTTATAACTATTTTATGTAGTAAAATTATAGAGCGACAATAGAACAAAATCTATTGTCGCTCTTTTTTGTTTATACCTGCTCGCGTCGCACACACTGGCAGTATCGTCATCCTAAACTAAAAATGCTTTTGAGATTTTTGACACCAAAATCCTTATATTGACTTTTTACATAAAAAATGGTATAATATATATACATAAAGGAGTTGATATATAATGTTTGAAGAACTGCAAGAATTAGTAAATAATATTGGAGTAATGTCCACATAGGTGGGCATGACCGCTTAGGAGTTTTAGAAATTCTTATAGGATTTGGCTTCTATCCCTGTGTCATTCAGCGGTTTAGAGCTTGATGATGATAAAATTTTTGTAATTCCATCTAGCCTAGATAAGCCAGTTAAATTGGTACTTGAATCAGAAGAAAATGAGGCTTTTCAAAATTGTGTAAACGCTATAGCAGACTCAGGGGAAGGATATCCAATAACTTCAGAAGAAATTAGATTAGCTTTAGATGAAAATGATGATTGTTATATAGACGCACTAAAAAGTATATTTAGTGATGAACAGAAAGGAAGATACCAAATTGATTTTGACAGCTAAACAGCAAGAAGCTTTAAAAATAGCAGTAGATAGATATAATTTAGGAGAAAAATTTACAGTAATTTCAGGCTATGCGGGTAGTGGTAAATCAACCGTAGTGCGTTTTATTATTGACGCCCTACAAGTGAATCCGCAACGAGATGTATCCTATGTAGCCTTTACGGGCAAGGCAGCTAAAGTGCTCGCCCAGAAAGGTTGCCCCAATGCGACAACCGCACACAAGTTGTTATATATGGCACGCCCAACCCCCGATGGAGGCTACATCTATACACCTAAGCCCATAATAGATACTCCAATAGTAGTAGTTGATGAGATATCAATGCTACCCAAAAAGATGTGGGATTTACTTTTACGCCATCAAGTTTATGTAATCGCTTGCGGCGACCCTGGCTAGTTACCCCCTATTAATCCAGATGATGATAATCATGTGTTAGACACCCCGCACGTATTCCTGGATGAGATTATGCGTCAGGCCCAGGAGAGCGAAATTATTCGTTTATCAATGCATGTGCGCGAGGGCGGCAGCTTAAGCGATTTTGTGTGTGCTGGCACGGAGGTTCAAATCATTGATGCCAGCCAAGTCGTTGAGGGTATGTATACTTGGGCAGACCAAATCTTGTGTGCGACTAATAACCGCCGCAATGAAATAAATCAAATTCTGCGAAAGATTAAGGGCTTCGGCCCAGAACCTTGCGTAGGTGATAAAGTTATCTCTCTCCGCAATCACTGGGACGACTTATCCTTCCCAAGCGGCAACCCACTCACCAACGGCACTATTGGATATTTGGAAGAATGCGCAAAGACCTCATTATGGGTGCCATCTTTTATCTACAAACCTAATGACATTCCAGTCGCACGAATCACTATGCGGACCGAGGATGATGATGAGTTCTGTGTGACCGTCGATTATAAATGTTTGGCTACTGGCGAGAAGACTCTTGACCCCAAGCAAGAATATATTATGAATAAAAATAAGCGTTATCCAAATGCTCCTTATGAGTTTGTTTACGGCTATGGTATTACTGTTCATAAGGCTCAAGGTAGTGAATGGGACAAAGTGTTAATCTTTGAGGAAGGCTTTCCTTTTGCTAAGGAAGAACATCAACGCTGGTTATATACCGCAATTACTCGAGCTAGTAAAAAATTGGTTATTGTAAAGAAAGGATAAAATATGGGACAATATACTAAAAACGGCCTGCTTAACGGCTATAAGAAAAATAACAAAGAAAGAGAAGAGCTTGACTACTACGCCACTCCTTCCTGTGAAGTATATAACATACTTGCCACCCTTGGTTATGATTTATCTGGAAAACGAATTCTGGAACCTTGTGTCGGTGGAGGACATATGGTCGCAGGAATTCAAAAGTACATTAATGAAAAGGATCAACTCCCAGCCCTATGTCAAGGAACAGATTTCAAAGACAGAAATTTTCGCTCCAATTTATGGCAACTTCAATATGGATTAGATTTCTTGGCTGACGACTATCCGATTGATTCTACGGATGTTATTATAATGAATCCTCCATATGCTACGCTTGAACCATTCCTTATTCGAGCCTTGGAGATTTCAGAAGACAAGGTCATCGTTCTCTGCCGCACCCAGGTTCTTGAAGGAGCTGGCCGATACGAGAATGTATTTAAAGATAATCCGCCAACAGCAGTATATCAATATATCGAGCGTATTCAATGCTGGAAGGGCGGTGCCAAACCGACAGGATCTAGCGCTCAAGCATATTGTTGGCTTGCCTGGGATAAGAAAGCACCTGCGGCCGCACCCACCCTACATTGGATCCATCGTAGCGAGGAATATTAATATGTTTATTTTACAATGTGATATATGCGGTAATGTGATTTCTACTTGCTGGAGTTCAAAAACCTTCGAAGAAATTCCTAACTGTATGAAAATTGAATGGGAGCAATTAAATTATAAAGGTGATATAGAGTTTTTTAGGTCATCTGAATATCCAAGAGGTTCGCTTTGCGTTTGTGATGGATGTGCGGACCGTGTCTTGGAATATTTTGCAATTCGTCACAAAACTGAAGGTTTCTAATAATCTAGCCCCAGCGCTCTTGCGCATGGGGTTGATTTTTTTGTAAAAATATAGTATAATATATATAGAAAATAATATGCGAAGGAGAATGCGTATTGGGTTATCCGGGTTCATTACACAACCATACGGATTTCAGTAATCTGAGATTAAGAGATGCGATTGTGAGATCCAACGAATTAATTGATTATGCTATTGAACTGGGCCACGAGGTCATAGCATTTACAGAACATGATACCGTGGCAAATGCAATTAAAATCGAAAAATATTATAAGAAAGTGAAACAGAAACATCCAGACTTTAAAGTCATTTTCGGCAATGAGATTTATCTATGCCGTGATGGTTTGGATGGTCAAAATTTTGAACGAGGCACCGATAAATACTACCACTTTATTCTTTTGGCGAAAGACGCAATTGGACACCAACAGATTAGAGAGTTATCAACCAAGGCGTGGATGCGTTCATATAAGACTGGTCGTATGCGTCGTGTGCCGACTTACTATCAAGACCTAATCGACGTGTTGACCGCAAACCCTGGGCATATCATTGGTTCAACCGCTTGTCTCGGTGGCTTCATTGATACTAAGTTATTACAGTGGATTAACCTGGGCAGACCTGATGGATTGTATCAACAAATTATCGGTTGGGTTAAAAATATGGAATCTTTATTTGGCAAGGGTAATTTTTATTTAGAGCTTCAACCCAGTGCAAGTGACGAGCAAGATTGCGCTAACCGTGAACTATTAGCGTTGTCAGAAATTACTGGTATTCCTTATATCATTACTACCGATACCCACTATTTGAAAAAAGAGGATGCCCCTATTCATGAAGCCTTTTTGAAATCGCAAGAGGGAGACCGAGAGGTTGATTCTTTTTATAAAACGACTTATTTGATGTCCACAACGGAAATTGAATCGTATTTCCATAATTTTTCAGAGATACAGCTTAATACAGCTTATCAGAATATTAGAAAAATAAAAGAGATGTGCGAAGATTTTTCTTTCTTAAAACCTCTAAACATTCCGTCGCTTGAATGGCGTGGATGCCCGCCGTTATATCATCGTGATAAATGGGCAAAACGTATTCCTTATTTAAAAACTTTTTGGAATTCAAACTATGAAGGTGACCGCCATTTAGCAGACTTAATTGTGTTTAAATTAGAAAATGATCCACGCTTACAATATCAAGAGAGCTATGATGAAATCAATGATAACCTTCGTATCATTTGGGTATCTTCCGAAGTTAACAAAGCACATTGGTCTGCTTATTTTCTTAACCTCCAACGGATTCTTGATCATTGTTGGGACTCTGGCACCGTTGTGGGTCCTGGTCGAGGTTCTGGTGTAGGATTTTATTTGTTATATATTTTGGATATTATTCAAATCAATCCCTTGTGGGAATCAACCAAAACTTATTCTTGGCGTTTCTTGAACCCTAAGCGTGTATCTGTTTTGGATATTGATACAGACATCGAGGGCGGACGTCGAGCTTCAACGCTTCAGTATCTGCGAAAAGTGTATGGTGAAGACCGTGTCGCAAATGTGGCCACTTTCGGCACAGAAAAGAGTAAATCCGCAGTTCAGACTGCCGCACGTGGTTTAGGTATTGATGTTGACGTAGCTACCTATATCGCATCGCTCATTCCCGCGGATCGTGGTCAGCTACGCTCACTCCATCAGTGTTATTATGGAGACGATGATTATCCAGCCATTCCGCTCTTTATTGCTCAGATGAATGAGTATCCTGAGCTATGGGCAGTTGCTCAGAAGATTGAAGGACTTATCTGCCGATTGGGCGAACACGCAGGCGGCGTTATCTTTGTGGATGAACCTTTCACAAATTCAACCGCATTGATGCGTGCTCCAAATGGCGATATCATAACACAGTTCGACCTGCACGATTGCGAAGATGTATCATTGATTAAAATTGACTTGCTCTCAACGGAATGCGAGGATAAAATCCATACTTGTCTGGATTTGCTTGCAGACGCAGGTTATATTGACTTACAACCCACATTGCGTGAAACTTATAATAAATATCTTGATATTTATGAGTTAGAACGTGATGATGAAGATATGTGGAAGATGGTTTGGAATCACGAAATCCAATCGCTCTTCCAGATGGAAAAACAAAGTGGTATTCAAGGTATCGCTTTAACAAAGCCAGAGTCTGTAGATGACTTAGCGGTTCTTAACTCCGTCATTCGACTTATGGCACAAGAAAAAGGTGCGGAGCAGCCTTTGAATAAATATGCTCGATTTAAAGAAGATATTTCTCTGTGGTATGACGAAATGGATAGATATGGTCTTTCCGCAGAGGAACAACAACTGCTTGAACCGATTATTAAACAGTCTTATGGTATCTGTGAGTCGCAGGAACGTTTTATGATGCTAGTGCAGATGCCAGAGTGCGGTGGCTTTGACCTGATGTGGGCAGACCGTTTAAGAAAGTCTATCGCTAAAAAGAACCCTGCAGAATATGAAATTTTGACTAATGAATATTTTGAAGCGGTTAAAGAAAAAGGTTTAAGTCGTCCGTTGTGTAATTATGTATGGAATGTCTTGGTTGCGACCAGTAGGGGTTATGGATTTAACCTCAGCCACACCTTGGCTTACTCTCTCGTTGCTCTGCAAGAAATGAACTTGGCATTCCGTTGGCCCGTAATTTTTTGGAACTGTGCCTGTCTGATTACAGATAGTGGCGGCACGCAAGCAGAAGAGGAAGATGAGGGCGAAGTAGTAGATATTTATGAACCGGAGGATTTTGACGAATATGAGTATGAAGATGCAGAAGACCGCAAGACGAAAGTTAAAAAGAAGAGAGCCAAGTCTAACAACTATGACAAGATCGCTTCTGCAATCGGTCGAATGCGTGCGGAGGGAATCAACATTGTTCCTCCCGATATTAATCGTTCATCATACACTTTTCTTCCAGATGATGATAATAATCAAATCTTCTTTGGCCTAAGAGGTATTTTGAACGTAGGTGAAGATGTCATCGCGGCGACCATAGCGAATCGTCCTTACGCTTCGCCAAAGGATTATTTACAAAAGGTAAATCCGAAGAAACAGTCAATGATTTCTTTGATTAAGGGTGGAGCCTTTGACAATATGATGGATCGTAAGATGTGTATGGCTTGGTATCTGTGGGAAACTTGCGAGAAGAAATCTCGTATTACCTTACAGAATATGGGAGCCTTGATGAAGTACGACCTCATACCTGCAACCGCAAATACTTCCAAAAGAGTTTATGAGTTTAATCGTTATTTAAAAGCTATGTGTCAAAGTGATGGAACTCATTACGAGCTAGATGAACGAGCTATTCAGTTCCTTTTAGAATTGGAAAAAGAAGATTTAATTAGTGCTGGTAGCTCTTTAAATATTAAGGCTTGGACTAAGGTTTATGAAAATTATATGAATGTTATTCGAGCTTGGATTAAAGATAATCATGATAGCATTTTACAAACAGTTAATGACAATGTGTTCCGTGAAGCGTGGGAGAAATATGCGGCTGGCACCATTTCTGCTTGGGAGATGGAGGCATTAAGCTTCTACTACCACGAACATGAATTAGCAGGTCTGGATACGTTCCGTTATGGCTTTAGCGATTTTGAACAGTTGCCAGAAGATCCCATTATCGAAAAGAGTTTCTTTAAAGGTGGTAAAACAATTAACATCTTTAAACTCACTAAAATTTGCGGAACTTGTATTGCGAAGAATAAAGATAAAGGCTTAGTGACTTTATTAACTCCAACAGGTGTTGTAACTGTCAAGTTCCGTAAAGAATATTTTGCTATGTTTGACAAACAGATTTCTGAACGTCAAGCGGATGGCAAAAAGAAAGTTATTGAGAAATCGTGGTTTGGTCGCGGACAAATGATTGTCGTCCAAGGTATGCGGTCGGGCGACGCGTTCGTTGCTAAGAAGTATGCGTCAAGTGGCGGCCACCAACTTTATAAAATTACAGAGGTATTTCCCAATGGTGAGATAGCTCTTCAAACTGAAAGATATCAAGGAGGATATACCGAAGATGGAGAAGTATAAAATTATTGCTCTCATTGGAGAAGCTGGGTCTGGAAAAGACTTCCTAATGAAAATGCTATTGGAGCTACATGACTATCACGAAATCATTAGTTGTACCTCCCGTCCCATGCGGGAGGGTGAAACCAATGGTCGCAACTACTATTTTTATAGCGATGAATACTTTATGCAGTTAGTCGAAGAAAATAAAATGATGGAGTGGACTACTTTTAACAATTGGTATTACGGTACTCCGGTTACAGCATTAAGCAAAGATAAAGTTAACATTGGCGTATTTAATCCCGCCGGTATCCGTAGCATGTTAGCTCGTAACGATATTGACCTACGAGTATTTTATGTTTCTGTATCGCCCAAAACTCGCTTGCTGCGGCAGTTGAACCGCGAAGAATATCCAAACGTAGCGGAGATTATTCGCCGCTATAGCGCGGATGTTGAAGACTTTAAGAATATAGATTTCCCTTGCACCCTGGTAGTGGGAAACGAGAATTTTCAGGAGGCAGTGTTCGCGACCCACGATATCAAGTGGGTTGAGGACAACTCCAATTAATTAAGCTGGTAGAAAAATCAAATATAATGTATCCGCAAATTTTTTGCGACAACACTATATTTGGTAGAAAAGGAGAAATTTTATTATGAAAATAACACTATATAGTAGTCCCACTTGCCCCAAGTGCAAGGTATTAAAAATGAAACTAGATGAGGCTGGCGTCGATTATCTCGAAGAGCATGATCTCACCTATCTTGATGGCCTCGGAGTCCGCACATTGCCTTAGTTAAAGGTAGAAGGCCAGGAATTAATGGACTTTGGAGCTGCTATTAAATATTGTAAAACTTTGAAAGGAGAATAATATGAAGATTAATATTCCCCTTTCAAAAAATTTCGTTACGGCCTATAACCGTATGTAGGAAACCTATGGCGAGGATATGGCTTATGTCAACGGCTTCGGCGATAAACAACTAAGCCATGTTGACTTCATCGATAACTTTATTGACGAGGATACTGTGGCAGATGCTTCTATTGATGGTAATAGCAATGTAAGCCACAAAGATATTGTCACTCTTTTGTCAGAAATGCCCAAGCCTCACCGCAAGCTTCTTGCTTTCAATAAAATCTATTACGAAATGCAGAAGAAGTTTGGCTTTAAAGCAGCTAACGAGTGGTTAGAGTCCGAGTGGATTGGCCACTCCTATATGCACGATGCTGACACCTCAACTTTTAAGCATTACTGCTTTGCTTATGACTTACAAGATCTAGCCGAAAAAGGTCTGTTCTTTTTGGGTAACGACTTCAATGCTCAGCCCGCGCAGCACTTAATCACTTTTGTTGACTTTGTTAAAGAATATATTGGTTATGCCTCCAACCGCTCTTCTGGCGCCGTCGGCTTACCCAATCTTATTCCTTATATGTTCTACTTCTGGAAGAAAGATGTCGAAAACGATTATCTTGGCATCCGCACCTCTGGCAGCGAAGAGGAATATGCTCGCCAGAACTTCTAGCGTTTTATCTACGCCGTGAATCAACCCTACGTGCGTGATGGCCAATAGTCCGCTTTCACCAATACCTCTGTTTTCGACCGTCCCTACTTTGAGGCATTGTTCGGTGGTAAGTTCTTTCCAGATGGTAGCTTTATGATTGACTATGAGGACGAGATTATTGAATTCCAAAAGATTTATATGGAGGAAATGAGCGACATTCGTTCCAATAATATGTTTACTTTCCCAGTAAGCACAATTTCCTTACTATATCAAAACGGCGAGTTTGTAGATAAAGAATTTGCTGAGTGGGCAATTACCCACAATATGAAATGGTCTGATAGCAACCTGTTTGTTGACGACTCTGTGAACTCTCTTTCCAATTGCTGCCGCTTAAAGTCCGACATCCGCGACTTAGGTTATTTCAACTCCGTAGGTGGCACCGCGCTCAAAGTTGGCTCTGTGAAAGTTAATACAATCAACTTGGCTCGTCTTGCTCTTGATACCAATAGCGAGGCAGAGTACCTTGAAACTTTAGCAAACCGTGTATGGTTAAACTTACAGGCTCTCGACTGTGTGCGTTATATCATTCGTCGCAATGTAGAGAAGGGATTACTCCCCAACTTTGACCACGGCTTAGTTGATTTTGAGCATTTATATAATACTGTTGGTTTCATTGGTATTTATGAAACTATGAAGAAATTTGGTTATACCCGCAAAGACGAACTAGGTAATACTTATTATACCAAAGAGGCTTATCGCTTTGGCCAAGCTATCTTCGCCCAAATGCGTAATACAATGGATGCTTTCATTAAAGAGTATAATTGTGATTACCAAATCAATACTGAGCAAATCCCCGGTGAGACTGCGGCCGCGAAGTTAATGAAGAAAGATAAATTCTTCTATCCAGGTGCGGAAGTTTATGATTTGCCACTTTATGGCAATCAGTTTATTCCTCTTGGTATTCAGACAACTCTCCAAGAGCGTGTTAAGATTGCGGCAGCCTTTGATAGCTACTGCAATGGCGGTTCTATCCTTCATGCCAACATCGAAGCCCCATTTAACACTTTTGAGCAAGCCTGGGATATGGTTCACTATATCGCAGACCAGGGCGTAACCTACTTTGCTTTTAACACAAAGATTCAGGCTTGTGCGAAGAATCATGGCTTCTATGGCAAGGTATGTCCTATTTGCGGCGGCCCGGTTGAGACCGAATACACCCGCATCGTAGGCTTCTATACACCCGTCCGCACTTATAGCAAGGAGCGTAAAGAGGAGTATGGCATGCGTAGATGGGAGAATGTCAATGCTAATTAAGGGCATTAAGGATGAAGACTTTGTGAATTATAAAAAGACTTCAATGTTTATAATTTTCCCTCATTGTGATTTTAAATGCGACCGTGAGGCGGGCTGTTCTATTTGTTAGAACAGCTCCCTCACCCACGAACCAGATATTGAAATGCCAGTAGAAGATATAGTTGATCGTTATCTTAACAATCCTATTACCAATGCAATAGTTTTGGGGGGTTTAGAACCTTTTAGTTCTCCGGTAATTTTATACGATTTAATTGAAGCATTCCGCAAATACACAGATGATGATATTGTAATTTATACAGGATTTAAAGAAAGCGAATTAAATTTACCAGCTTATCGGGTATGGGTTAATGAGATAAAAAAATTTCCTAATATTATTATTAAGTATGGGCGTTTCATCCCAAACCAGGAGCCACATTATGATGAGGTTCTTGGTGTAAAATTAGCAAGTGATAATCAGTATGCAAGGAGGATTAGCTAATGTTTAAAATTGAGAAAATTGGCGACGCAGAGATTGAAGCCGCAGTTCAAGCCAACGATGGCTATTGCCCTTGCGCCGCTGTTAAAGATAAAGACACAAAATGTATGTGTAAAGATTTCCGTGATTAGCCAGATGGTATCTGCCATTGCGGGCTATATAAGAAGACTATTATTGACATTTAATTAAAAATATGTTACAATAAAAGAAAAAGGAGTTTTGGAGATATGAAATGTAATTTACCAGAAGAAAAACAAGAAAAAGTATCTGGCAATTTTGGCATGAGCTTATATGACTTAAATAAATCGCTTATCTCTCAAATGCCGGCTCTAACTTTGGAACAAATTATTCAGCAAAAAGAGGCTGTGGTAGAACCTTTCCTCACTGCGGTTGATAGTGATTACTATATGCTGTTGTGTAATGAATTGAAATACTATACCATTTTTAATGTAATGCGGGGTTTATCTGAATCCTTTGTTACAGAAGAACTTTTTGATTGCCTGAATGAGTTTTGCGACGAGATTAAGTCTATTGAAAAGACTAATGATGGCTGTGCTATTGAGATTTGGTTTACTAAAGACGAAGAAACATATGTAATGTATTTCTTCGATTATGCAGGAGGTGTAATCCACTGTGGCAAATAAGATGATTACAGTTGTAATGTATGGTTTCCCTGCTTAGTATCCAGTTATCTTCACCGATGAAGATGGAACTAATACTGGCAAGAGCGTGCCGATGGAACTACTCGCAGGCTATGTAGCTGCGGCCGCAAGCGAGAAACATATTAACCAAGTAAAAATTTGTGGTAATCGCGAGCGTGGCAACGCACTCGCAGAAGATATTTTATTTATCAACCGAACCGACTATGCAAATAATAATTTAGAAATCGAGGTAGTAGCAGAATGAGATATTTAATTCAAACCCAAGAAGTTTATCGTGCAGATACTGACGTTGAGGCCCAGGGCCTTATCACCGAGGCTAAGCAAGCTGGCGAATATGAACTAGCTAAATATAGTAGCGAAAAGAAAGAAGTTAAAGCCAAAGGCGAAATTATCGACGAGTTTTATAAAGTCACTTTAACCAAACTCTTTACAGACATTAAAGAACCCGGTGAGCGTGTGACTATCACTTATGAGGTGGATTAATGAACAAGTTTGAAGTTGTATCCGCTTACGCGGATAAGGGAATTAATATTCCAACTCGCGCAACTTACGCGGCCGCAGGCTATGATTTTGAGGTGGCGGAGGATATTATTGTTCCCTCTATGGAGAAAATGTGGTATAAAGCTCTAGGTTCTACATGGGAAGATTACCCAAGAACCCTAAGCGAAGTTGCTAAATTTGTCAAAGAGACAAAAGTAAAGCCTACTCTTGTACCCACTGGTATCAAATGCTAGCTCGCATCAGATTGCTATTTAGAATTATCTGTTCGTAGTTCTACTCCACTAAAACATTGGTTAATTCTCGCTAATGGCGTTGGAATTATTGATGGTGATTATTACAATAATTCCGACAATGAGGGACATATTTATTTTCAATTAATTAATCTTTCACCTTTTGATATTCAATTAAAGAAAGGTGATAAAATTGGCCAAGGTATCATTAAACGTTTTGAGGTAACCGACGACGACTCTAAGTATGAGAAGAAAGAGCGTGCCGGCGGATTTGGTTCGACAAGTGCGGCCGCCGATGCTGCAATGCCATTAACTAGAGGCTTACGTCGTGAGCTTCCTATTTACGAAGACGCAGCCCAAATGTGTATGGATGATTTTCTCTCCGAGGCTACGAGCACTGATTCCGTTTTAAACAAATTAGCAGACAATATTGAAAAAGCAAGTTTTAACGAACTTTCTCAAAAAGTCCAGCAGATCCAAGAGAATCTATATAAACAACTGCAAGGAACAATGATACATGGCTAACCTATTGGCTCTCGATCAAAGCTCCCGTATTACCGGGTGGGCTGTGTTCAAAGATAAAGAGCTAGAGGCCTATGGTAAATTTGAATTTGATAGTGATATTCCAATAGAGAAGAGATTAAATAAAATTAAAAATAAAGTGCTTGAATTAATTGGTAAATATGAAATTGATGAGGTTATTCTCGAAGATATCCAAATGTAGAATAATGTAGTAAATAATGTATAGACCTTTAAAGTGCTGGCTGAAGTGTTTGGGGTTCTATCGGAAATGTGCGTAGCACTTGATATTCCGCAATCCGCAGTTCTGGCTTCGACATGGAAGTCCTACCTCGGCATCAAGGGTAAAGCTCGTGCGGAGCAGAAGCGGAACGCCCAGGCTTGGGTGGTTCAAACCTATGGTAAGAAACCTACCTAGGATGAATGCGACGCTATCTGTATTGGTATGTATGGTGTAAATAATTCTATATCTAGTGGTTTTGACTGGTCATAAGAGCTAAATCTTCCTTGATTTGTTTTCATACTATATAGAAATGAAAACTTAACGAAAGGGAGGTTATCTCGATGTGGGAGGAAGTTTGGTTAAAAGTTATACTTACTTTGGCCGGCTCTGCAACAACTGGCTTGATAGGATGGCTTGTATTTCAAATTAAAAAATATCGCAGTTTAATCAAAAAGGAAGAAGATGAAACTGTTAAGAACACCATTGTAAATACTTTATCAACCGAGCTTGATCCTATTAAAAAGGATATTAAAGCTTTACAAAATAGTGAAGTAAATTTTTCAACTCGTTTACAACCTTTATAGGATGAAATTGATCATCTAAAGGATGATATAACTGAAATTTTAGCCGATCTAAAAAACAAGGGTGTTGATTTAAGTAATATTTGTGAAAAAGAAAGACTGCTTGAGCACGAAACGCGATGTGCATGGCGCTACCGTATTAGACAATTATGTCATAAATATTTAGAGCGTGGCTGTATTTCTCATACAGAATTTTCACAATTATAGGAAATGTATTCCATTTATACTGCCATAGGAGGTAATGGTCAAACCAAAGAATTGTATGAAAAAACAATTAAATTGGATATTAAACCAGACGCCGAGGTTTGGGCCATTGACCACGCTGCAGAATAAAAAATAGGGAGCTTATCTAAAATAAGCTCCCTTTATTTTTTTAAACATTTTATTAGTCGTCTCAATGATTTCCTGGCCATAAGTAGCAATCAAGTCGGCTAATAATTCTTCTTGTTCTAAAGATAATTCTACATTATAACTAAACATTGCCGCATGAACGATTTCGTGGCATAATACCTTTTTTAAAAATACCAAAGATAAGCCAGTAGCAACAAATATAGTTCTGAGTGTGTCATCACATACTCCTACGGTATAGCCTCCGTCTGACCGCAACAGGTGAGGGTCATATGGCTCGACCGCAAGGATTTTCCACTCTTCTCCATTGATATTAAACAATCTTAGTTGCCAACGTAGAAAGCTTCTTCTGGAGTATTTGTTTTTCGTCTGCAGAAGCGCCTTCAATCATTTCCATTAAGTCGCCAGTAAGTTCCTACATATATCTTTCAAGTTCCTGCATTTGGGTTGCTTTGTCGCCACCATGCATTTTGCGTTCCATGTAGGTCTTACGAGTTAATGGACTTTGTCCCTCGCGATAGTCACGAATGTGGATGGGTTCACTATATCCGGTTACATAGCCGCGGCTCCCACCATCATAGTTGCGAGAACTGTTGTTATTACCACTATTGCTTCCGCCACTTGAGCCACCTTCGGAATAATATCTACCTTCGTCGTAACCCCTTGTGCCGCCACCGCGGGCATTATTACCACGGGCACTAGCATCATAATACATTCTACCCATTTCGTAGTCCATATCACGATAGTTCATAGGCATAGGAGTATAATACATCATTGGCTGTTTTTGTTTTTCCTTATCGCTATCTTCCATTGATTTTACGATTGTACAATAATAAATTGCTTCCGACAGGTCCTTAATCATATCAACAGCTTCACCGAGTTCTTTACTGTCTGCAGAGGATAAGTTCCCCAACTGACCTTGGACAGCACTCATTAAAGTTTCTTTCATATGCTTCAATCTTTCCATTTTACATAACCTCCTTATGCTACACGCTCAACAATTAAGTTGGCATTTTGAATTTCAATATCCTATCCACTCATATTTCTTACGCTGACCTATGAGCAGCAGTCGCGAGGTACATCAAGAAAAATAGCACCGAATACATTGTTGAATTCTTCAACTGCAGCAGGGGTAGAAATCATTGTGGTGGCCGCCACTGGCTCACCATTGACAGCTATTGCGATTGAAATAGCCTCAACAGTGCCACCAGTGGGGACTGCAATGTTTCCGCCAAAGCTTACTCTAAAACGGGCTCGGCACTGATTAGTCAAGCCACGGAGAGTAACCAATCCACTACCATCTCTGTGAAGAATCGAGCAATTGCCAGAAGTCACTTCATCAGTGAAAAGCACGTTAGCGCCTTCCGCGACTGTCTGGATTGCATTAGCAGTTAATTCCATTGCTTACATACCTCCTAATTAAAAGTTTACGCCACAGCCACAGCCGTTACCAAAAGTAACGTTGGCATTGTAGCAGCAATTAGGATTGGGTACTACATAGGCAGGAACTGGGCATGGGTCACCTAAACGACGAATTAGCTCAGCTGTCTGTGCCTCTTGGTTAGCGGTAATGAAAGCGTTCTGTGCGGCCTGAGAAGCAGCGAATTTGAGAGACTGATTCTCGGCTGTAAGAGTAGCAATCTTATCCTAAGTCATAAAGTCAATGATGCGGTCGCCTAACTTATCAATCGCGGAGAGAGTATTGCAGTTGTAAGTTTGGGCATCAAAGCGACTTTGCATATTGGCTTTTTCTAAATCGCAGCAGCAGTTGGCGAGCTGGGTTGATAGAGTGTTAGTGTTGATAACACCCTGAGTTACACTATCGCCAATTGCGCGCTCGATGTCGCAGCAGCAAGCGGCTAACTGAGAACCTAAGCCGGTGAAACCTGCTTGAGTTTGGTAACCAAGAGTGCAGACAGCATTGTCTACGCCGTGGAAACCGGTTACGATTGCATTGTTTAATGCGTAAGTGCTATCAGCCAATCCATAGGTTTGCTGATCCAATTTGGAGATAAGAGTTTGCTGGTCTACGGCGTCACGTACATCTAAGGTAGTTGCGCATGGATAGCCGAAATGATAGCGGTCTCCACCACCGCTGTTGCCGCCGCCAAAGCCACCATTGCCCCAACCGCCATTTCCCCAACCGCATAGTAAGAGAATGATGATCCAGGCCCAATCGTCGCCAAAGGCGCCGCCACTACGGCCGTTGTTGTTTCCGGTTGCAGCAGCAATATCTGCTAAGCTGTAACCACAGTTGTTTGCGTTGAACATTTAAATGTCCTCCTTTAAAAAATATTATTTAAGCCCATAAGTTTTCTTAAAGGCATTAAATTCTTTATCAAAGTCCATTCCATTAGAGGTAAAGTAATTACGGGCGAATTGTTCAATATCGCCTTTGCGGTTTTCCTTTACCATATCCAAGAGGTTAGCACTAATTGGGTTCGTGCCGGCTTGGCCTTCTAGAATAGACATGAGTAGCTATTGCGGGTTTTGACCCGACTTCATCATTTGAATAAGCATCAAGGGATTTACAGGATACATTAGAATACCTCCTTAAAAATTAAATTCTTCTTTTGGAGCTGCGGCCGCGGGTTGCGCGACTGGCTAGGTAAGAAGATTTTTGAGTTGATTGATGGTTGCTTCAAATTCTTCACGAGTAACGAATGATTGCGGAACCTCAGCTGGAAGTTCTTTGAGTTCGTAGAGGCACAGGGTTGAAGTGCCGTCGAGGTTGATTTGCTTTGTGTAGATTCGTTTATTCGCGAGATCGGGGAAGTAAAATACTGAACCATCAAAGTCTACCAGGCTTGCTTTTGCTTCCTCGATTGAGGATACAGGACGTCCTTTGAGTTGAGTTGAAATTGGCGGACGCTACTGGTATGCGGGTTGTGGTGCGTAATAGTTGTTGTTATACATATAATTCTCCTTTTCTCTTTTGGATTGCGGGCTGGAAAAATTTACCAAAACTGGAAAAATTTTCCTCCGGCAATATACTATAAAATCTAAAATGGAAAAATTTTCCAGAATTACCCAAAAAAAGGTAAAAAAATTAGGGACAGATGAGTTAAATCATCTGTCCCATTTTTTTTTTTTTTATTTACTCATATTTACATTTGCTTCGATGCGATTGGTAATATAATCTTCTAAATCTCCAATAGCTTCGGATAGGTAATTATAAGCATCATCACTTAAAATAGTAATTATTGCAGAAAAAGTTTTATCAAAAGCAATTTGTTGTGCTTCGATATCAAATTTACCTTGCTATTTTAAACTTTCAACATAGGTTTGCTTAGTAGCGAGCACACAAGAAATAATTGTTTGTTCTAGCATAGCTAAATATTTATTTAATGTGTCATTGTTGTATCGCTCTTGCAATTCTTTTTTCTTTGCGTTAATAAGAGTAATAAGATATGCTGTGGCCGCACCCAATAGAGGGAATATACACAGTCTAAAAATTTGTTCTAACAAATTCATATAATCCATAGACAATCCCACTTTCTTTAAAAAATATTTTCAATAACTCTAGTGCAAGACAATGTCATCATGCCATTATAGGTTAATGAATAAGCTATTGTATTAATAATTAAATCACCAATACCTTTAACATAAATACGAGTGTTTGGTTGTAACCAAAACATAGGAATTACAGACAAAGAGACTGTTTCAGCGCAATAGGAATGATCATAAATTAAATTATTCGTCTATTCTATTACAGAAATGCCTTGTGAAGAAGTAGAAAAAAATTTCTTAATATCTTCATTGATCTATAGTATTTCATATCCACGCGTTGTGTCTTTTGAACTAGTAACAGAATCGGGAGATTGATAAATTATCTCTGGCGTTGATGGAAGAAAAATATTTGTATTTGTATTGGATTTGGAATGCTCTATTTTCTAACGCATACCAATTTTTCGCACATTATACTATCCTATTTCACTTTCGCCAGTATCTAAAAAGTCAAACCAAAATAATAGTTCCTCGGGATGTGTATATGCCTATATGTTCCAATATGACTATTCTGACTGTTGGCTTGTCTCCTTGTCTATTATTAAACCAAAACAATTCAATTGGTCATGAGGATTGTAAAGATTTCGCCAAAAGCCAAGTATATCAGAATAATATTGCTCATATCCAGTTTTACCATCTAGTAAGTCTGGATTCATACGCTAAATTCGTATCCAAAAACTTGGATCCTAATTATTCTATTCATAATCCTAAGCCATCTAATAAATTATTTCTCTCCAATCGCATATAAAAGCATCTTCAATATTTTCATTATTTGCATAACTAACATATGTTTTTCCTCCGCCCATATACATATAAATATTATTCAACTTTAGTTCTGTATCTTCCTTTATGGATTGATATATTGTATTTTCATCTTTATAATATAAAGTATATGGCAAAGCAGATAGATGAATATATTGTTCATCATCTATAATTTGATATCCTATTAAATTATTATTATTAAGTGTGAAGTTTAGATTGTCAGTAGAGTTATTCATAAATATATAAAAATATTTACCATTATTAATATCCAAATATTTAGATGGTATTAATTCATTATTGTTTTCAAGAGTGTATGTTATTTGTAATTGATTTCCTCCCGCATAGACTTCTTGATTATAACAAGTTAAATAATAATTTGAATCAAGTTTTAGGCAACGACAGGCTAATTTTAAATTACTGATTTTTTCATATTTGCCATATGGACTTGTATATTTCGTTGGTTTAGTATCAATGGCATAACGTGTGTGTATATCTATCTAACCGCCATTTAAAGAAGATTTTTTTGACCAAACAACAAAATCATTTTTAATATTATCAATTTTGGGCTATATAGATTTTGAAATAATTAATTTGTCATCATTAAATTCATAGGCGTAAGGAGAGGTTATTGCTATAGGATTAATTATATTACCATTAATGGGAGAAAATAATTCTTGCAAATAGTCTTTTTTCTTCTAAAAAACAAAACGACCATCAACGTCATAAAAATATTCAAAACTACCCAACATAGTTTTAATTTTATCCAATAACGAAACAACATTATCTCCGGCCTTTAAAATTAATTCACCAGCATAGGTTAAATCTGTTTGCAAATATCCAATAGTATTACCAAATTCAAGTTTAACAACATAATGGTAATCAGTATTATTGATTTTTATTTTCGTTGCATTATTATTATAGTTAGAGTCTAATGCTCCCAGGCTCCAATATTGTTCTAATTCTGAAATCAGTATCTTTGACCCATCTTCATAAACTTCTACTTCTACTTTTTGATCTAAAGTATAATTTACAATATCAATAGTATTATCTGCATTGGCTTTAATAATTAAATACATAGGAGTTTTGCCACGATATTCTAATAATTCCAAACCTGTTTCGGGTAAATCATTTATTAAAATATTGTGTTTTTCTTCTTTTCCATATTTCTATAAAGCCTATTCAATAATGGTTTGAATTTTTTCTTTTTCTTGAATAATACTACCATCACTTTGCTCTACCTCTGTAATACCAAAATCAATCTCGTGCGGAAAGCTACCGCCACAACTACCATTTAGCTTAGTGATTGGGTCCTAACCATTGACACTTACGTTTTTAGCATTAGTTGTTTGATTTTGACTAAAAGAGGAAATTAAATAATGTCCCATGGGAAACCAAACAATCGGATCGTATTTCATATCAATTAAATTATTTAAACCAATTTCAACCTCAAATTCATGGGTTAAAGCCCAATAGCTGTCTATGATTTCATATTCATCCAAAAGGTTTAGAGTTAAAGAACAAGTTCGACGAATTGCAGCGGAACCATCAACTTTAATAGAACCACTAGTAATTATTCCCTCTAATCGTTGGAGCGGTATGCCTTGCTTATTGAATACTTTTAATCGAGCATATTGTGTTTTGTGTGGGAAAAGAGCCAACTATGTTAAAAAATCTTGATCATATAGATATTTCATTTTTTAATACCTCCACTATAGGCACAATAGTTGAAGTTCCATCTGTTCCAACTGTAAATTGTATATAGCATGCGTCTTTTGGTATCACAATTGAATTACCTATAGCATCATTATCAAATGTATCTTTAGATTTTATTATAGTGCCATTGGAGTTAAAAAAGGCGTATGAATAAAATTCATAGGGTTCAGTTATTTGAATTTTTTCACCAAAATAACATGGATATTTGTTAATTATACAACTATATATAGTTTTGTCTGAAATCGCTTTCTTGTCTTTCTTGTTATGTGCCATCTGTTGCAAATGTATCGAATCCGCTTGAGTTAGCCTAAAATCTGCGTCTATATCTGCTACATACTTATCCATATATATTGGATGTTTATCTATATAATCCCGAAAAAGGTCTAGATCGTCCAGACTAATTTGACCGTCTCCATTTACATCACCATAATAGTTAATTTTTGTTAAATATAATGCAGAAGGTTTTTTAATAAAAAATAAATTTTTGTCCTAAAGAGTCTTTATATTACAATCCGCACATTCATAGGCCGTGGCATTAAAACTATGCAGCATGCGACCAAGCGATGCTTGTGGAGATAAACTGATATTCATTAGACGTATAATATAATTGCCTTCGGTAGCACTGCGGAATAACTTTGGTTGACCATTATTAAGCCAATCTAAAACTTTTAATTTAAATAATCGCTCATCCTTAAAATCAATATCTCGTGTTACCTCTATAAGAGCTTCTTGAGATTTTGTATTTATTCTCTATTCATTTTTATTCACGCTAGTAATAAAATCTGAATAATTAGAAGCGTCCATAATCTAAGCAATTAAACCACTAATAGAAAATTCCTTATATCGCACATCTCCATTACGGAAAAAATATGGATATTTACTACTTAAAGTATCTATTTTTTGTTCCAAAACAGTCTCTTTAAAGCTAGATACTTGTGGATTAAACTAAATACAAAGCTAACGCTCACCATCACTAATAAACATATGTTCAAATAAAACTGTAGTGGTATTAGTAGCTTCAATCAATTGAGAATATAAATAAGGCTATGTTAATGAACGCTATTGTATAGCATACTTATATGTTTTACCATGTTCCACAGAAAAATCTTTCCACAAATAAGATGTGGAATCAGCAATATAGGGTAATGTAAAATCATCTACTTCATCCCATTGCTCATCAGAAGCATCAATAGATCTACGCATTAATCTATAGTGGCCACTTTCCATATTGTCACTCGTAAGCTTAATGGCAACATACCCGTTGTCTATTGCATCATTATCTTGATAAGTTTCAATTTCTCCTGTAAAACAATTAGGAATTAAATCTCCTGCAACAAGAGTAAATTTTTTCGTAATTACCAAATTATTAATAGTTTGTATAGAATATTCTAAGGTATAGTTAATGCTCTATTTTAGAGTTTTGCCAATAGAAATTGGCATATCGCCATTCGCAGTTGGATAACATAAACCACTATCCAATATAACTTGTTCGCTATTCGTCTCTATTAGTTTGTATTGATATGAATACACAATTTCAGATTTAACTGCTTCGCAAGAAAAGATACCATTATAATTATAAGCATTAATGTTATCTCCACTTTCTGTTAATTCTTCATCTTGTGGGTTTTTAACTGTCAATGTTATTCCCTACGCACCCAAATAACGAGTTATACCAATAGTAGAATACGGTCCTGTTTCATTTGATTTTGTATAAGCAATCTATACTTTATAAAAATAGCCAGGAGCAAAAGATATCTATTTAGATTTAATTTCAAACTCTACCCAACCCTTTTCCAAATCATAATCAATATTCTCAAAAGTTGTGTATTCATCCTTGTTCCCAATCTAATCTTGTATTTTTAAAGCGAATCCATCAATGTTTTTCACCGCAACAGCTCTATTATGTGTAAAATACACTTTAATTTTTATAGTTTGTTTCTGATTATCACCAACACAAGCTGGCACTCGCGGATCGATAATCGGCGCATATAAAATTGCCATTTTATCTCATCTCCTTTTTATCCTTATATATAAAGATAGAGGAATGACCGAAGTCAATCCTCTATCATAAACATTAAAGCGGACATTTGCTTCGCTGTAAATTCAATATTTCCTAAATCTTCAAGCTTAATAGTTTTAATATCCAAATCTTGCTCTAAAGAAAATAAATCATTAATTTCCTTATTCGCCTCTGCGATTTTTTCAGGAGGAACGATATATTGATCTCCTGCTTCATTTAATTCTCCATAATGTGAAGCAATTTGAAGTCTCGCCTTTTCAATCTCTTCACCTGCGGCCGCAATTAAACGAATATTTTTCTAAATTAAGAAATTTGCCTTTACAGGTATATACAAATCATCTTTATCGAATAGGCCATATAAGTTTTGAGCATATTCAAAAATTGTAAAGTTTGTTAATTTCATATTGTGTTAATCTCCTTTTTCTCTTTTTAAGACGACTTTTCCGTATAGCTTATAAGATTTGGATAAAGGCTTAACGGATAGGAGTAGTCACTATCTGTTTCTGTCCATTGATCTTCTCCTGTTTCTGGTGGTGGTGGAAATAATCGCTCAATCGCCCCTTCTGGCTTTGTCTTCCATATTGAATTTATAATTCCATCAGCACGAATGTGAATTTCATATCCAAAATCCTAAAAATTTAAGGAATACAAATTATTGATATCACTTGCTGATAAATCATTAATCTGCACACATCCACCTTTAAAGGCAAAAGCATCAGCTTCAAACACTATACGAGAACGTTTTCCATCATAAGTGTAATTATAATCGTGTAAAATATCGTTCCTGTTAACAGCACCTTCTTCATGGCCCATATTCCATTCATTTAAAGCAGACAATCGTAATTCAGCAGGTTTATAAGTATAAGAATAACCAGAACTAGATCCAGTTGTTCCTATTAAAGCCGCAATCTAAAAATATTCATTATAACGACTTACTAAAGCATTAACGTTTTTATTTTTTAAACCTTCGATAGCAGTTACTCGTGAAATAGGAAAAGTTGTTCCCAGAAATATTTGTGGGTAAATAGTTTTATTAGCATTACGCCAATATTGTTTTTCATGTATCAACAATCCTATACCATTAGCTTCATTCTGTCCCGTAGCGCCGTCATGATAGCCGACTCCAAAATAAGGAGCACAAGCTCCTAATCGCATGGTATATGATAAAGTTCCCCAATATTTGTTATTATCATTGCTCAAATTTGTCAAATTAAATTTATCAGTATCTACTGGCATACTAATTTTAGTAGTAGATAGACGACCATTATGAGTAACGTAAAACATATATGTTCCTTTATCGGTATTATCTTTATCTGTATAACTAAAATTGTCATACTGTTTAATACCTATAGCTACATCGGTAACCTTTTTAAAATCAGAACGTAAAAATACTCTATATCGGCCAGCCTCTGAGTATAAAGAACCAGTATATTTATCAGACTAGTCTGTAAATTCACCAATCTTCCAATTGGCAATACTACCATCGGTTGCCTTAAGTTTTCCTGTAAAAATGCCCTATCCTGTTGCGGCGTCAATGAAGAAAGTATTCTATCCTTTGTTAAAACCAGATAAGCCAGATACTGTATTTATTCCCTATTTAAATTTTCCCATTAATACACCACTAAAAGTATTGGTATAAGGATCTTTCTCTCCGGCTCCAATTGTTGCGGCCATAATTGTTGCTTCTTTTTCGTTAATAGTAACAATACCACCAGCCCACTTGTTCGTTACGTCAGTGCTATATACATTCATTGTGGTTTGTAGTGGGATTTGAAGCTAATAATCCTTTTCATTATGTTTGAAATCATAAATAAAACTTGCCTGAGACGAAGAAGTCTTAAAACCAGAATCTCTTTCATTAATTTGTAAAAAGTATTTTCCATTTTCGTCTCTCTATAGTCTATACCTTTCACTAAATTCATTTTCTTTATAACTTAGTAAATTCAAAGTTTCTTGTGTTGTTTCCAAAGGCTGACTTTGATAAATTATATCATAGTATATTGGCGTTATTTCCTAATCTTTTAATTCCCCCAAAGTGAGCCAAGTAATACCATTCTCTGGTTCGTTTGAATCCGTTTGAAATTCTAATTCATCTTTCTCTGACCAAGATAATTCAAATATACCCTCAATACCTAATTGGTTATAATTAATATTGCTTTCTTCTTCTTCTTGAGAAGGAATATTTAAAATTCTAATTGGATATTCAGCAACTAGTTCTACCTGCCGTGTAGTCGTAGAAGAAGTTGTATCATACAAAGCATTTACTTTACATTTGGCCTATAAAATATTGCTATTAAAAATCTGTTCTCGTTTAATTTGCCATTTGTATTGCTAACCATATGTTGCATCATCTAAATCAAAATATCTAATTTCAAACCAAACATCCTCTAATTTTGCTCCAATTGCCTCTGTCCAAGAAGTGCCATTGCTCGTTATAAAGTTGTCCATTTCAAGTATACGAGTTGCTATAGCATTTTCCATACCGATACGATAATTATTAACAGTACCAAGCTAATTATTATCCCAAGGCACTATAGTTTTATTGCTCGGTATTGAATTTGATATACCTTCATTCTAACAATAATAACAAATATGATAATTATTGAAAAAATACATGTTCTAATTTCCTTCGGGCTCCGGTATAATTTTTGTGTGCCGATATGGTAATGGATCATTAGAAAGTGGGTCTGGATTTATGTCTACCCGCGAGAATGGTAAAAACAATGTTGCTTCTATTTTTCCTTTTCCACTATTTGTTTCGGGCTCCTAAAGAATAATAGAATCTAGAGGTTTAATATTTTTATTGTTGTCATTATAATTACGATAGGATTCTCTCCATAAAGATTCCTAAGTCTAATCAATCGAAGTTACAATTACCTTGCTTAAATCATTTCCATGCCCATAATACCCATAGTGATAAGCCCAAGGAGATAAATTAATAATTTTACCATAAGAGTCATATTTAATAGTAATCCGCATTTTAGACTGTGAATTCGAACTTAATTGACCGAGCCAATGAATTTTAAGTAATAATCCTGTTGCTTCGTATTCGATACGATTAGAATCTGTTGTATTCCAATAGCAATTGAGTTGGGTGCTATCCGGAGTCTTTCCTGACGTAACAAAATTTGGAAAAGAATTTCCTGAATTAGAAGAAATTAATTCTACTGGGGTTGTGATATCAATATAATTCGCAAGTGGTTCAAGTTCAGAAATATTATCATTTAAAATTTGTAAGTTCATTGCATAGTTTCCTGGGCGACAAGCTCCCAATTCTAACTGTTGCACATAATTATTTTCAGTGCTTGGAATTTCTATATCGAACGCAAAAGCATTCTCATTCTCGCTCAAAGCAATATTTGTAGAAATATCTGTTATATCGATTAAATAATAGGGCGGAGTCATATCAATCTCAACTTGTCTACCAGAAGCATGGCCAAAACCTGAGCCGCTAAAATTAATCTATATTATACTTCGATCGCTTATGGCCGTAAAAGTGCCTAAAGACTCACTGCCTAAAGACTCACTGCCTAAAAAGCCCAATATTGTTGTCTCATAATTGCCGCCCGCAGTTTCTTCAACATGTTCCCACTTCCACCATGGCGGGGGTCCATTATCTCGCAAAGAAATATCTTCTTTACTCGTTTCGTCTATAATAATCTGCCCATTTTGGTCTAGGCCTTTTATGTCAGCGGTAATAATTATTCCTGGCCTTTGTCTTCCATCGCCAACAAACTTCATGTAGAGCCACTGGTTTTCATTAGAACGTTCAATCTAATACTAACGACCCGGCACGGTTGGAATTATATACTAATAAGTTTGCTGACTCTATTGTTCTTTTAATATGCATTCTTCGTTTTGTGTTGAGCCTATGTTTGAATAAGATTTGATTCCGTTTGCTTTATCGAGAGATAAAAAAATCATATTTATAGGCTATCGTTTAATTTGGCACCCTGTTATTATGTTTAAAACAGCCGCGCTATCCTCCAGCTCGGATGAAGCTTTTATAATAAAATTACAAGTAAGTTCTGAGGCGTCTTCAGTATAAAGAATTATTTGTGAAGGGGTGTCATAAAGACCTCTATCAGCAGCAAATTGTAAGGGAGCAGCTTTAGGAGTATTGAATAGGTTCTCTACCATAATTTCTTTAATATAATCGGCATTATGAATGGCAAATCCTATTATATAATAACGATGTGATAACACAGGAATCGTCTAAGTAATTTTATTTAAATAATAGTAATTATTTTCTTCGTCTTTTTCTTGCTCTACAGAAAAATCCCAATGATTATCAACAAACTTATCATTGCTGTAAATTAAATTATCTTCATTCTATGCCAATAAATCAATGAGCTATCCATGAGAATCATAAAATAATTTTCCATTTAGCTAATCATTTGGAAGACCCCAATAATTGCCATCTGTGATGTCTTGAAAATAAGCTCCGAATTCCGGTTTTATTTTTCCAAAACAATACATATTCTACTACGAATTTTGCTTCCAAGACCATTCTAAATCATAATCTGCGGGATTTAACACAATTCCATCGGAAGTAGATAAAGAAGCTTTAAAAGATTGTTTTGCTCTTTCCTTATTGAGCAAAAATAAATCATTGTTCTCAACCTCAAGATCTGGTTCAATTGTAAAAATATAATTTGTGCCCTAGCTAGATACCTAAGTAAAAGTTAAATTAACAGTTGTACTATAACCATCTACAACACATTTTATAATATTTGATAAAGCATTAGCTGTTGAGGAACTAAAATCATTTTTAAGTTTTACGAATACTTTAGACTCATTGCCAGAAAGAGTTGATTTTAATTCGTTAGAAGAAAAATCACCAGGTTCTTCTGAATATTTATACAACCCGTCAATTAATCCACCACGGACAATGCTCCAAGTAACATTATTGTACGTAATACCGGCGTCGTCCCAGCTGTCGGCATTAACAGGTTTTACTTCTAACTCCATAATACCTGTTCTGGTTTCCGAAGCAATTAATTCATTATTATCATATATGGGCCATGATATTTTGTTTATTTCATTACCATATTTTACATCAATCTATATAACATTATCCGCCGCTATTTCACTGGCCGTTTGATTTTCAAAAGTAAAAATATCGCTTGTAGCTACAACAGTTTTTTGAGTTGCTTTAAGATCTATAGCTATTATATCTACCGCTTCTGAAGATTCTTTGCGAAAATATAAAACCATAGAATTGCCTTCTGTTATTGTATTTTTTAAAAGACATACTTCTTGTCCGCCACTGTCTTGATTTTCTTTACTATTTAATACCGTAATAGAATAATCACCAGTATCTTCATTGCCATAAAGTGTGCGAATCCAAGTAGCCCAGTCAATATCTGCTATAGCATTACCATCTACATAAGAAGGCCACCATGTAGATTCTACTTCTGATGTCTTTCCATTATAATAAGCAACACCATTATGATAATACACATGGTTCTATTTTAAATTGTCATCTCCTGGAAATTCATTCATATCAAATATAATTTGTTTAATCGTATTATTATCAATATTAAATTTTGGTTTATCCTCACACCACACGGCCTTAATCTAAGTATTCGGACGCTCTGTATCCAGCACATAGTCCTCTGCTGGCAATACATTTGGGTTATTCAGCATGCTTGCACTAGGCTCAATATATTTCCAATAACCTCCGCCGTATCCATCGTCTTGCTCACCAATCTTATACTAATACCATCGAATACTCTATCCATTTGGTAAATTTTCAATAATTTTTTTCTTTTCCTAATCAATTAATAATGCTTTAATGTTTGGTTGAGTTTTTCCATTACAAACAGTTACTCCTTCGTCCGTCATGGCGTATGGATAAGGCGAAAAATAATCACCTTCTACATACAAATGGATTGGCTTATCTAGATATTTATTTGCATCATAACCAAATACAATATTTAATTCATTTAATGTTAACGTTCCTTCTGCATCAAAATTACCATTTTGACTTAATGCAATTTGAACAGTACTGAAATCTGCAATACGTTCATTAGAACCCTGTGGCATATAAAATAGCTTTTGCTATTTAAAATTTTGGGTTAAGTCATAAGGATTACCTAAGACTTCATCACTAGACAAAATGTATGGAGATAAGATATTACCATGTTCTGTAACAAGTTCATGTACAGGTTCACCTTTTGCATCCAATAGGCGGATCTCAATAGCCCAATCTCCGCGAGTAATCGTTTGTCCTTTGGGCATAACGGTAATACCAAATTCAAAACCCATAAAATGATAGCCCTATAATGATGTTTTTGAAATTGGTAAATTATTATCATCTGTTAACGTAGTCTAAAAAAATGAAGGTGTATTTGTTAACAATAAATTTAATGACTACGCAGGAGATAAAGATATTTCTTTATCAATAACTAAATTTTCAAAAGGCGATTTATACTCTAAAGCATCTTCTTGGGTTAAAGTATATTTGCCTAATATAATTCTCTCATCGGTGTTTTTTAATACACTAACGCATACATTATCTTTTTCTTTATACGTTTCGCCATCTCGTGCTACAGCTTTATAAATAGTATTATTATACTATACCTCATATTCATTACTATCTTTGGAAATACGCTTTACTATCTAACACTAAATGGTTTCATCGAATACAACCTCTTCTAAGCGTTTTGAAACAATAGTATCAATAGCCTAAAACAAGTTTTCATTAAAATTGTTATCCATAATTTCAGCTCCTTTCTCTCTAAATATATGTAATTTTTGCTAACTCATTATTTATAGTATACGACCAAATAAGTATAAGGGATGAGCCCTCCACTCATCCCTTATATTATATCATATTTTTATTTGGTTGTCAAATTATCTACGACTAGCATATTGAGCTGCTAGATTAACCAAATCACCAAAAGCTTCCTTGATTTCCTCTCTATTGGTTGCATTCGGGAATTCAGCTGTAATAGTTACATTTTGATCAACGGTCTGAGGTGTAGCCACCATTGTGTTAGCTACTAAGTTACCTAAGCCATTGGCCATTGTTAAAGCATTGAAATCTAAACGTGTAGCCATCTAACGAACCATATCGACCACAGATAAAATATTTTCTGTGTCATGGGCGTTAAGAACAATTTCTTTCTAGTGTAGCATCGCCATACGTCCTTCTGGACCCCACGTTCCGGTGTAACCGCCTGTATCGAAAGCGTCAGGGTATAAATAAACCTTTTTCCAGAAAGCATCTTTGGCGCTATCGTTATTGCCAGGAACTGCTTTTAATAAGTCATCAATTACTCCAGTATTCTGCGCAACATCCATGTTAGCATCTGAAAAAATTGAACGGAATTGTGAAAAATTATAAACCTGTCCTCCCATTTTGCCTTCATCAACGGTACCACGCCAAGGATTGTAAGTTGTTAACTTATCTTCACCTGCCGTTAATAAAAAGGCATTACCATTACCATCTATTGGCGTGAATGTAATGGTAGAACCACCCTTAATGGTTGTTGTCCAATTATCTCCGTCATCCCACTTAATATCTGTTCCAGTGCGCTAACGAATAGAAAAAGAACTATCTCGAATTTTAATGCGCTCATCAACTACCATATTATTTAAAAAATCTTGCATAGGGATTTCAATTTCACCTTTAGCATGGCCATCTTGATATTTTTTAAATATATAATTTCCATTAGCATTTTTTTTACCAGTATATTGAAAACCCATATAGGCATTAATACCTTCATCTAAATTTTTCCAACGATAAAATTCTTTATTTTTTGGTTCGTGATTAGATAATGAATAATTTTCATTACCTAATGTTACTCCCCAGCTTCCTGCATCGCCTGCATAAAAATCAGAGGCGCTATTGCCCTCTTTTGATATTACGCTATTGTAAGCGCTATCTAATATTTTTGGATCATTAGAAATAGAGGTATTGTCCAATAACCAATCTTGATAATGCGATTTTGCTGCTGCCTCTGCCTCTTCTCGCGTTGCATATCCAGTTCCAATAGTTTCTACTTTTCCAGTTTTAGGATTATAATAGCTAGCCTTATAAGTAGAACCAGAGTCCGGTTCCGGAAAATCATCGCCCTCTGGGCCTTCCGTGTCTACAACTCCTCCGTTCGGATTAGAAATAATTATATTCCCACTTCCATCAAGCTATAAACCAGTCAAAGTAGTTAAACCTGCATTTACGGCACTAATTTTTCCAGCTAACGTTTCCATAGCCCCAGCAACAGTGCTAGCGTAAGTTGTAGCCGCTTCTTGGGCTGCGCTAAAATTCTACTAACTCTACAAAATATCAATTTGTTTATTAACATTGGCAAGAATTGCTGCCAAACCAGGTTTACCACCCGCAGAAGTCGTTCCAGTACCAAGATAATTATCCATCGCATCTCGATAACCACTAGTAGCCTTCTTGCTTGCTTCAATGTATTTATCTTGTGCTGTAGCCAAAGCCCCTAAATAACCGCTTCTAGAACCAGCATCCCCAGAACCCACAGCTATTACAAGTCCGCTATAATAGCTGGCAGCATCTAAACATCCCTACTTTAAACCGCCAACAAAAGTTGTCTAAAACTGACTATTAAAAGCTAAATTTTCAGCCTATAATGTCTAAGACATAGAAATAAAGTTACTTTCATTATCTCCATAATAGCCATCCATGGTTTCAACATGGTTGTAGTATAAATCATTGTTATTCTATAAAACAATATCAATTTGGCCAGTATAAAAACGTTGTTGTTCTAAATACCAATCATTTAAGGCTTCAATTGCCTAGTTACGCTCTTCTTCCGATTCGTAAGTAGCTTGATTAATAACAGCCATCTATTCAATATAGGTTGCTGTTGCCTACAGCATACCTTCTTGGGCCGAATCAAGCCATTCTTGATTGGCTTTCTAGCTAGCATAAATTGCATCTTCGTATTTCTACTAAGCTTCATCTAAGGCATTTTGATCCGTTGTATAAACATAAGACATACCGCCTTCAGAATTACGACGTAATCGCACAGTAGATTTAGCATTTTGAGCCTCCTATAAAGCGATCTTAGCTAATTCGATTTGATATTCTCTCTCTAAGTTAGACAACTCATACGAACTCATTTTAACGCCAGACTCTTTAGCTTTATTAATTTTTTCTTCTAAAGCTAAAAGCTATTTTTTAGCACTAATTGAGCTTGTATTATTAATTGACTATTCTAATTGGCGAGATAGTTTAGAAAGTGAATATACTTTTTCATAATCCTAAACATATAAATCGCGTAGTTGCTTTTGCTAATCATAAACCCTCTACAGTTCATCCATTGAACCATAGCCAGTAGTTTCTTTTAGAAAGTTCTTTGTAGCTAAATCAATTGCTTTATTTCTGGCATCATTAGCTCTTTGTAATCCATTCTCTACAGCCTATAACCAAGCAGCTTCGCTTTCACGAACTTGTTCTTCATAGAATGCAATACTTTCTTTCCACTACTCAACTTCGGCTTTACTACCACGTGCTTCAGCATCTGCCAATCCCTCATAGGCTTGAGCAAGCATTTCGGCGTTTTTATCATATTGTGCTTTGGAAGTATCAATAGCTGCTTGAGCAACATCTTGTTGTCTATTGGCAATTTCAAGAATAATACTATCATCGTAACCAAGAGCAGAAGAACCAGTTAAATCAATAACATTTTGATAAGATTCTAAAACAGAAGCACTATGGTCTAAGATTTCATTTAAATTATCAAATTCTTCATTAATTTTTTCAAAGACGGCGTCAACTGTATCAAACATGCTTTCGAAAGCTTCCTACATAGTTTCGTAATTATCCATCATGCCATCAAGATATTTTTCCATTAGCTCAAAATCTTTTTCGCCAAAGCTCAATCCTTCCAGCCCTGTAGTGTCACCCGTTTTCAAAAAAGCTTCAATTGCTTCAGGAGAGGCACCTTTTTTTGTTAACAAATCTCTTAATCCCTATTCATTGGCTTCAAAACTGCCTTGACTTGCATTGGTTTTTTGATTAAGAAGGTCAATGGCTTGCGCAGCCGCATAGGCGTCATCTTCAATTTGTTTTAACTAAAAATCTAAATGTTTTAAAGCATAATCATTTACTTTTACATTAATTTCAACAGTATACTCAATTTCTTCATATTCGTTATCTTGTAACTAATTTTCTAAATCGGTAATTGCCTCTTGTGTATCAAAACGTAAATCAATGGTTGTAGTGTAGAGATTTGTATTGGTCTAGAAATCTTCCCACCATTCATCCTACTCTTTCTCAAGCGTATCGTCACCGCCTGCCGCAGCATATCCCTCTTTATAGCGCGCGTACATATCATCCCAAACCTTATCATAATTTAAAATTCGTCCAGTGTCTGCACTGAAAGAAAAACCATAATTATTAACATTTTGAAAACGTCGTTTTGCCGCTTCTTCGATTTGGTTTAAATATTTTTTCTAAGCTTTTAAAGATTGCTCTAAATAATTTTTTTCCTACTAAATATATTTTAATTTATCTTTACCAAAAGCTCGTTCTTTTTTCTTTTCAACTTCCGATAAATTATGACTAATTTCTTTAATTAAAGCGTTAATATCGGTATATAATTCTTTTTCACGTTCTAAATTTTTAAATTTTTTTTCAAATTCTTTCTTTCGCTTTTCTATATCCTCTGGCATATAATCAAACAATGATGATTCAAAACCACGATATATTGAATTAGCCAAATCAATAATTTCAACTTGCTCTCCCGCATAAGCGGCCGCATCATCGACTATTGTACCAACCGTAGTTGCAATATCCCAGCCTGCTGCCTCTAGAATACGTACAGCTTCTTCTGATGACATTTTGCCAGCAAGAATATAATCATTATAAAGATTAGCCATTTGCCTAGCGGCTGCCGAAGTATCCAAAGAAACACCAACGACAATCTCTTCTTGATTAAACTACGCTAATAAGTTCTATAACTGTTGGCTACTATATGGATCCAAATCTAACTTAACAATCATTTCTTGTGCAGCTACTTTTTGTAATTCAATAATAGCCTCTTTATCTCCATTTAGAGCCTTTTTAAAATTTTCTAAATTATTTTCAATAGTGGTTGTATCAACTTTAACACCAAACCAATTTTCAAAATTTGTTTGTAATGAAGCAATACCTCGTGAATATTCTAAAGTGCCTTTTTTACTTGCATCTAAAGATTTACCATATTTTTCAAAAGTAGTCATTACATCGGTAAGTCCATTTTTCACGGTTAAATTAGCCAATGCAACTTTTTCAGCACTTTCAGCGGCTATACCATATGTTTGACTAATTGTTTCTTGATAAGCAATGAGTTCAGTGGCATTAATTCCCGCTTTAGTTCCTGCTTTTGTTAATCTGTCTTGAAAATCTGTTTCGACATTATATGCTATTGAAGTTTTTAAATCATTTTGTTGACGTCTTGTTTCGTATGTGGCAATACCTGTTTCAATTTTTTGCTAAATTTCTACAGGAAACTAAGATTTAATATATTGTAACTCCTCAATTTGTTCACGAGTTAAAGCAGAAAAATCAATTTCATCATAATCGTCTTTCGCTAATTGAGTAATTACATTTTTTGCTGCATCGCTATTGCCCAATCCAGAAAAAGAAGCTGTATTATCTAAATAACCAAGCTATTTTTGCAAATTAGAAATTTTGGCTTCTGTTTCCGCATCAATAACTAAGCTATCAATTAATTCTTTGATTTTCTTTTTATTATCATCATTAACGCCAGACGCTTTATCAACTACTCCCTTCAGTTCGCTGATATATGTTGCGTCACCCGTCTAAACAGCAACGGCTATATCTTTAGCCATTTGCTATGCCACAGTAGCCTATTGAGCTTCTGTAGTTGATCCATCGGCATTAACAATTTTAATATTTGTTCCAGCCATTCCGTCAAGAGAAGCACCTTCATGTAAAAATTTATACATATCCTACAATAAACCATCTTGTCCCTTAATCTTCTCATATAAATCATCGGTTTCATCTTCTTTGTCTTCTCTGGCCTGTTTGATAATTTCTGATACACCGCCACTAATACGATCATCATAATTAAATTTGTCAGCATATTTATCTTCAATGCTATCAGCTATCGTTTGCTCTAGCATTTCGTTCTAAAGTCGTAGCGATTCGTTTGAGCGAATTAACTCATTAATGTCGTCAATATTTTCTAAAAAGCTCTCCTAGAGTCCTTGATACTACGGATTATTTTCAAAAAATTGTTCTAAATCTTTTTCTGTAACCCCACCAGCTTCACCAAATTGTTCTTGCAAGTCGGCAAGTGCATCTTTTTCATTCTCTTCGGCACTACCAACAGTTGCTCCATAAATAGCTGAACCTGCAGCTACAGCACCACCCGCAATCAATGCGGCCCAACCAACAGGATTCCAAACATTAGCTATTCCTAAACCAACTAAGCCCGCAGTGGCGGCACCAACGCCTCCAATAACACCACCGAGGGCACCTTCGTTATAATCATTAGCACCATCTTTGGTCTCGCGTAAAAGCTTCTCTTCGCTTCTGGTTTGCTATGCTTCTCGACGTATTTGTTCTGCATTCTAAAGGCTCAAAAATGCCTATGTTTGCTAATCAAGTTTTTCTTCTTCCGCTTTTTCTAAAGCCTTATTGTCAATGATAATCTAACCATCTACCATCTAAAACGATCCTGGCTGCTATAAAGATTTAGATGAATTAATTAAATCAATAGCCTATTGATTAGCTTCCAATAATGCTTTTTTATATTCTAAGGTTCCTTTTGTAAGTTGAGATAAACTATCAATTGTTTCTTGATAACCTTTAGCTTTATCCTAAAATTCTTTAACGGTATTGGTAATACTTTCATACTATTTTTTGGCAGCTTCAGCATTTTTTGTAGCGCTTTTTAAGGCTTTTTCATTTTTGTTAATGGCGTTATTCATTACCACTAAGCCACCAACAATTGCGCCGATAGCTACTGCTGCGACCGCTAATGATGGTCCCGCTGTTGTAATAATATTAGCAGCACCACCTTTAAAATTAGTCCATTTCTATGATAAAGTGTCTTTAATGTTAGCACCGCCAACCTTTACATTATGGCCAGCATTCTAAAGTGGTTTACCATTATATTGATAAGCGCCCCCCTACTTTTGCACATTGCCCACTGTCTAACGATAATCAAAATTTTTACCGCCGCCCCTATAGGTTGTTTTATTTAGTTTTTTTAATCCTAAATTTTTAAGTTCTTCTTTATTCAGCTCGTGTAAACGCTTTTTTTCTAATCTTAAAGCTTCACTGCGTTCTTCGGATTCTTTCTCGGTCTCATCGGTTGCTTTTGCATGCGCACCTTTAACAACTTTGTTAACAATTTCAGCACCGGTATTTGCTCCTAAATTAATTGTATTTACACCAATGGCTCCGCTCAATGCTTTAAATCCACTTACAATCATTGGAAGTGCCATTGTAACAGACATTAAAATATTCAAGAAATCCTAAAAAGAAAAAGTATCATTTTTAATAGCATCTAATGTAAGATCAACTGCTGAAGTTAATGAGGATAAGGCAAACGTTAAAGAACTAACTCCCTATACCCCACGCATAAACTAATCTCCAAAACGTAATTTTCCCAGTTCCTCAAGGCTTTCTTTACTATTTGATGCGGCGGCATTTAGATTTCTAATCGCCGCTGCATAATTCTTGTCTGCTTTAGTCCCCTTTTTCTTTGCTTCGTTAACTCGCTCCGTAACTCCAATTAATTCTCTTTGTATTTCAATAAGTCTTTTAATATGTTGCTGTAACTCAGAAGCTTCAACACCACTAACATCAAAATTTGCTACTAATTGCTTTAAGGCTTTATTCGTTGGTGCTAAACCAGAAGCTGCGTATTGATCAATTTTTGCAAATACATCATCAGTTTTAACACCATCTTTAACTTTATAATTTTGACCAATAGCACTTTGTAAATTTATTTTTTGAGCGTCTAATAAACGTTGTTGCGTTTTAAGTTCCTCTGTGTATCGAGTTGCTTCATCTACCTTTTTTCCCGCTGCAACAGCCTATTCCTCTAAAATATTAAGAGTAGAAATAGCAGTGGTTAACTATTCTTCCTCTAACTAAGTTAGCTCACGTTCTGCCCCTAAGGCAATATTTCGTAAATTATTTTCAGCAGTAAATCCATCATAGCGGGCTTGACTTTCTGCAGTACTTTTTGTAAAACTACTATTACCAGCAGTATCAATCATCTCCTATTTAAAAGCCATAGCTGCTTCAAGTCCCTTTTTTCCAGTAAGACTAAGCTAATCCGAAAAATTACGAACCATGGTAAGCATTTTAGGCCCAAACAGTCCTAACAAACCAGAAACCAAAAGAGGTAACAATCCTTTTATGCCTCCCATAGATTCAATAACTTCACCAAGTCCTGTTAGTAATTGGCTAGTGCCGTCATTCAAAGTAATAAAGAAATCATCATTTATTAATGAAGAATATAAATTCTCCGCCGCCGCTTTTACTCGTTTGCTAGATGCTTCCCAACTCTCTGCATATATTTCTGCCTAAGCATTTAGCGAACCCTCAGCAGTCGAAGCTAATTGCGCATTCCGATTAAACTAATCCCAATTATCCATAAGGGCAACCAACTAAGAATATTGCCTTACGCCGGCGACTGCCTAAGCAGTGGCGGTTTGCTAAGCTTTGCTTAGTGTTTCCCATTTGGCGCCCATTTCATTTAAAATTAAATCCATATCTTTAAGGTTGCCATTTGTATCTAAAATTGAAATGCCAATTTGCTATAATGCCTATGAGTATTGACCCAATGTCGTGCCATCTTCAGTTGTTTTTCCTAACTCTAAGTCTTGTATACGTGCAAAAACAGTCTTTAAACTAGTACCTACAACATCCTCACTTTGCCGAGTCTAGGCGGTAATAGTTGCTAATGCACTGGCTGCATATTCATAGCTTAAACCAACTGTGTCTGCTATAGCGGCAAATTTTTCTAGTCCTCCTGCAATTTCGTCCGCGCTAGAGGCTGTAGCCGCACCTAAAGCAGTTAAAACGTCGGCATAGTATTCTAAAGATTTAGTTCCATTATCAAAATTATTCCAAATTGAGGTCATCCATTCTGAAACAGTAGCCGCACTTTCATGTGCTACATTTGCCAATTTAATAGTCGTATTAGTACGTTTTTCTACCTCTTTATCATTTAAGCCCTACTGATAATAAATTAAAGCCGCATCTGTATAGGCAGTAGTTGAGGTATTTAGTGCTTTTGCAGCCTTATTGGCTTTGTCAGCAAAACGTTCCATCTACTCTACCGATTGGCCGGTTACTATGCGAATATTATTTAAAGATTCATTTAAATCTTTTGCATAATTGAAGGCTGTTGAAAAAGTCGATGTAACACCTTGTAATACGCTTGAAGATATCATCCATCTGGCTGTATTTGCCATGGTGGTCCACATTTTATTAATTAATGAACTGGACACCATTAAAGGGGTCTAAGCCTATAATACACTACGAGCAAGCTGTAAAAAAGCCTATTCGCCGGTACTACCTAAAGATAATAACTAATCTCGATAAAAAGATAAATCTTTACCGCTACTTTTAATTACCTAACTAAATTTGTTTAAATTTAATGTGCCGGTTTCAGGATTAGTAGCTACCTATAACATACTTGATAGGTTACTTGCTGCATTAGTCGCTCGCATTATTTCTTTTGTATACTAGGATGCTCCAGTGATATTTAAAGCATTTGTCGACAAATTATGCAGCTATGTCTATAACGCATTTAATCCCTATTGAGCCTGTTTTGTATTAGCAGTAAAAGTTAAATTTACATTGATATTTTTTGCCATTATTTTGTTAGTCTCCTTTCTCTCAAAAACTAAAAAGAAAAAGCCATAGGAATATTAAATTCCTATGGCCTAACTATTCCTAATATATATCAAAAATAACAATAGTCCTATTAATTTAAATTGGTTAATAAACCCTTTACCATATCTAGATTATTTAAATTCTATAAATTATTTGTTAATGCTTCGATATCTAACCCTAGATCATTATAATCCGTTTTAATAGTATCTAACAAGCCTAGCACACTATTCTAATATTTATAAAAAGCCTCAATAGTTTCAGCAATACCATTTTCTACAGTTTTAATCTCTTCTTCTGGTATATATCCAATTATTGTTTTTAGAATCCCCGAAGATGCTAACATATCATATAGTTTAGGCAAATCTTCTTTCTGCTTATCTGTAAATGAAATATTAGTATACGCAAACAAAATTTCTAAATTTCTAAATACATTTACCTTTACAGGATTGCTAAAGTTATAATCTTCTTCATGTGCTAATTCAACCACACGACCAATTAACTATAATTTGTCCTAAATTGGCAAATACTATTTTACTATAACAGTTTCTTCACCAATCTAAATTGGTACTTCAGTATCATTAATTTTACATTTTAATTTTGAAAAGGCAACTTTTGCCATGTTTCATCTCTCCTTTTTCACTTTTTCTTTAATATATTATAACATATTTTTTCAAATATGTCAAATACTTCGCTATAAGTTAAGCCGAAATTTAAAATTCAGCTTAATATCATTAATTACCTTAACTAATCCCGCACTTCGATTTAGCGCCTTTGTTATATTATTACGCTTATTAATTTTTATATTGTGTATATTTTTTTGCTACTAATTTAAATTACCTGGACTACCAAATCCAATATCAATCATACGTCCTCGCGAATTAATTTGCGCTTGCTAAATTAAATCGCGAATACTAAAAATTTTATTATTATACACCATTAGAAAGGCAAAATCTGTATCTAAGTCGCCAGCTAGAGCGGTTACTAATAGAGCCTAAGATACTAAATTATTCATCAAGTTAAATTGTGCCTAACTAAACTATGTGCCTGCGTTTTGGGGCTACTAATAAGCGGCATATAAATTATAAAAGGAATTACGATGCCTGGTAGTAAGAATGCTGCCTTCGGCAATACTCCATAATTTACCTAATGAACTTGCTTTAATATTTAAATTTCGATGTTTCCATCTCTAATTAGTTATACCACGTTTCCACGAAACGCCTGCAGAAAAATCATCTTGTAATGTTAAAGATAATAAGCCTGCCTGATCTGTTACACGTACCTAAAAATCAGATGTATTTGTAGATAAACTACCAGATGATTTATCGCCCGAATAAGTAATATTATAACTATTACCCTATAATAATTTACTAATCTCTTTCTCCCCAAGAGCATGCTCTGCAATATATTCGGCTATATAACCCCCTGTCGTATGCATCTATCGTAATAAACTATTAACAGGAGAATTAATAGTTGGATTTGCTTCTCGCAAAGAACTTGCATCAATTGTACCAAAGCTACTTAAAGAACGCAGTAAAGCTTCATATGACGCTTTAGCCGTTTTTCGTTGGGTAATTGAAACATCATCTACAATAAAATTTGAAATTGTTGGTAAAATATTCTTAGCCATAATTTTTAATTTTGGATCGATACTTAAAGCTTCAATGGCTTCAACATTTCCCTCTACAAAAGCAATTAAACGAGCTAGCCACTAATTTATATGTTTTGCTGTTTTAGCAAAATCTGTAATAGATTTATTAATCTACTATATAGAAAAAGACGTGCCGGTTTTATAATTTAAAGATGGTAAAATATTGGTGTGTAAATTAACTGCTTGCTATAACCCGTTATTCTTTAAATGATAAATAAATTTTAAATATTGCTATTCATAATTATCACTATTCATAAAAGTGCTTTTTAATTGTGTATCAAAAATTTTTAAAGCTATATTATTATACTATCCTTGTTTATTCATATTATAATTCCAGTAACTCATATACGTATTAACCTCTTTTTGTGATAAATCATAATGTATATAATTAACTGGATATCCTTTGTTTGCTAATGCTTCTCGTAATAGCATATTCTCTATCTTCTCCTTTCTCTCCATAGTATGTATTAATTTATGGCTGCAGCTAATATCTATCAACCACATAAACTAAAAAAGAGGAGAGGAATAAATCCTCTCCTCTTGTGACCATATTTTAACCTAAAAATAAAGGTATATAAAAATCGGTAATAGAATTAATTGTTCCGCCCCTAGGACGTAGTTTTAATCGCACACCAGTATCTTTTGAAGCTCCTTGCTTATTAATAATAAAACCAACAGTATCATAATAAGCCGCTGTAGAAGAACCGTCATTGGTTACATAATATTCTGGTAAAAAACTAATACGTTCTTTTACCAAATTATAATTATCAATAGCCCAAATACTACTATCTTCTTCATCTTTAGTCTTTATCCAAAAATTTATTGTATCAGTTCCATTAGATGGTGCTAATAGTAATAGTGACGCTTCATCAGAATATTCTTGATAGTTTCCGTTATCAAAAGAGGTGAGAATTAATCCTACGGGACGGTGCCGGCGTTTTTTACTAATACCTCAGATGAAGTAATTTCTTCATCTGCATCGCCGAGGGGATGAGCTCTTAGAATAATACGAGTACCTACATACTCGGTGTTATCTTCATTCATTTGATTAGCCTCATCACTACCAGGTGTTAATTCTCCTGTCTTTGGATTGAATGTTGTTGTAGTTAATTTCTTGTTTATGTTATAATACTACACACCATTCGCATCTGCTGTAGCGACATCACCGTCAACATTTAACATACTAAGTTGAACAGCGGCGTTAGAAGGATAAGCGATGGCAACATACTGTCCTATTTCGTCACCACTAACGTTAGCATCACCTAGAATTCTTACAGAGTCAGGGGTTTGAATTGTGGTAGAAATCACATCATCTGTATAATCTGCAGGGGCTTCAGAAGCATCAGTATATCTACGCTGATAATTATCTGCTGCATCCTCTTCAATAATTTGAATAGCAGAAAGCACTTTTTTAGTTTTATTCCAGCGAGTGTAGTCAGGGAATGCGTCCATAGTAAAAGTAAAGGTAGAAGGATCGCCAGAAGAAGCCATAGTGAAAGTAAAGTTAGACTGTACTTTGCAGTTAGGAATAATGAACTCGGCAGGCATATCTACGCCATTGGTGTCACGGAATAAAGTAGAGGCCTCAAGATAGAAATTACCACCAAATTTATCAGGAGTAATCTCGATCTGGGTCATTTTGGCAGTCTCATAATAATAATCCATAAGCATAACACCAGATACGGGGAAAGCGCCAGAATAAGGTGAAGTACCGTCAATAGCCTTAGAGGCCTGTGCTAAACAATAAACAGTTTTACCATTAACTGTTGCGGTTACATAATTACCATCTCCGTCGACCTCAGGAACAAAAATATATGGCTCTGTATCGGGATTGCCATTAGCGTCTAGAAGCATGCCATAAATAGTATGCTCATTGCCTTTCATATAAGGCTTTTTGCTTACATACCAACCAGCATCGGCATCATATTCTACATTTTCAGTAATATGAACGGGAGAAACGCGACCATCACCCTCAATAACGTCAGCACCGGTTAGAATAGCTAGACCAACGGTAGAAATAAGAGCATCTTCCATGGTGAAGGTTACAGTGCGCTCACCTTCCCAAGCGACAAGACGAGAGTTACCGCGACCACCCTGGGCATAAACGGTAGTAGCAGCGCCCTCCATAGTGGAAGTTTTTAAGCTGTCAAAATAAATAACAGGCTCATCTTTGTAGAAAATTTTATTACCTACGACCATCTTGGACTTAGCCTTAAGAACTACGTCGCAGATTTCACGAATTCCATATTTCATGATATATTTTCCTCCTTAAAATAATTTTTAATTTTAATGGATGGGTTTCATCCAATTTTCAACCGGTTTATCTCCTTTCGCTCCAGCCATGCGAGAGCGAATATCAAGATCCCAGTTCATATACAAGGTATATCTTTCAATTAAATCATATAACTAATACATAGTTAAATTAATACAATCTCGTAAAGTCATAGAACCTACTCCAATTGTTAAAATTGAAAGATACTAACCAAACATACTACTATTACCCTAGTCTTTTGCCTTTGCAGCAGCAACTTTCTATCGGGCTTTCATAAGTTTGTTTGCGATTTCTTTAGCCTTACTGCTTTGTGGATTAAATGTTTGCTAATCTGTTTTATTTAAACAAAACATATCCTATAAAACATGCTAAAGAATTTCAAAATTTCCTTCGTCTATAGTAGAACTTATTTCTCCGAAATTAATCATTAATGACCGAGGAGTAAAAAATACTTTAGCACCGGGAAACAACAATGCTAAGACCTACATAACACTATCTTTTTTGTCTAGCATTTGTTTGTCATTCATCATCGTCATAAATATTTGAAAATTACTTGTATTCGCTAGAAGCATTTCGTCCTCTATATACATAGTCTTTTGAATACAAAGCAACTAAATACCAATAAAGAAGTTTTGTTCTCCAAGCATAGAGATTTCCTAAATTGTAGGCTAATGTATTGTGGTTTGTAATTCTGGAATAGGAATATCCACTCCAGTAGCCAAAGCAAGCCTATAATCAAACATTACCAATTAAGCCTTTCGCATCTCGTGAAATTCTTTATGATATCTAGCATCCTCAATTGGATTGGGGAAGTGTTTTTTATCTTCTTCGCCATGAATGGCTTGATACATTAAAGACACACCTGCAAATTCGTCATTTAGAATTAGCTAATTAGCCCCAAGAAATTGAAGATCGCCGATACCTGTTAAATGTTTATTGTTAAACATAGTATCAATTTCGGCCGCAATACGATAAGGTCTTAACTAGAAATCTCCTAAATTCCACTAATCAAAATGACAGATAATATCAAAAGTAATAATATTATCTCTAAATTCAGGATTTTCAGCATTCGGCGTAAAATTATCAAAATTAATAATTATATAAGACAAAACAGATCCATCAATATATAATTTAGGAATAATTTTAATATGCTTTTGGAAAAGCTCCAAAGTTTGCTCTTCACTGAATTTACCTTCTCTATTTAGAGCATCTTTTGTCGTATAATATAGCAAACGTTTTAAACGCTCATTCTTCATCATTTTGTTAGTAATAATACCCAAATCTTTCTAAATAGACAAAAAACTAGATGTCGGATATTCATAATTCTCAACTTTCATAACTCAAAACTCCTTTATCTCAGAACAGGGATTCTACAACAATGGTTTTCTTTGTCTAGCCATAAAATAATTGAAACTAGCCAGTATAAGTAGTATCATCCCATTTAATTGTAATTTTTCTTGGATCTTCTAAATAAGTGGTAATCTTAATAGGTATATCTTTTCTGTCCCAAGACCACTTTCCTTCTTCAGAACCAATATAGAAATAATCATAAGCCTTCTTTGGGCGAATAAATGTATCTCCTCTAATAAAAGCTTCAACATTATCAACTGGTGGATTAGGATCAATTGGCTTTCCAATTAAATCTCCAACTATACCTTCCTAAACATTATCTTCATGTTCATTAGCATAATATTCGTAAGCATATACTTCTAGAATACCGGGCATACTAATTCTATCAATAGCTTCAATCCGCCAACAAGTTGGCATCCCCTATAAATAAAATTTAGTATATCTATCAAAATATTTGGAAGTATATTCATTATTAGGCATGTAAAAATGTAATGAATAATTAGGAGAATCAAGACTAATTCCTTCTTTAATAGAACTATCAATTTTCTTTTCTGAAGGGCCAGTTAAAGCAACATAAGTTGTATACTCATGTGTTTCACCTTCATCATCTATATCTTCCCACTTAATTTCATAATTACATTTGCGTATGTCACCCTTAAAATAAGCTAATTCGGTTAAATCCTATAAATAAATTAACCATTTAGTTCCAGTATTTAACCAATCAAATACAGTGCCAACAGAGTAACCATAATTAAAATCAATTGAAATGACTTTATCGTCATAATCTTGTTTAACTGTATTTGGATTAATTAGTGCGGCCGCAGATTCTGTGTCTCCAACGGCAAGCACCTAAGCTCCTTGATACGAATGTTTAACGACTCTTTCGAGCGTTTTTCTTTTATCCTCAATCATGCGGTCTTGTTGAGTATTGCCTCCACGAATACGTTGACGCATTAGATCTAAATTATTTATAACAAAATCTTTTTGTTCAACTTTGTTAGTTGCTAAACGTTCCCGCATTAAGTTCAGATTATCCATTATAAACGCATCTCCCTTAATAAAGAGATTGCTTCAAATACTGTTTTTCTATATAAATAAAAATCTGTCTCTACCGATTTTAACCCTTCTAGCTTAGACAATAAAACAATAAAGCTATTCTAAGCCGCTAAAATCACATTTAGACCACTCAACTCGACAATTACAGTATTCAGCTAATTTAACCAATCTTCTTGGTTTTCTCGCATTGGAATTAATTTCCAAAGCTAGTTCGTAAGCCTATTAATATTTGCTGCTAAAACTTCTGTTGGCACAGAGAAATTATAAATTGTCTCAGCCATCAAAGGGCACCTCCATCATAAATAATTTCTTCTACGAAAACATCATTTGAATCAAGAGATCCTCCATCATATACTACTTCGGTAGTGGAATCCGCAGTCTCCGAGCTCGTTGGAGCTTGACGACCAGAGCGATTAGCCACGTTGAAAATAGACCAGTTAGAAGTAATATTACCATCTGCGTCTGTTTTTCTACGCTTATACAATCTCTACATGTGGATTGACTAACGTTGTGTCTCAGCCTATAAAGATAATAATTTACCCAAATGATTTGCCTAAGAGGTCATTTTAAAATCCGTGCCGCTATATTTCATACGAATATTTTCAATAGTGGTAATTTGTCTTTGTAACCAACTATTCATCATTAAAATAGCGAGGATATTAATTTCCTCGCTACTTAATTCGGTAAGGAAGTAAGAGTTATCACTCAAACCCTCCCCGCCCTCAACGATAACATATTCTAAACTTTTCCTTGGAAATTCAAATCCAGGAACAGCATCAATTAATAAGTTCCGCAAGTCTTTAATAGTGTCTTCTGGCTCTAATTCCAGATACATATCATCAGTAATTTTTCCTAAAAAACGATTATACACTGATGAAAACTGTGTTAACATTAGACTGCATCTCCTTTACTTAATTATCTTGTGATACAATCTTGTATTTATTTTCAACAGGAGCTCTACGACCAGTAGCAGTAGTCTCATTGCTTACACGACGACTACCGCCATTGTCATAAACATTAGCTTGAATTTTACCGCTATTAGCCTCTTCAAGAGCCGCAATCTTTTCCTCTTCAACATGGCGAATGGCCGCGGATACATCAAAACCAGTCTTGGCCTTAATTGCCTGAGCCTTTTGCGTATCCGTTAAAGGCAAGTTAACTGCGAGCGCTTTAATCATTTCAATGACTCCCTAAGGAGCGAAATCGAGAGCGTCAAGCAAACTATCAAGCGAACCAGATACTAAAAGCTTACGAACATCTTCTTCATTAAAATTATATTCTGGCTCTAATGGACGACCCAAATTAAACTCAATAGCTACCTCTTCATCGCTAATTTGTAAGTAATTAGCAATTAAATTAGTACCGCCTGGACGATAACTTAATTTTTCTAATTCCTCATGGTCAATTTTTTTAGCCTCACCTGGCATAAATTCTCGACGGATATTTAGCTCTGGAATGCGATAAATTACACGATTAGAGCTTCTGTTTTTAACAATATAAGTTTTATTCATAATATGATTCTCCTTTTTCTCCAATAAAATAATGGGGGTAGGGATTTTTCCCTACCCCCAGAGGTTTAAATTATATTAACCGTTATTAACTTCGGGCTTAATAACAGCAGCCCAGTTACCATCATTGTCTAACTCCATATCGTGATATACACAAATGTTGTTAGCCAACATAGCAACAACGCCAACCTTTTTGTAAACCTGAATCTCACGGCTCCAGTCGTGGTTGCTCTCTACGTCGCGAACATGAGTAGCGCCTTCAAAAGCAATCTTCACAGGCTTCTCGTTAGCACCAGCTGGAATAATCCAAGCATAGCTAGGATCAACAAGCTTCATGCTATTAGTTTCGTCAACAAAAGTCTGAGGAAGAATAACAACTTTCTTGCCTTTGTAGTTAGCAAGACGGCCATTATTCCAAATCTGCTCTTTCATGTTGTCAGTGAGCCAACCCTCGGCAGGGATCATGCGAACAGCGAACTCCTCAGTACAATAGATGGTAGGAGTACCATAAGCAGAAGCAACCATGATTAAATGGTCCATAGTGGCCTCATCAAAACCACCAGCAACTTCAGCTCTATTATTAACAGGAAGCTGATTAATTGAAGTAATCATAGCTTTGGCAACTTCTTGATAAATAAGGTCATCCATACCCTCCATAACGATAGAGGTTAACTCAGCAAAGTCGGCACGGCCATCAAGGAACTCCTCGAAACCGATCTGAGCAGCACCGCCGATTGCACTAGTGGCAACCTCGAAGCTCTCAGAACCACCGAGTTTGAATACCTCATAAACACCAGCAAGACCAACGCGAGTAATGAACTGCTTAGCGCGCTGACGAGAGCTGAGCTTACGACGGAATACAGGCTTGTCGCCCTGAGCAAAGGTCTTAACTTCAGCAAAAGCCGCATAAGCCTGCTCAACTTTCTTAGGTAGAACGTCATCAAGGGTCTCCTCGATAACAGCAAAAATTAAATTCTTATTATCGCAGAAATCACGATAAGTACCAGCATACTCAAGGAACTCTTTACGAAGAGTATCGTTCAACTGGTCATAGCTAAAGCTCTCTCCATTGTAGCTGTAAGCAGTAGGAGCAGAACTGTCGGCTTTAGCAACAACTTTAGCTAATGCTAATAAATCATTTTTATTCAACATAATTCTTTACTCCTTTCTTACGCAATGCGTACAATTTTTACGCCCTTTTGACGATCAGGCATAGTATAAACTTTAACAACTTCCCAAAGCATACCGTCGGTAGCATCAGTTACAGCAAGATAACCATCAGCACCAGGAGCTAAGGTATCACCAACCTTTAACTCAGCGGCGGCGATGGTATTAGTGGTGAAAATATCACCAACATTAGTCTTAAATACGCGAGGCACCATAGTGCTAGCAATCATCTTGCCCTCAATCTCATACTCAGGCATTGCTTTAGCGCCAGTGAAGGTCTCAACCTCAAAAGGATTGTTAGTACCATCCATGGCGATACCGGCCTGTGCAAACTCGCTATAATCACGGGAATGACCAGTGGTGCGAGAAGCAGCATCAACAGGAGCATAAACGCGAGCGTTATAATTCTCCTTCTTCATAGCAAAGTCATGCTCAGCCTGGTGATCATAATAAACCTTTACCTCATTGTAAACAAGCATCCATTCGCCTTTACCTTCAAAATTGACAACGCCATGCGCATAGTCATATTTTACAAATTGACCATTCTCTAAAAGATCAATATCGGCACGGGCAGGAAGCTGTGCATAAATTTGTCCAGTTCTCTGCGCAGAAAGATGGTTAGGCTCAACCTGGCCATAGCCACGATCTACGTAGAGAGCCTTCTTAGACAGTCTCTCAGTAGCCATAATATATTTCCTCCTTATAGTTTAATTAAAATTCTTATTTCGCATTACTTTGGATAGCCTTTACCCAAGCAGGAACAAGAGTTTCCTCTTGATCACCACTATTTAGATTATAAGTGGTAGGATTAGAATCGTTATCCTCTTTATCATCGTCAAGGTTAAAGCTTACCTTGTTGCGAACACAGATAATAGATAGTTTAGCTTCGATATCATCCAAAGAGTAAATATCAATGTTATCATTGACATCTTTCTTATCCTCATCGGAAAGCATATAGAAACTATCAATCATAGCTTGCTTTTCTTTCTTTTCAATGCTAGCTTTAAACTCTGTTAATTCAGCATTGGCAGACTGTAAAGCATCACGAGCAGCAACTACCTCATTGTAATCATTCTCGAGGGCTGCATACTTGTCACGAAGTTCCACATATTCTGGAATTTCATCCAAAACATATTTATCCTTCTTGTCCTCTTCGTCATCCTCTTTTTCGTCTTCACACTCGCACTCATCAACGGGTTTACCGCATTTTGGGCAAGTTTTTGCGGCGAACTCCTCGGCAGGAGTCTCTTCAGTAGGAACTTCTTCCTCAACTGTAGGAACTTCCTCTTCTTCCTCGGTTTCGGCAGAGAATTTCTTTTCTTTCTCTTCCTCGCATTCGCACTCGGCGAGAGGCTTACCGCACTCAGGACAGGTCTCTTCGTCTTTCTCTTCTTCGGGCTTCTTAGCCTCAAATTCAGTAGTCATAGACGCTCCTCCTTCGCTTAGCATAGTTTTAATTTCATTCATCAATGAGAATAGTTGCTCTTTGAAGCTATCCTCAAAAGAATATTGAACTTTAGTAATCTGTGCACCTTCAAAACAAGGCTCATAGTCCTCGCCTAAAATACACAGCTTGGAAATTATTCCTTCATTGATTATGAAGAATTGCTTATTTCCATTTGCATCTTTTGTCCAAGTCGCATCTAAAATTTTATCGTCAAGTTCCATAGATTGATTATTTCCTTTGTCGATAATTCTTTGACACTCTGGATACTGCCCGGTCCACAGGTAGCCCTCAGTCATCATGTATTCATGTTCTACACCATTATCTGAAAACTTTTGGAACCAAACCTTTGCTCCTAAATCAACGAAACCGTAAGGACGAGTAGTATCTTTTAATTGGAATTTTCCATCTTTAATACTAATCGCACGATTATGTTGTTCAAAATCCTTAGTTTCTTCATTATAGAAGCCAACGATTGGGCTGCCAGGTAGTGAATTAGCTAACTGACGAGCAGTTTCTTTCGTAATAATACTTCTATTACGATTAGCTTCTTCTCCAACCCAGCATACCTTAATCTGGCACTTAGAAATCAGAGGATTAACAGGAGTAATGTTGATTAACTCGCAAGGAGTAGGTAATTTAATACTTGTATTCATTGCTTGTCCTCCTTAACTCATTGACTCTTTATTTGCCAGAGTTTTATCGCTTTTTTCATCTTCTGGCTTTTCAGGACGCCCTCCTTGAGGATTATCGCCCTCTGCCTTCTTTTGGCCGTTCTTCGCAGCAATTTGTTCCTTTCTGCCCAAAACATCCTCACTACTCATTGTTGAAGACATCATTGGCGGAATCATAATCTCATGTAACTTTAAGACTTCATTCTCAAAGTAACAAGAACTCAAAATAAAGCTTTGCGAATGACCAAGAGCAATTTGAGGTAACATTTTGGAATAACCAATTTGTACCTATTCTTTATACAACTTAGATAACTCTTTATAGTTATATTGAGTTGTTTCTAACATATATAATCTGAATTTATATTTTTTACGATTTGGGCTTTGTTTTTGGGTTACTCGATCGTAAAACATTCCAAACTATAATAACAAAGTACGTACACTACCCTCATCATTAAGAATCGATTTTTCCAATGATAAATTACCATCGGTGTTAAACAAGTTCTATGAAACGCCAAGAGTATTAAACACACTACGTTCAACCTTTTCAAGATCATCGGTGGTAGTTGTCGTATTAGAATCAGAAATGTTAATAGCGTCTACATCAGTAAATGTTGTTAATACATCTACACCAATAGCACGAGCTAACATCTCTACTGCATTATTATGAATATCACGAGCTTCATCAATATCAAAGATTAAGTCGCCATTCTTATCAACAGGAAGTTTCTACACAATAATCTTTAAAAGTTTCTGCATTTGTTTTCTACGGTCTAAGTCCTATGCGGCATCCAAATCTAAAATAGCAGGAATCGCATTTACTAATACCGGCACGTCATTGTTATTAAGGCTAAATTTAATAGTGTTCTCTGGATTTAATAAATACCAAGAACCAGCCTCGTCTCCATTATAATCTGGGCCAAGCTTACCTTGCTTATAGAGAACATAAGCTTTAGCAAACTCGTCGGGGAACATTTTGATTACTCGCATACGATAACCCACGTCCGCAAACTTTTCATCGAAGAATTTCATATTAAACTCAATTGCTGGATGTCCTGCTACCGAATATCGGGAACGGCAATAAGCAATCGGCAATTGCTGGAAGAAAACACCATCTTTTCCCTCAACAATATACCCATAATAAGCACCCTCTGTCAACACAGTAAGGGCAATGTCTCCGCAAGTCTTTTTGATATAAGAGTTATCTAAATAATTCAATACTTTATTGAAATCACCAACAATTTTTTCAGGCTTGGTTTTCTCATCGTATACTTCTGGAACAATGTACCAATCGTAGCGATACATTTGTGCCAAATAGTTGCAAGCGCGATAATAAATACCGCTTGTACGATAGAAGTATTTAGAAATCTCTCGTAGCGTCGTGAGGTCTCGGTCCGCAAGAGCCTTTAAAACCAAGTTCTTATTCGCATAATTGCGATTAATAGCTTTTAAAGTCCCCAGGTCGAGGGCTGCGTCTTGTAGAACACCTTTTCCAGTTTTCATAAGATTAAACTAAGCATGTCCCATATTAAACCCTTTGGAATGAATTGAATCTTGTCTATTCTCCATATCCAAGGCACGCACCTCCTTAATATCCAGCTTTTGACATTATATAGTCATATGTTATTAAATTTTCTTCTGTGTAAGGCACCTCTATCAAAGTAATATCATGCAAAGCACAGAATCTACGCTTCTTGTTATCATTAAACTACTGTTGATAAAGCCCTCTTTTACCGCCAAACTTTTGACTAGCTTCATAGTGTTGACGACCTTGATATTCAATTAAGAAATCAAGATTGCCATCATCATCAAAAACCGCAAAATCAAAACGTAATGGACGGCCATTAGAACTATTAAGACCGGCAATAGAATATTCTTCAACAAAATTTAAACCATAATCTCTTAATATTTCATATATTTTAATTTCTCCACGGGATGCTCTCACTATACCAGCCTCCTTACATCTATAATATTTTGAAATCTACCAAAAGCATATTGAACTACTTTGTCACCGCGCAGTATATAATTTCCATTCGCTTGCATTAAATCTTTTCTTCTTGCGCTTACTTTCTTCTTCTTGCTTAATATAATATAGTCCATAACACAAAGCAGAGAATTTATCCTTCTTTATGCTCTTGGAAGCTTGTTTTAAAATAATATTAACGCCTTCATTCTCCTCACGCAAATTAAGCATTTCCTCACGCAGGTTAGACGTTAGCTAAAACGGCATTAAGTATTCCGCACGTTGTTCAGGCGACATGGCCTAACCAACCTTAGTGCCAAGTAACTTATTCTTCGCAGTACGTTCATCAATTAAAAATTTAACCTTACCACTTTCAATTTGTGTTTGCACAATCGAATAAGCCTCAGTATTAATTGGAGCATTTGCTTTAATAATATAAATAGCATCTAATTCAGTTTCATTTGTGCGGTACTTTTTGTAATATCCTTCATCGTCATTATAAATACCAAAATCCGGGAATACATCCCCCACCTTGTCTATCTGACGCTTAATCATATAATCAATTAATCCAATACCTAAACCATTTCCATCTATTACTAATCTTTTGGCGTTATATTTATAATATAGCTTTTTGATTTTAATCGCCTAATCTTCAAAATGATCATCTTCAAATGTGTAGATATTGACCAAACTTTTAATCGCACTACCCTAGGATTGCGGTGTCACTTTGAAAACGCACACAACGGATTGGCAGCCTTTTCGGCCAACGTCAACCGACAGCACGTAATAAGCCAACTTTGAAGAACGGCCACTGGCTTCAAGTTCGGGTTTCTATAATTGCCTGTTCTAATCAAACTTTTCGCCATTAAAGAAAGCATCTTCAACCGTTCCAGTCCAGTGAGAACCATACTCACGGTCAAATGAAGCTTCATTGAAAGTTCCTTCACGCTTCAAGTCACTAATAAAATTAGCGTTAAACATTCCAGTCGCAACCGGCACGCGATAAGTACCACCCAGGATAAAGCCTTTATCTGGTTCAACAATCATTTGAACCAAAGTGGTAATTAGCTTTTGGTAAGCAAATGTACTCTTATAACCTGCCGTTGTAATATACAACTGTGCTTGGTTAAGAATTTCATCCATCTAAGTAGTGCCGTCCGCACATCGACGGGAAATGTTCATGGTAGGGATAAGAACTTCTTGAAGTATCTTACCATCCATCGAAGCACACTCTTCAAGCACGCCGGCAGTTCGACGCTTACCTCTGGTCTTTTCATTCGCAGTCAAGTTATCAATAAATGAACCATTCTTAAATAAATAATAACAATAGTCTTTCTATACCCTTGTTTTACCAGGACGCCAATCAACCTCACGTCTAAACGCAGGAACTAATTTACAAATTTCATCAAATTTCTCCGACAAGATACCCGCAGCCTATTGCTTACCGCCCGCGGAGGTGAATAGTTTAGCGCCAGGATACAAGACCGCACGCACCATCAACACCAAAACCGCAAGGAATGATTTGGAATATCCACGAGGGTAAACGCAATACACATATCTATATCGCATCGCCACTCGCATAAATACTCTTTGGTAAAATCGCAACTCTAATGCAGGTTTCTTCTCGGGGTCATTACCTGTTTGAAGAAAGTCCACGAACATATCTGGGTATTCTCTCCAATAGGCAATATATTGACGGGCCACCGGGATGATGGCCCGTATTCTTTCTTCTGAAAATCCAACTTTCTATCTTTCTTTTGAAATATCAAGTAAGTCTTGTAAAGCCATGATTATTCCTCCTCTTCCATAAAGGATTTAAGGAACTCTTCATCAAAAGCGGCATCATCATCTTCGGCATCTCTAAAATCTTGATAATCTTCATCAGTCAAATCAATAATCTCTTTGTCATAATCAAATAAATCATCTTCCGCACCTTCATCCATGCCATCAGCACCGGCCGCCGCAATATTATCTTTTTCTTCTTTAAGTAACTTAACTGCATTTTCAATTAAGTTGCCAAGACCCATTTCCTCAGTAACCAGGTTATGCACATAGTGTTGAGTATCCAAAAGCACTTTGTCAACCTTATCCTATGGACCATCTACATAATAACGAGGAATAAATCCTTCTTTTTCGCACAAGGCAACAATTTCAGAAACAGAGTCAACAAATTCACCTTGTTCGCTCTTAATCTGGGCCGCAGTAAATTTACCAGACTTCATCAAAGAGTCGTACATCTTAACCATCTTTTGGGCACCATCGACATCTCCTAAGTCCAAAAGCTAGTTCGCTTTTAAACTAGTCTTGCAAATCAACTTCAGCGTGTCGATATGTCCTGCGGTTTGGATATCATAAGACTCCATCATCTCATTGTAAAGTTGCTCCAACCGCACCCATTCGTCGGGACGATAGGAACGACCCCATTTAACAGATAAGTAAATTCTATCTTCATCTGTCAGGTCGGTCGATAACAAGTCATCGCCCGGGAAAACCTGCGGGAACGCGGTTCCCATCTCCTCAGGGGGAGGCGGTGGCGCGACAAGTTGGCCCTCCGGCACTTCAAAATTCTAGCGTTCAATGGCTTCCGCAATCTCTGCGGCGCCATAGCCCTAGTCTTTCATAGCCTCTTTGATTTTCTTGTTAGCCATCTCTTGGAGGAATTCGGTATCCTTCCAACGATATTCACCAAACTGTTTTAATTTCATTTTAGATAGGTATCGACCAAGAATGGTCATACCAGTTAGTTTAGATTTGTCTTTGCCATACTTCATTAAGAGATTATTCCATTCATCTTTAACATATGGAACATCACATTCTTGTAAAATCCAAAGATAGGTATCTGGATTAAAATTGTCCACGTGCAAACTCACACACTTTTTGCACTGGTGTAATTTGCCTTGCGGATACTTTTCTGTATTATTTGAACCATAGAACTATTTTTCATCCATTGTTCTATTACATTTTTCACAATAAAAAGTATCAGCCATAACTCATTCTCCTTTCCAAAAAACTTTTAATACCATTGATAGGTTCTGCCCAAGCTCATTTCTTCTTATTTCTGCATTTCTTGCAGATAGAATAAAATCCATCTTTGCTTGTGCCATTTTTTGAAAAGTACTCGTTACGAGCCAATTTAATTTGTCCGCAACGACTGCATTTTTTATACTGACCTTTTTCCTCATTTAAGTAGTACCAGTTTAAGAACTCATCTTTAGCTGCCGCCGCAATTAACTTTGGAATTTTATTTCGCCACAGGGAAGAAATATATTCTAAACTATGTTTAATACCAAATTCTTCTTCAAGCTTTTTCTGTATTTCCACATTTTGCAAACCATCAATTTTATAAGTTACCAAAGCTTCATATAAGGGGAATTCAGCCAGCGCAATAGTTGATATTCTATCAAAGTCTTCCATCAAATACCAAGTATCGCCTTGAAATACGCTATAACCAGATTGCTTTAATCGGGAATAGTTGCAGAGGATAGCAGAGCATACTTTTGGGTCCATTAAGGACACACCTGAATACCGCACTTCGCCATCTACCACTTCTTCAACGCAATCAAGTGGGATCGGCACATTTGAATGATTTAAATGCATTGTTACTACTGGTTTGCGGAAAGCGTTCTTAATAATATATTGGTCTTTCCGCAATTCAATAATAGCCTTTTTCGCAATATAGGCTTCTCTACCAGTAAGAGTTTTAGCTCGTCTTTCTATATCTTCTATGGCTTCCTTTATCTATTGTAAACAAGGTATTTCTGCTAAATCTTCTGGTGTAATTGATACTTTATGCTAAAAAATCATATTTTTATTTTCGGTCATTAAATTATATATTCCATCTTCGCCATTTTCGAATTGAGAAACAAGTCCTTCAAAAGATGTTTCACGCTTATTGATTGTGGTCATGCGGTTTTCGGTTAATAAACGTTTCTCTTTTTTCTCTTGTTTTTCTAAGCATAAAACGAGATAATCGGCTAAAATCTCGAGATACTTGGGACTTGGGTCCGGAGTCTCTGCGAGGATTTGCTCGACGATTTTCTATCGCTCTTCTGGAGAGTCAATTGTATAATCGAGTTTCGTGATTAACACCTCCAGTTTTCTTAACTTTCTGTCTACATTATACAAAAAATTTTTTTAAATGTCAAGAATTTAGTAGGGGAGAAAAATGGCATAGAAAGGTCGTGATTCGAAATTTGGATTTGTTTTGGGATTTTAAGTTGCCAGAGATAAACAAAAAAACAAAAAAAAGAACAAATGTTCCCAAAACACACGCCCCCTTTATATATAAATATAAATAAATAAACCCTATCAAACAAAAACGGCAAAATGTGAAGAAAATGCACATTTCAAAAAAAATTAAAAAAAATGCAAAAAAAGTGTTGACAAATGCAACACCCCTGTGGTATTATTGTCTTGCGGTTGAAACACAGCCGCCGCCCAACCAACTAAAACAGAAAAGAGGTAAACAAAATGAAAACTATTCAAGAGTTAATTCACGATGTACAGTTGCAACTGGAATATGAAACGGATCTGCTGAATGGTTATCGTTCCAAAGTTTTAGACCTACATAAAAAAATCAAAAATCACGCTTTTTTGATTATTAACGCAACACCCTTTAATCTTGCACACCACGCGAAAAAAATTGCAGAGTATTCTGCACTGTTAGAAGAATATAACACAGAAATTGAAATGCTTGAAAAAAGCATAGAAATTGCCCACAGCGATATTGAAGAATTAGAAAGTGAGGTAAAATAATATGCTGTATAAAAAGAATGTGGTTATCGGTGTAGAGTTTGGCGATTATGACAATGTAGGCAATATGATTCCGTTGGAAATTGTTAGACAATTCTACTGTAACGGCAGACCTTATCCGGAATGGGTTGTACGGTTTGGCTATAACGATAACAGCAACCGCACCATTGATTTGGTTATCCACGAAAGCAAAATTGATTTTGATAGTTTTAAGTAATACATAATATAGATGTGCTAACGACTTAACGGGCAAATACATATATAAGGAGAGTATAAAAATGTTTGAGAACGCAACGATGGTTATTGAGGTATGTAAAGGTTATGGCTTATGGGTACGCAAAGACCTAACCAAAAAAGAAATACGCGAATTAAAGTTTTGGCTCAAAGACTTTGGCTGTCGCATAAAGACAGACATAGCATTTGGTGAGTTGGAACTGTGGATTGTAGGTAAATGTTCGCAAGCGTTAGCATTAAATGCAGAGTTTGCACAGACCTATTTGGGCAAGACTGTTGAGCAAGTACAAGAGTGTATTGCACACTATAATCGGTTAGGCAATAAGTAAAATAAGCATAGAGTTTTGCGGTTCTCTACAAAAACCGCAAATACATAATATAAGGAATGATTATATAATGCTTAAACTATTTGATTATATCGCTTTGCATATCCAACAGAGAGCAGACCATAAAGGCTATGATATAGACAACAGCATACCATATATCAACGCTTGCCACATTACCACGATGATGGAATTGAAATGGTACAATAACAGCATAAGAAACTGGTGTGAGGCTTTCTATCTGTTATATATTACTAATCGCATTATCAAACATTATAAGAAAGAAGAGGTATAATATTATGAAGAACAAAATGTATAAGATGAGAGACAACAGCCTGACCATTATCGCCAAGAATAAATACGAGGCTTTGTATAAGGCTTCTCTTACTCTTGGTCGTGTAGTGGAATGGCGAGAAATGGTGATGGTGTTCTCTTATGTGGTAGCACCTATTCGCCACGCACTGAACGAACTCAACCATAAGGGTGTGTTTAGACCTATCCGATAAGTAAGACATAAGGGCAAGGGGCGAATATAGTCCCTTGCCCTTGCTTGCGTCGCAGACCGGCGCAGATGCCGACACATATGAAATGAAAGTGCCTTTGAAAGTAAATGAAACCAAAATGAAACATAAGCAGAATATAAACGCATCCCATAACTTCGCAGGCGCGCTGGCGAATGTGAGCGCGCCTTGTTTCGCTTTAACGCGTTAAAGCGTTAAAATTTTAGCACTTTACCAAACTAAAGTGTTAAAGCTTTAAAGCCCGAAACTCTGTATAAATATACATAAGCCTTGCATAAATATTCATATAAAAAATTTTCCAGTTTTTTACAAAAAAGTATTGACAAATAAAAAAAGTTATGTTATAATAAATACAGAAAATAAAACAAAGGAGAAATACATACTATGAAAGTGATTACACTAAGCGACAAAGATTACGAAACTTTGTTGGAGTTGTTGAACAAACTGGGCGCAACAGATGAAAGAGCCGACGACCTTGCCGATGCTATCGTCTATGAGGGGAGTGTGTTAAATGGTTAAACGAGGTGAAATCTACTACGCAGACTTGTCTCCCGTCAAGGGGAGCGAGCAAGGCGGTATGCGTCCTTGCTTGATTATCCAAAACGATGTGGGCAACAAATTCTCCCCTTGCACCATCGTGGCAATTATCACCACACGCACCACAAAGGCAAAACTGCCGACCCAGTTGTGGTTGCCGACCTCTTGCGGTTTGCCCCGAAACTCTATGGTAGAATGTGAGCAAATCCGCACCATTGACAAAAAGCGGTTAGGTGAAAAGTGCGGAGAGGTAGACCCCCAAACAATGAAAGCAATCAACGAGTGCTTAAAAATTTCCGTAGGAATTTGAAAAAAGTGCTTGACAAACAACCAAAAGTGTGGTACAATTAAGACAGAAAGAAACGAGGTGAACAGAATGTACAAATTTATCAATGGTGCGGTTGCCCTCTGTGTGGTGCTGTATGTGTTTGCAATGATTATGGGAAATATGTAAAGAAAGGTTAGGTACATACAATGGACAAAAAGAAAGAATTGGGCGGCTACAAGAAAATGTCACCCGAAGAAGTACAAGGAATGTTGCACTTGCGGAAACGAGGTTACACCGCAAAGAACAAAAAGGCTTACAACCGAAAGAAAAAGCACAAAGGAAGAGAGGAGTAATCCTCTCTTTTTGTTTTTCGTGCGCGGGCGGGTGCCCCCGAATTCACGCTTTAGTGCTTTAAAGCGATAAAATTCGCAGAAAAAATTTTTCCAAAATTTGTAAAAAAATTTCCCAAAACCTATTGACAAACCGCAAAAAGTATGCTATACTATGTATGTAATCAAGAGAGAGTGAGGTAATTAAAAATGACTGTTTGTGAAAAGGCTGTGCGTACTTTTGGCTTTGAGGATAGCCGCACCGTGGCAATTTGTATTTTAGTTGAAAATGGACACAAAAAGGTTGCCGAACGGTTGTTCGAAACTTTGACCGATGGGGGTAAGGACTAATGCCGCAAGTATGTGTAATGGGCTGGAGCGACTTCAAACACCTTCGTGATGAGTGGGTCACTGTGTATGGCTACGATATGGAGAATGGTCGCTTTTTGATTTGGGACCATATCATTGGGGTATGGGAGTTCATTCCCGTGGGCGACTGTTCTGGAAAATAATTAAAAAATTTGAAAAAACCTCTTGACAAACCTTGTCAAGTGTGTTATAATAAAGGTGTTGAGAGGGGACGGAAACCACCAACGGACGCACTGTTTTCACAGAGTAACGTAACTGGCTAAAACAAACCCTCTCACCCCATTTGTTTCTATCTCCTTTTAATAATAGGTTTGCATTTCCCCAAGAGCCTGACCGCAAGGTCGGGTTTTTTGGGTTTTGAGCCGCTCGCTGACAGTCCCAGCGAGCGGAATTTTACATTTTGTGCACCTTGCACAAAAAATCAAACGAAATCTTGTGCAACTTAATGAAAAACTTTTTTCACAAAACCCTTGACAACTCTATGGTCTTGTGCTATAATAAAGACAACAAAGAAAGAGAGGTAATCACTATGAACACTATCAAGAAATTGTCCGCTATGCCTTATGCACAGGCTCACATTGAAATCTGTGAGGACGGCTCTATTTATCTGTTCTCCTATGTCACTTGTGTGGCAAGTATCGATTCCAACGGTTGGCTAACCGTATACGGCTTATATAGCCAAACCACCAAACGGCATATCGGTTGCTTTATGGCTGAATATGCCAATAGCAGTTATTATTTGGCGAAAGCCTTATATTTGGAAAAACTACAATATAATATCCATACTGGCGAAGTTGTCGAAATTGCTTGACAACTTCGCCACAGATGTGGTATAATATAATCAAGAAAGAGAGGTAAACACTATGGCACATTTTGACAAAGCAAAAAACCCTGCGAAACCTCGCAAGAAATGGTGGATTTTACACACCAAAAACTACTCCTACTACATTTGGGCTTTGCCTATTCTTCCCTTTGTCCTGCTTGCGGATTACATCAAAAACCGCAATTACAAGCGGTTAGTGTGGGACGAAACCATCGCCACGAAAGTGCTTGATAAAGTCCTTCCGCAAATCCTTGATTGGGTAGAAGAAGATAATGCTTTTTACTATTCTATGGAATGGAGTACAAGTAGTCTGTGGCGGCGTGCTCCTCGCAAGTATCGCAAATGGGCAGACAAATTTGCCGTAAAACTGCAAGACTTTGTGGCTATTGGCTACGAAAATGCCGACTACATCAAAACCACTGAAATTGATAATTATGGTGAATGTTGGGTAAAATTTGTAGAAAAGACTTGACAAACTACCAAGAGTGTGATATAATAATTACAGAAAGAGAGGTAATGACCTATGATTAAAAAAATCTACTTTGATATGGACGGCACTATTGCTAATCTGTATGCGGTTGAGGGCTGGCTCCCTATGTTGAGAGCCTACGACCCCACCCCCTACGCACAGGCAGCCCCGATGGTAAATATGAGCCGACTGGCTCGCTACCTCCATAAGGCTCAGCGAATGGGCATTGAGGTTGGTATCATCAGTTGGCTGAGCAAAGAGCCGACCGAGGAATACGACCGAGCCGTAACCCTCGCAAAGTTAGAGTGGTTGCAGAGCCACTTGCCGAGTGTTGAGTGGGATGAAATCCACATTGTCGCCCACGGCACTCCCAAAACCTCTTTCGCCACTTGCGAGGGTTGTGTCCTCTTTGATGACGAGATGGGCAACCGAGAGGAATGGGGCGAACTGGCTTTCGCTCCCGAACAGATTTTCGATGTGCTGATGGGGGTGCTGTAATGTACGAGTTGACTTGCCAATTCAAAGGCAGACCCAACGAAATCGTAATGCAGACCTACCCCCACGCTTTTCAAGCCCTGCGGTGGTACTTTCTTATCAAGCGGTTAAGTTTTACCGAATGGGTAAGATTAAAAAAAGTTAGCAAAAACACTTGACAAATCAAATCAAGTGTGCTATAATAAAGATACTCCAAAAGAAATAAAAAACGAAAGAGAGGAAATCAAAAATGGAGAATGTTATCGTAGTCTTGTCGAATGAGGAAACTGTGCGTCGTATTCACGCCGACACCCCCGAGGCTGTCCACAAGTTCTGTGTGGCGAGCGAGGGCGAAACCCAGTTCAACCGTGGTGTGATTCAGGATGGTGTGACCGGCGAAATGCTGGGTTGCTTCGTGCTGATTGGCTCCAAGGAAACCGGTCTGCACCGCTCCGAGTGGCTGTCCCCCGAACTCATCCAGTTTATGGACGCCTTTAACTGTATGGTTGAGGGTGCGTGCGGCGAGTAAAAACACAGAGCCGCCCAAGGTAAGTTAAGCCTTGGGCGGCTCGCTCACGTCTGAGCGAGCCGAATTTACCGAACAAACGTTCCTCCGCAAAATCTCAAACCAAAAGGTAAACAAAAAATATTTCCAATTTTTTCCTAAAAACACTTGACAAACCCATTTTAATATGTTATAATATATATGTAATCAAGAAAGAGAGGTAATCACTATGAAATGTCCTAACTGCGGTAGCACCGCACAAGTTCGTTGCTTGACCACCAACTATCAAGAGGTAGATGCACAAATCGGCGCAATCCGCTACTGCGTCTGCGGTTGCGGTGAGACCTTTATCTACACCGAACTATTTAAGTTTACTGGCGAATCAATGACCGCAAGTGTTCCTCGGAGCAGAATACAGCAGATGCTGTACGGAAAGGGGTGTTAAGTATGGAACGAATTTGGGTCGTGGTAGAGTGGGGTCAGTTCGTGCGAGCCTTTGCTAATCGCGAGGACGCAGTCACACTCGCTGACAGTCGCACCAGTTATGCTGTCCGCGAGGACTGGCTTTATTAAAAAAAAGGACTTGACAAACCACCAAAAGTGTGGTATAATCTAAATGTAATCAAAAGAAAAGGAATGATAAATTTGAGTAAAGTAATTGGTATCGTCCGCCGAATGGACGACTTGGGTCGTGTATGTTTGCCGAAAGAACTCCGCAAGGCTATGTGTTTGGAACCTGGCGATGCGGTGGAGATTGTCCCTACCTCTGACGGCTTGGTGCTGACCCCCTACAAACCCGATGAACCCGACTTCAAGACGGTTGAGAAAGTACTGGACGCTATGTGCGGAAAGGGCAACTACATCCTGTTTGATGCAGGCGGTATGTCTATTTTGCCCATCCCCGATATGTACGAGATGGGCGTGTTGGAGGCTACCCCCATTTGTTATGGTGGTGAGTGCATCGGCTATCTGTCTACCACCCACCAGTATGCAGAAATGGCGGCTAATGTTGTTGCTTCTCTGCTCTGCGATTAAACGCTAACTTCTGACCCCTGCAGGTACTACCTCCACCTGCAGGGGTCTTTGCCGTGTGCGGACGGCACACCCCGAATTAAACGAACAAACGTTCGGTGGGATAAAAAAATAATCAAACTATTTTCAAAAAACCTATTGACAAACTCCCAAAACTGTGCTATACTATGTATGTAATCAAAAGAAACGAGGTAATCAATATGAACATCTACTTGGCAAGTCCTTTTTTCAACGAACCCGAACTGATGTATTATCGTCAAGCCATCAAGGCTCTGCGTGACGAGGGTCACAATGTGTATGTTCCCCAAGAGCACACCATTGAGGGTGCTTGGGATATGTCCAACGAACTGTGGGCAAAGTGTGTGTATGCGGACGATGTAATCGCCATCAACAACTGCGATGTGGTCGTGGCTCTGAACTTTGGTATGTACTCCGACAGCGGTACTGCTTGGGAGTGTGGCTATGCCAAAGGCTTGGGTACTGCGGTTGTGCAGGTGCTCTGCGGTGAGCCGAACACCGCCTACTCTATGATGATGATTTCTTCGGCTGACAAGGTTGTCCCCTTTGAGAATGTGGGGTTATTCAATAAGTGTTCGCCCATCAATTTGGACGATGTAATCCAAAAGTAAAATAATGTAAACTTTTTCAAAAAAACACTTGACAAACGCAACCAAAAGTGCTATAATTAAGATGTTCCCAAGAGAGAACAGAAAGAGAGGAAAACAAAATGCCGAATCCGATTACTGTAAACATTGATGACCGAATTTTCAGAATGAAAGTCACTCCTTCCTGCGCTCCCAAGCACGCAGATGTTGCTATCAGCGAACTGCGGTTTGGGCGAATGTATGTCCCTCGCTACACTGGTGTGTTCGATGTGCGAGAGTTTGACACCATCGAACTGGGTGCTATGTGTGTGCTACACACCTACCTCGCAAGAGATTACGAGGAAAACGAGGTAGCCAAAAAGTGGCAGAGGTTTGGCAGAAAGGAATAAACCTATGGGAATGTTCGCAAACACTATCCAAACCAAATTTGATGAAGCTATTGAGAAAGCCAAGAAAGAGAGGAAACTGAAAATGCACAAGTATGATTTCACCATCGTGTTCGTAGATGCCCTTGACCCCAACTTCGCTTTGGAGTACAACATCACCATTGAGGACTACCCCTACGAAATTGCTCGTAGAATGGCGTTAGAGGAAGGTCAAAACATCGTCAGGGGTTGCGATGATACTCGTTGCCTGTTTATGCGGTTGATGAAAGCATAAAAAAATGCTTGACAAACTCCCCTCGGTATGATATAATATAAATGTACCGAGGGGATACCCCTACATAAAAACGAAAGTGAGGAAAACAAAATGAAAATTATTGAAATCACCAATGACCACATCAAGTTTGACAATGGCAAGTGTATCACCTATGACCACGAGCAAGATTGTTGCGAGGACAACTACGCAGATTTTGACCAGTTGGACGATTTGGCGAGAGCCTACGACTTTGACGAGGACACCCTGCAGTTCTATTTCTCCCAGGATGCTGGCTTTACCTTTGGCGATGGCGGTCGGTTGTTCTTCGTCCCCTGCTATTCTGACCAAAACGGCTACTACACCGCCAATTTGGACATCTACTACGATGGTGTAGTGGTTTGTAGTGGCGACTGCGAAGAGCGTTTTTGAAAAAAATGCTTGACAAACTGTTCCCCTTGTGCTATAATATAGATGTAATCAAGGGGAACACCCCCTACATAAAAAAGAAACGAGGTAAAACAAAATGAACGCAATTCTGATTTTCACCCTTGCCACCGTGGTAAATGTAAGCCTATCCACTATCCGAGCCATCTGCACCATCAAATGCGGAAAAACTGTTTCGGCACTGACTAATGCCATCTGCTACGGCTTTTATCCGTTGGTGATTATGCTGACCGCACAAGGCACTGTGGACATCATCGCAAATATGGTGATTACCGCCATCGCAAACTTTGTCTGTGTGTACTTGATTAAGTTAGCCGAGGAAAAGGCTCGCAAGGACAAACTGTGGCGAATTGATTTGACTATCCCGGCCGAGGAAACCGCTTTCATTCACCGCAAGTTGGCAAACATTCCGCACAACTACATTGAGTGCGGACCAAAAACTGTTTTCAACTGCTACTGTGCAACCCAAGCCGAGAGTGCCGAGGTCAAGACTTTGGCGGTGGCTATCGGTGGTCAGTATTCCGCTTTTGAGAGTGTCAAGATGTAAAAGAGGGCTTTGCCCTCTTTTTCTTTTTGCGGTCGCGTCGCTGACATTTGCCAGCGACGCGAATTTTTGTCAAGATGTATTTTGCACAAATTTTTCGCCAAATCGTTGTGCAAATTGACGAAAACTTTTTCTCCCAAAACTATTGACTTTTGGCTTGCCATCTGGTATACTTATAAATGTCAGGAGGGCAGGGGCAAAACCCCAAGCCGAAAAAAAGTTTAAAAAACTTGAAAAAAACTCTTGACAAACCCCACCGAGTGTGGTATAATGAATATGTCAGAGGGAGAGAGAAAACAGACACTCACCGAAACCACCAACAGTAACCAATAGCGCTAATGGTAGAACAGAAAGTGCGGAATAGGTGGCAGGACGGAAACTCTCCTTGTTTTGAAAAAAGTTGCAAATTTTTTCAAATTCCCTCTTGACAAACTCCACAAGGTGTGGTATAATAAAGATGTTCCCAAGAGGGATAAAAAAGGGTCGCAACCTAATAGCGAGATTGGAGTTTGATACTATGAGTAACAAGAAAATGACCATCGCCGAGACCTTTGCCGAGATTATCGACACCTATGCCCTGTCGGACGAGCATAAGGCTTTCCTGCTTGACCGAATCGACAAGGCAAGCCGTAAGTCCAATGGCGAGCGTAAGCCTACCGCCAAGCAGGTGCAGAACGCAACTGTTGCCGAGCAGGTGTATGCCGAGATGGAGCCTAATCGTGCCTATACGGTTAGCGAGATGATGAAAGTGTTGACCGCTTTCAACTCCATCGAGGGCGTGAGTGCGTCCTACTGCAACGCCATCGTCAAGAAACTCAAGGATAGCGGTAAGGTTGTCCGTACCGAGGTTAAGGGTCGTGCCTACTTCACCAAGGTGGAGTAATCCTCATAGGGGGTGGGGAAACCCACCCCCTACCAAAACCACCTCATAAGGAGTGAATAGCATTGACAGAAAAAGAAAAGCGAATTTCCGCCATAATGTCCAGTTTGGGAGTGAGCCAAGCCGAGGCAGAGGAAATCTACGAGTTTGACAAGGCCATTGACCGAGGGGAACGCACCCAGTATGACCTTGACCCCGAAAAGGAAAAAGAGGCAAAAAAGATGGCGAATGTGAAAAACCATCGCACTACTGGTGTGTACAATTTGAACAAGCGAGAGCGAAAAGCAAACCCCACAAAGGCGAGCATTATCGCAGAAATCGCCCAGTTTTTGACCGAAAACAGCGAAAATGCTTGTGAAAATGTCAATATTACCAATAAAGAGCGTCAAATTGCGTTCAGAATTGGTGAAAATGACTACGAATTGACCCTTGTGCAAAAGCGAAAGCCTAAAAATTGAGTAAAAATCCCCTGCGGTGAGCGAATCGCAGGGGATTTTTTGTGCATTTTGACGAATTTATCGCTTTAACGCGCTAAAGCGCCGCGGTGTGAACAATCGTCCACACCGCGAATTTTGTCAATAGGCAACTTGCACAATTTTTTCGGCCAAAAGTTGTGCAAATTGCACAACAACTTTTTTCACGAAACCTATTGACAAATGGCTTGCCATCTGCTATAATTAGTCTTGTCAAGAGGACAGCGGGCAACAAACCGCCAACCGCAAACGGCAAGAAAAAAATAAAAAAATTGAAAAAAACTCTTGACAAATACTTGCCTATGTGGTATAATAAGGGTGTTCCCAAGAGGAACAAGAAAGAGAGGAAAAAATCTATGCCTAAAATCTGCGTGTTTGATACTGAAACTACCAGTATCGAAAAACCCTTTGTGTATAACATTGGTTATACCATCTTCGACACCGATAGCCGAGAAATCCTTGTAAAAGAGGATTTTGTGGTAGAGCAAGTGTGGCATAATGCTATGCTGTTTACCACCGCATACTACGCTGACAAGCGAGAGTTGTATGTCAGCCGTATGAAAGGTCGCACCTGCCGTATGGAAAAGTTGGGGTATATCACTCGCCGTATGTACCACCTGTTTAAGGAACACGAGGTCGTAGCCGCCTATGCTTATAACGCACCCTTTGATATTGGTGTGTTTGAGTATAACTGCGAGTGGTTTAAGGTTATCAACCCCTTTGACGATGTACCCATCTACGATATTCGTGGGTATGTGATGAACAAAATCGCTTTCCGTCCCGATTTTCAAGCGTTTTGTGACGAGTACGAGTATTACACCGAAAAGGGTAATTATTCCACTACTGCCGAAACTCTGTTCCGCTATATCGCACAAAATACCGACTTTACCGAGGAACACACCGCCCTTGCGGATTCCCTCATTGAGTTGGATATTCTGTGCCACTGCGTAGATATGGGGTGCGAGTGGAATACCGAGTACAAAGTGTACCGCTCCGTCCCTCGCAAGGCTGACAAGGTGCTTGTCGTCAAAGATGTAAATGGTGAGGAACACCAGTTCCCCTATCAGAAACTCATTGACTACAAGGAAAAGGGAAATCGCAAAAAAATCTTGCTGAAAACCCTTGACAAGTAATCCAAAGTATGCTATAATGTATATGTCAGGTGGGGGTGCTTAGTCACCACCCCCACTTGGTAAGATAAGTCACAAATCTTTAATAATGAAAGGAAATGATACTATGAACAAGAAAATGACTATCGCCGAGACTTTTGCCGAGATTATCGACACCTACGAGTTGACCGATGCCCACAAGGCTTTCCTGCTTGACCGCATTGACAAGGCAACCCGCAAGACTGGCGGTGAGAAGAAACTGACTGCCAAGCAGTTGCAGAATGTGGCTGTGGCTGACGAGGTGTACGCCTTTATGGCTGATACCCCCGATACCGCCTACACTGTCAGCGAGTTGCTGAAAGTGTGTCCCGCTTTCACCGCTATTGACGGTTGCTCTGCTTCCTATGCGAATGCCATCGTCAAGAAATTGAAAGATGGCGGTCGTGTGGTGCGTACCGAAATCAAGGGTCGTGCCTACTTTAAGGCTGTCGTCTAATCCCGCAAAGGCGGGGGAGAGTGACTAACTCCCCCGCCCGCATAACACAGAAAGGTGGTAATGTATGGAAGAACAAATCGCCCGCATTATGACGGCTTTGGGTGTGGACAGGGCACAAGCCGAGGAAATCTACCGAGCCGATTTGGCGATAGACCGAGGAGAGCCTATGCCCTTTGACCTTGACCCCGAGAAAGCCAAAAATGTCCGCAAGTACACCCAAGTCGCCCGCCCTGTGATGGTGGAGAGCAAACCCCGCCCCCGCAAAGCGGACGAGGACAAGCGGTGCTTGATGTCCCTACTGGCTGAGTGTGTGGAGAATGTTGCCGAGGGTGGTGCGGTTGATATGACCAACCCCGAACGCGAACTGGTGTTCCACTACAACGGCAAGAAATACAAAATCACCCTGTCCGCCCCCCGCAGTTAATGCGGGGGTTTCCCTTTTTGCCGGCTGGTGTGCGGGCGCACCAGCCGAATTATGTCAAGATGGCACTTTGCACAAAAAATCGCCCCACAATTTGTGCAACTTGCCCCCAACTATTTTTCCTAAAACCCTTGACACCTCCAGTAAAATATGCTATACTATGTATGTCAGATGGGGGAGCGAACAAAGGTTAACAGTAGTTTGTGTCATTCCTCTAACCTTGCTCCCTCGTGGAAACACCCAAGCAGGCAACTGTTGTACGGAGTTAGGGCACATATACCCCCATCTGGCAAAGTCAAGGGGTGGCGGTTCGCTTGACAGGTTTAGTTGGACTCACCCTCGTAGGCGAAAAAAATCCAACATTTTTTCCCAAACCCCTTGACAAACTACATACTATATGCTATAATATAGTCAAAGAGGTGAGAAACATATGTTGGATAAAGTATTGGGAACACTGCTAAGCGGTTGGGAAGATACCACCGCTTGCGAAATCTTCAACGAGATACCCGACCATATGGGGCATTGTGATGGAAATTGTGTTCAATGTATCAAAATAATGCTTGACAGATCCGTATAAGTATGCTATAATGAAAGAGAGGAAACAATATGAAACTTTTAATTGCTTTTGGTTTTGTGGTAATATTTGCTATCACCTGTGTTGTGGCGACACATATCGCACTCAACCGAGGATGGAATATAATTGTGGTCTGGGCTATCCTTACCATAGTGTTCAGCGCAATATTAATCTTCTTTGCGTTGCGATAAGAAAGAGAGGTATAAACAATGAAAATTGATAAAGAAAAAACCTCCATAATGGTCGCTATGATGGGGGTGAGTGTGGCTCAGCAATGCCCCACCCCCGAATGTGACCAAAAATGCCATAAATGCCCCATAGGCAGACAGACTACCTTTTGTGGGGCAGTACTTAAAGAATTAGAAAGAGAGGAATAAAAAATGAGCACTATCGTAAATTTTTCCAACCACAAAAATGACAATGCCCCCGTTTTTGGTCAGTTAGCCATAGGGCAATGGTTTATCTTCGAGGAGACTTTGTTCTGTAAAACCGGCGAGGTGCTGTCGGGCACTGTGTCTGACCGCTATAACGCATTTACCCCCAGTTATGGCTTTGATTACCTCGAATCGAGCGATGCTGTCGAACTTGTTGAGGAAATCAACATTCAAATTTTGAAATAAGAATTGGCGTTTTCCAGATTTTTCCAAAAATGGGAAAATCTGGAAAACCGCAACGAAAGGAAAGTATATGACTATTCACGAATTACACCTGCGAGTAATTTACCTAAACCATATGGGCGAAACTATCGCAAATATTGCCGCTGACACTGGGTATGCCAAATCCACTGTCCGCACCTACATTCACAAATATCGCGACCTGTTGGCAGAGGCTTTGGGTATCTGCGATGAATATTTGCAGACCCATACCCCCACTGTTGAGCCTACTACTGGTCATTGTGCGTATTTGGTATATGTCAATGATGGTGCTAACAATTTGTATGCCAAGGTAGGTTATGCAGGAGATTTCGCGACACGAGCAAAAGGCTTAGCACGAAGCTATGGCGGTGTTGAAATTGTGCCTAAACATATTTTCTATTTTGATTCTCGCAATATTGCAGAATCAATGGAAAACTATATGCGAGAATACTACACTCGCAAGCACCCTTACCGATATATTAAAATGGACCGTTTTGATGGTGTGCGGTTTTGCAAAGAGGACATTGAACACTTTGAGCAAATTGCACAGCGTATCAGAGAATTGTTTTCTATGGAGATAGCCTAGTGGGCTATCTCCTTTTTTGACTTTTCAAAAAATTTTTGATATAATATATATAGTAAATGAGAAAGGAGTTTACGGAATGGCTATTGAGTTAGTAAAAGCCTTGCTCACTGTCTTTCGTTATTGCGTTGCTTGTGAAAATTGTAACGAGTGTCCTATGAAAGATATGTGCGGTAAGACCCCACAAAGCTGGGACAACTAACCGTGAGTTAGCGAATGCGGTCGTCGCATTTGAATTTCCGTAAACTAAGCCTTCGAGAGAATTTTGGCGAGATTTGGGGAGAATGGGAGCGAGATGAGATTTCCCAGAACTTAGACCTCAGCGAGTCGAGGACAAGCGTCCTCGACGAGAATTCCCAAAATCTGGCATATACGGCATTTTTTTCTGTTGAAAGTGATTCGCATTTCTCACCTAGATTTTTCCTGAAACTTCCCTATAGCGCGCGCACGCGAGTGCCCGGCCGGTAGCGCTTGTGCTACCCCGGCTTTCCGCCTAGCTTTTGTCCCGCGGTTTTCTCAATTGAAAGTGCCCCATAGCGAACCATACCGCGAACTCCCGAAACCTCTTACATAACGACATCCAAAAGACCATGCCCATAGCGAGCTGTAGTAAGCTCCACGGCCATGTTTTTCCAGAAGACGAATATGACATCGTTCATAACAATCTTCCCAAGTAAATTTGATTACCCCTACTTTCCTTTCATATAGGGCCTCAGTCTTATAGTTCTCGGACTGGGGCCCACTTATTCATGCCGTGGCCGCCCACAAGAGCCTATACCTCCCCATTATATTATACTATTTTTTTATAATAAAATCAAATTATTTTATTTTAATTTGACTTACATACAAATATATGCTATAATAAAAATATATTAAAATAGGAGGATAAAACAATGACAATGAAGCAAATTGACGGATATGATAATTATTATGTAACGGATGAAGGACAAATATACAACGCTAAAACATAGCGTTTTTTGCGTGCTACCCCAACTAGTAGTGGATATTGTAGGGTTAATTTAAGTCGCAATGGTAAAATTCATACTTACTATATACATCGCTTAGTGGCTGAGGCTTTTATTCCCAATCCCGATAACAAACCTGCCATAAATCACATTGATGAAAACAAAGCAAACAACCATAAAGATAATTTAGAATGGGTAACTCCAAAAGAAAACACAAACGCAGGCACTGTTATAGCCAGAGCCTCACAAACTAGAGGAAAACCAGTATTATGTGTAGAAACCGGAGAAATATTTAACTCTCGCAAAGAAGCAGCTCAATCAAAAGGTATTGCTTACTCGGGAGATATTAAAGAATGTTGTGATAATCCGCAACGCACAGCCAAAGGTTTCCATTGGCGAGCCCTATAACGATGGGACGTGCCGACGCCAGGTTCATACCGACACAGGCTAGCCCCCGCAAAAAAAAAAAAAAAAAAAAAAAAAAAAAGACACTCATTTCTATTATAACATATTTTTTATAAAAAATCAAATGTGCATCGACAGGCTAAAATTGTGAAAAAATTTTTCGGAGAATCCGCGAGTAAAAACATAGCTGAATTTGTCGTCTCTAGAGAGCTGTAGTTCCATCGTTTTCTAGAAAACGATTTTCTCTTCGCACGAATCCGCAAAGTCACTTTTAAAGCCAAAAGAGAAGCATAATTTGACATTTATAAAAAAATATTATATAATATATATAGAATAAAAGAAAGGAATGAAACCAATGTATAATGTAGATGAAATCGTGGCTCGTTTGCAGAACGGTGACAGCCTAGACACAATCGGCACCGAGCTGGCCAATTTGCTAAACGACGCTAATGCAAAGCATCTTGCTATCCAAAAGGCAGAAGAAGAGAAGCGCGCGGCCGAGGCAGAGAAAGCTCGTCAGGCCCAGATTAAGGCTCAGCGTACCGCCACTCGTCGTGAGTTGCTGTGGGACGTGCTGGACGCTATCCACAAATATGCTGGCTATACCGACTATGCGGCTACCATTGACAAATGGATGGCTGAGGTCACAGATGAGGACATTGCCGACCTGGATGAGCAGATGATTGAGCTGTTCAAGACTGTTGAGATGCTGGCCCAGTTGAACTTTAACATCAAGACTGTTGCCCCTAAGCAGGAGAATATCCAGAAGGACGCAAAGAAAGTAGACCCTAACAAGGCCCTGGGCGACTTTTTAAAGATGATGGGCTGGTAAAATAGGGTTTGCGGTAACGGTGACGAGGAAAAAAGATAGGCTTAGCGGTAAGAGGCTGGGCCACCCCTCATCACCAAATACGCAAAAAATGCTTATTACCACTCACCAAATACGCAATTTTACCTTCTAAATACACACAAAAAGCTGGTAGCTTTCATGCTGCCAGCTTTTTCTTTATACAAAAATAAGGGCCCCTCTTTTTAGAGAGACCCCTACCCCTATTTACATAATCACCCGGAACACCTTACCAGTATCCCTCACTCTAATAGTACCCCCATCTAACCAATCAAAAGATACCTCCAGTCTGTTGAGCTCGGAGAGCGAAACAGAGGGGAAGCTTTCTTCGTGAGAAGAAAGTTCCACATTTACATTATCATTTACATTTACATTTACATTATCATGCATCGAATTCGTCGAATCCATCGAATCTGAGGAAAATTCATCGAATTCGAGCAATTCGTCGAATTTTTCCGAATCCATCGAATCCATTGTATCTTCATCGAATTCATCCGAATTCGTCGAATCCGCACTAAAATTCGATGAAAATTCGAAAATTCCACCCGAATTTTCCGAATCGCCCCCCATTAACTCTGGATACTCAGTCTTCAATACCCGGACCGCACTATTAATCGTACTTGCTGCCTTCCCAAGCTTCAAGGCTATCTCCTTTTGGGACATACCCCCCTTTAACATAGCGGCAATTTCCTCCAACTGCAACTTCTTCGCACGGGTTTCTCGTTTAGCTTCTAACTTCTTATCATATTTAACTTGGTTCTTGCCCGCAACATCTTTAAAGTTAGCCAACGCCACTTTAATCAAAGGATTATTTGTGCTCATAGTGCCGGTGAGGGCGACCTCAAGAATACTAATAGCAAGCTCCCCTGCCATATTGGGGTCAATCGCATACATTTCCTTAACCTGCTGCAGACTACTACCATACACAACAGCTGTATCTCTAATCTAAGCTTTCTTAAACTCAATCATTAGACTTCCCCCTTTGTACCTCTTCAGCAAGAGCCTATCTCAACTCGGGAGTGTCTTCAAATAAATACACATACAACCAAGGCTTTTCATTGTTAATATCTGTGCCGATAACCTAAAAGCCTCGCTAACAAAGAGCATTAGCTATCCTCTTTGTATATACCATAAATGGTTTCATTAGTTTACTTCGTCCTTTCGTAATTAGTTTTTGGTTTTATTCTTATTTATATTATAACAAAATATTGCGGAAATGTCAACCCTCTTCCTCCAGAGGGCAAGAAAAAAGGAGGCATTAAGCCTCCTTTACAGTCTCCAAGAACGCATCAGCCGCCATATTACAGCCTTTAAGCATATCTTTAACAGTCCAAGCCGCGCGGTTCAGCATAGAAGAAACTAACTCATCGTGCGGACGGTCAGGTTCTACCGGGTCATTATCTGGCTTTGGTTCCTCTACAGGGCGAGTCTCCACAGGTTTAACCTCTTTCTTCGGCTCTTCCTTTGCGGGTGTCCATACTTGCTTCAACTCTTTAATCTTCGCCTCATCCAAGTCCACATTGCCATTACTCCGCACAGTACCAATCTTTGTATCGTGGTAGAACAACATATCGCCCACCCAATAATAGCATTCATTAGCTGCTGTGTCTGATAAGTTCCATTGGCTCGCGCTCATCTTATATACTGGCATACCGCCAACTCTACCAACTCGTTCACCATAAGTGTCATAACCCATACATAATTCTCCTTTATCTTTTATAGTATTATTATAACATATTATTATAATAAAATCAACTATATGATGCTTTATTGCTTTTTATAAAAATATATGATATAATATATATAGTAAATGAGAGAAATAGAGAAAGGGGAATAAGAATGATTCATACTAAGATTTGGGTTGACGATGTGCGGCCGGCACCCGATGGTTTTGTTGTGTGCCGCAGCGTTATGGCTGCTAAACAGTTTATTGAGCACTATGAGAATGAAATGATTATTGATGTTATTTCTATGGACCACGATGCTGGTTCTTATGCCCATATGGGTGGCGACTACATCAAATTGCTCGACTGGCTCGAGGAGACGGGTCGCAACTATCCCATTCGTATCCATTCCCAAAATCCCGTTGGTATTGCTAACATGCGGAGAATTATTCAGCGTAATAGCTGGAAGGAGGTATTTTAAATGAAAAACTATGTCACCAAACAAGAATGGCTCGCTTTGGAAGAAATGCTTATGAAAATGGAGATTCCTTACTCTGTAAGTTTTGATAGCCATGTAGTTAAACCTGGCGAGTCAGTAACCTATGATAGATATATTCAAATTGCACCTATTGTAATTCAAGAGCGGCGGGAGGCAAAATAATATGAAAAATATGGTTAAATTAAGTTTTCAGGAGATGGCACACATTGTGCTAGACCGTCTTGTTGGCGAAGGTCGATTGGAATCTGGCGCAAGGGTAGATATTACTTGGTGCTGGGACCGTTTTACCCTTGACGGCTCTTATGCCATTTTTGAACAGGAGGGCAATGGTTAAATGTGGGAGATTATTAAACCTATTATTCATCTTCTTTGCAATCTGGTGTTAATCTTCTTGTATGGCATCCCTGCCATTATGGTTGGCATTTATCAAATCAAGGAAGAATACGAGTCAACAAGATGGGGCATCTTTGGTATTTGCTGGGGAATAATGGTTCTTTTGATGGCTACCAGCTCACTGATTGATTTTTATTTCTTTTAAGGAGAGGATAATATGATTATCTGTGCGGCAATTAAACTAAAACAGAATACCCTCGCGGGTACCGAGCACATTGTTTGCGGTTTGCGACACGGCGACTGTTTTAAGACCATTGACAAGATGAAAGCTGACTGGGCGATAGCATCTAAAACCCAAGGCTTTATTACCCATACCGGTGAATTCCTTGACAGAGGACAGGCTTGGGTACACGCGATAGAATGCGGCCAGCTTAGCCCTTCGGCGCAGTGGCTCCATAAGGACAATAACTGGCCCGCAGAACTTGTATCGGAGGATTTATGGTAATGAGAACTTTACAATGGATTGTTTTAATGGTTGGCATTTTACTTTCCTTATTCTGGGTTTTCGCATTTATCGTGTTCCTTGTGAACAAAGCGTATCTTCCTATCCCCGTTTGTATAATTCTACTCGCTATTGATTTGCGTAGTGTAATCGACAACATCAAAGCCCTATCCAAAAGTAACGGATCGTCTCACGAGAAATCCGAATAAAATTCCGGGAAACACCCCGATAAATTCCAAAAGAGAGGAAGGAGCTATAACAAAATGCCCTACATCACATCAATTATCTTGCGGACGGACTCAAAAGAGCTACCCCGTTGGCTAAGAAAAAACTACGACGCGAACGGTAATTTTTATTACCTTAACGCGTGGGACAACGACGAAATCTTAAATGCCGACGTCCGTCGTGAGCTTAAAATTGACCATGCGGAAGAGGTTATATATTTATATTACGGCGAACTTTTGAAGTTTGCTGACGTGTATGACCGCTATGCCAAATGTCGGTCTATCTTTAATCCCCAACGATGGGAAATACGGCGTGCGGCCCGCGATATGCGGAAGCTTTACGTGTGGCTTGACACGGTTCGACCCAAGTACAGTCTGGCTTGGGCGGAGTTCTATTATACTTTTGACACGAAGGAGGATTAATCCAATGTTTTATAAATATGAAATCTCTTATTGGTTTGATGGCGTGCTTTGTGACGGTTGTGGTATCGTGTTTGGTCGCTCTATGCCGGAAGCCGTTGAGCACTTAAGTGATTGGTACGGCAAAACCGAAATCGCTATTTTGGCTATTGATGCTATCGAACTCGATATCTCTGTTCCTGTATTGCCTCTTGACTATCAAGCAGATTTGCTTGGCCAGGTGGTTGAGGCGGTGGAGAAATGATAAACCAAAGGTGTGCGTTAATTGACGGAAACGGCAACTGTCGGCTAATGAATACGCCGGCGGTTGATAATTGCCGATGCCCTCATTATACATCTGTGGAACCTGCGGCCTGCCGGTTCTGCGGAGCACATACTCTGGACCCTCTGCTCTTTGAGACGGCTGACGGTTCATTCGATTACATCTGTGGTAATTGCAAACAAAGATCTGGCACTTGTGCACTTTGCGAAAAAGGCAGACGCTGTCTTCGTCAGGAATATAGCGGTCCGCTACCCCAGATGGTCACACAAACATTCCGTCAAGGTAATGCCATAATGCAGACCCAAGTCCCCAACCCTGAAGTCATCAGGGTCACCTGCCACTTCTGTGAGTGCTGGGACGGTGAGGGTTGCGGTCGTGAATTTGGCACGTGCGGAAAGTATCAGAGGGTTCAAGTATGATGTGGAATATTTTATCTATATGGTTTGCGGTGGTCTTGTTTTTCAAGGTCTTTATTGTCCCGCAATTCATTGAAGACGATAACGATGAAAACGTGGAAGCCTATGCGGACGAAATGATGTTTTATAGCAAGGTCTGCTTGGCTGGTATCGTGATATCAAATATTATATCTATGATAGTATCGTAAAATAGGAGGAGAAATCCTCCTATTTTATTTTTTATAAAAAATATGATATAATAATTATAGTAAATGAGAAAGAGAGGAAATAAAAATGATTAAGCGTATTTTAGGTTTGGACGATGATAACCACCATCCCTGTTTTGTGTGCGATGATTGTAAGACCGAATATAACGATAGCGGCGATTTGGTTGCTTTCCTCGCTAAGCCTCACGATTTTGAGGCACAGGTTAAGATGTTCCGCCTTATCGACTATCCGAATGGCAAATTGGAAAATTATACCGATGATGAAATTAACGATATGTTTAGCTTTCTCGAGGGCTATGGCAATCCGCCCTGTGGCTTGACCGGAGAAGAGATTTTTGATATGTTTTGGGCATCGGCTGACGAAAATTGGTAATTAAAGGGGAGGAATAAAAAATGGCAAAATACTTTAAGCGTTCCGAATATGATTATGTCTATGGCATTATGGTCACAGAGGCCACGAGTTCTGCAAAAATGTTTTTGCAAGAGTATGACACATTCCGGCGGATAGTGCCGGTAGGTTCTCCGATTTGGAAAGAGGTCGAGGAGCAAGTAAGGGTATCCAAGTGGCTGGAAAAGGCTCACCGTTGTCAGAGCCTGGGCACTTCTCTTGTAAAACTGACTGCCGTCGGCTATCGAGGATTACCGGACGAAATCGCTCATCTATGTGAGGGTATCGGATACCTACATGGTGTGCGGAAAATGTTTAATCTCTGTAAAGATGATGACAGGCTTGAAATCGAAGAAGAACCCGACCGAACTATTGAATTTTAATTAAAGAAAGGAAAGTATGTAATATGTTGTTATTTGTTTTGCTGCCTTTGTTCTTGGCGTTGCTGTGCTTCGGCCTGAAGATTTTGAGTGATGAATGCTTTTATAACGATACCTATCCGTCCCAGTGCGAAACTAAACGAGAAAAGGCTCGTTATGAGCGTGGTCGGCGAGCTGATGATGGTTGGCTGCAATGGGTATTAATTGTTGTCGGAGCCATTGGCGCTCTGGTTGTTTTTATCGCCACTCTATGCACGATCGGCGAGGTGGCACAGCTTAAGGTGATTGACCAAAAGATCGCGGTATATGAGCAAGAAAATACCCGCATTGAGCAGAATGTTGCTGTGATGATAGAAAATTATATCAATCACGAAACCAATACCTTTGCAGAGATTTCCGAAGACGTCTCGCCCACTATGGTATTTTCTATGTATCCCGAATTAAAGTCTAACACTTTGGTAGAAAAAGAAATTAGTGTTTATACAGAGAACCAGAAAGAATTGCGAGAATTGAAGTTATCGCGTTATGATAAGGAACTCGCAAAGTGGTGGCTCTGGTTTGGTTAATAAATGGAGGAGGCCTTGTGCCTCCTCTTTTATTTTTATAAAAAAATATGATATAATAATAATATAAGATAAAGAAAGGAATGGTGTCTATGAAACATTATTTGATTTCGGAGAAAGATTTGCGGAATCTCATCGCAGAGTCCCTCATCGCCGAATTCTTTGTGGAAACTGACCCCGACATGGAAGCCATCAAGCGTGCGGTTTGCGAAGAAGAGGGTATGTCTTGGGATGATATCGTAGACGACATTCTGCAACGCTGCTTTGCGGGACAGGAGGTTAAGTAATGGTAGCCAAAAGTTTCCAAAAGTATGAACACGGTGAGCCATACCAAAAGAATGGCAGAATGTATGTAAAACTATCTACCGGTCGCGAAGTCCGGTGGTATAACGAAGCTGAATATCAGCGAATGTATCCAGAAGAAGAAGTGGAGGTGAAGAGATTGCGTAGCGTAAAAGATGTATTGGGTTTTGAGAAAGGCTATATCACTATTCTCAAGGGCAACGTGGAGGCTGTAGAATTCTGGTTGCGGAAATGCCCTGTCACCCAGTTTAACCGATGGTTTGGTTGGCACGTGCCGTCGGAGAAAGAAGTGCCGCAGTTGCCTGCGGAACTCTCTACCGTGCGTCTGAATTGGGAAGATGTGAGCATCAATGATAACAAGTTGAAGCCCGAGAATGAGGTTATCAAGTTCGTGGAGAGCCTTATCTATGGCGACTCTGCTTCGCAGTTTGTGGGCGAGGTAGGCGAACGCATCGAATTCACTGCGGTCGTGCGGAAAGCCATCCCTATCACCAACTATTATGGCGAGCAGACCTTCCACGTGATGGAGACCGATGAGGGTAATGTCTTAACTTGGCTGACCGCCTCCCGCACCCTTGAAGTCGGCACGCAGTATCATATGCGTGGTACTGTGAAGATGCACGACATCTATAAAGGTACCAAGCAAACTAACTTAACACGTTGTACGGAGGTAAAGTAATGTATCATATCTTTAATTTTGTGTATGAACCCTTGACTTGCGAGGGTACCCTCTTGGAGTTTGACACGGCCCAATCGGCAGAACGTTTTATGATGAAAGCCAAGCATTTATTTGGTTTCCGTATGGCGGACTACCAAATTAGCCGTGTGGCTCAAGTGTCTCCTTCTTATACCCATCGTATCAATGCGACTAATCTCATCCCCGCAAAAAATCCTAATGGCGGCTTCCACCTTGTGGAAGCATAACGTCTTTATTGATTTTTTATAAAAAATATGATATAATAATTATAGTAAATGAAAGAGGAGTTAATATCTATGGTTATTAAAATTTTAATGGGCCCAAAAGAAAAAGAATTCTATGAGAAACGGGCGACGGCACGCAATGGTTGGACCGCAGAAGATATTATCTTTGAGGAATTGGATATGTCTTTTTACGATATGGTACAGGACTCCCCTCATGGCATCTGCTATACTGATATAGATGTTAATTTCAACGAAGAAGATGCTAAAGAGATTTTGAAAGAGGAGGGTATTGATAATGTTTAATTCTGATTTAATGAGAGACCCCGCGTTTATCGGCTATGCTCACGAGTGCGATGAGCACGAAGACAAAATCGCGACCTTTATCCGTGTGTACAATGACACCAGTTCGGTGTTCGACGCAATGGCCGCTGCAGGTCTTGACTATGATGACCTATGCGTGCGGGACACCAATCGCATCTTTAACGAGACGGGTGTAGACCTGTCGTTGTCAAGTGGCTGACCTTATGGTCGCCATTTGATATTACATAAAAAATATGGTATAATATATATGTAATCAAAAGGAACGAATGAGAGGTATAGAGATATGAATCCTATCGACTTAATTACCGCCGAAGACCGCATCAAAATTGAAAAATATATCAGAGAGTTCGTGGATTACCCTAGCTATCGTTGGTGCGGCATCGAGCAGTATCTGCGTTTTTGGAATGATGCCAAGAGCAAGCATTTGTTCGAGCTGTTCGGTCATCAGTTGCGTATCTCTGTGCCGGTTGAGTACAAAATCGACAAAGAGGAGCTGGAGCAGCAGGTTCGCAAAATGCTCCGCAAAGATGAGGAAGTTCGTAAATTCCATAATGCAATGGACGCCTTGTTCCCTCGTTGGACCAATGAGTATGATGCTATTGGCATTTTGTTTAGTCCTTGGGCCTTAGCTCAGAATAAGGTTGAAATATATCGTGGCGATATAATTGTTCCTCTGAAAGACGGCAAAGAGTTGAAAGTTCGCAATGGTTCTCGTCCTCTTCGTTCCATTCGAAAGATCGCCGAATCCTATGGTATCAAGGGCTTTGAGCACTTTATGAATAAGCATTCTGAGTGTCTGAACCAAAAGGTTTTGAGGGGCACCGTTCATATGTCTATCCACCCTATGGATTATATGACTATGTCTGATAATAGCGAGGGTTGGGATTCTTGTATGTCTTGGGCCAATGATGGTTGCTACAAGCAGGGTACTGTGGAAATGATGAACTCTCCTTGTGCGGTAGTGGGTTATTTGGAGTCTGACTCCAGAGAGTTTAAGTTTGGCTGGGATAATGATGCACACGCGAATTATACTTGGAACTCAAAGAAATGGCGTAGCTTGTTTCTGATTGACCCCGACTTCATCATTAACGTGAAGCAATATCCTTACTTTAACGACAACCTCGTATCGCAGTGCGTTTCCTTGCTGGCTGAGCAAGCCGGTTGGGGTGAGGTAGAGTTGCGTCCGTTTGAGCATGACCACAATAATTCCTATGCAGACCGTCAAATTTATATCCGCTTTGAGACTGGTGCGATGTATAATGACTTTGGTTGTGGCCACTTCTTGGCTCTGAACCCCGAAATCGAGGGCGATTACTTCTGTGATGGCTATTGCTACTCTGGCAACTCTATGTGCGTGTGGTGCGGCGGCACTTGCGATATTGGTGAAGAGGGCGAGGAGAGCTGCCTGCTGTGCGGTTCCTGTGATAGTCGCCGCCGTTGCGACTGCTGCGGCCACCGCATCTGTTGCGAGGAAGATGTATACTGGGTTGGTGATGATTGCCTCTGCGAAAGCTGTTGGGAGAATTGCACCAGCGAAGATGATATTACTGGTGAGGCCTGCTATGACTCCGAACTGATTACTCTATACCTTAACCGCAATTACAACGAAAAAGACTTTTTTGAGTACGCTTGGAAGTGTATGACCATCAAAACTCACGAGGGTATGGGTGATTGGCACTATCGTTGGAGCCGTTATTTTAATATCGAAAAACCTCGTGCAATGAAGCGAGAGATGCCTTGGGGCGGTACTCAGTACTGGTTCTATGTCAATGTTGAGGACTGCACCGAAGAGGGTTTGTCCTACCTGTGGAACCTCCGTGACGAGGATGATGTCGCTCAATATCTTGCCGAGGCGTAAGAAACGCTTTGGCAAGAGCAAGACAAATTGATTTTTATAAAAAAATATTATATAATATATATACAGTCAAAGGAAAAAACAAAAATAGAAAATAATTTTGAAAGGAAAGTGTTTGACTATGACTAAGACTACTAAGCGTGAGAAGTTCGTTACCATCGTGGAGATCCTGACCAATGCCGGCGAGACCGACCTGGCTAACTGCATCGCTCATGAGATTGAGCTGCTGGACAATAAGGCTGCTAAGGCTAAGGCTAAGGCTGCTGAGAAGAAAGCCGAGAACGATGAGCTGACCGATGCCGTGGCTGCTGTCCTGACCGACGAGCTGACCACTATCGCCGATATCACCGCCAAGGTTGATGGTGGCGAGGACGTGACGATTCACAAAGTGACGAATCGCTTGACTCGCCTTGTTTCCGCAAATGTTGCGGTTAAGGAACAGATTTCCATTCCTACCGCAGATGGCAAAACCAGAAAGGTAATGGCATATAAGGTAGCTGATTAAGCCTAAGAGGCCCTCTAACAAGAGGGTCTCTTTTATTTTGTATGGCAATGGTCAAGACGGTTAAATCGTCTATTCAGAGTTTTTATATATAGTAGAAACTTAAAAAGGAGGATTTACTATGAGTAAAGCATATGACTTGTTAAATTAGCGTTTTGGTAAGCTTACAGTAGTAGAATTAACACAAAGAGGTAATAAACGAGCGTGGTTATGTAAATGTGATTGCGGTGGTACTCGTATTGCTTATGCCACAGACCTGGTTAGAGGTAAAACAACCTCTTGCGGATGTGGTAGAAAAAAAGATTTAACTAATTAGCGTTTTGGTAGATTGGTTGCTTTACGACCTACCGCAAACAATGATAGTAATGCCAGTGTAATTTGGGAATGTTTATGCGATTGCGGCAATTCACACTTAGCTTCCGCACACAATTTACTAATGGGGAAAATATAGTCCTGCGGCTGTTTGCATAGTGATACGATTATTGCTTTAAATCAGGCTCGAGCTCACGATTTAACTCAAAAGAAATTTGGAATGCTTACTATTTTAGAGCAAGCTCCAAATCAAGGAACACATCGTCGTTGGAAAGCTCAATGCGATTGTGGAAAAGAAATTTATGTAACAACTTCTGCTCTGCTATATTCTGGACAATAGTCTTGTGGATGTAAAACTTTTTCCAAAGGAGAAAATACAATTTCAAAACTATTGTCTGATAACTCAATAGAATTTAAAGTAGAATATTCTTTTGATGATTTAATATTCTCAGACACAAACAAAAAAGCTCGATATGATTTTTATTTACCAGCTTTTAATGTTTTAATAGAATATGATGGTATATAGCATTTTTAGATAGGGTATGGTGTGTTTGATAATCCCGAAAAATTCGCAAAGACTCAAGAGCATGACAAAATCAAAAATCAATACGCCAAAGATCATAATATTACTTTAATTCGTATTCCATATACCCATCTTAACGAACTATGTATCGAAGATTTGCTACCAGAAACTAGCGGATTTGTGATTAACTAAAATAAAAGCCTTTAAGATTACTATCTTAAAGGCTTTTTTGACTTTTGCAAAATTATATGGTATAATTTACATATAAAATAATTATAGGAGGAAATAAAATGAAAGTATGTGTATCTTCTCGCCAGTAGGCAGAGTATATGCGGAAAGCGGATGAAATTCGCGTAGCATCACGCGACCATCGCATTATTCCCGACCTGGCTGAAAAATATCCCGAGGCAGATATAATCCTCGAACTTGAACCGGGCGCAGACGCTGACATCCCACATGAAACTCTAAGGGAGTATGACATTTTGTGCCGCAAAAAGTTCATTGTGTGCCTCAATGATATTTCTCCCGAAACCCTAGCCTTTTATCACGAAAATGATATTCGCTATTTTTGGGGATATAGCATAACGACTCCATATGAGTTGGAAAGCCTAAGCAAATTTACTCGTGTGTGTTACGTGCGTGTTGGTGCCCCATTATTCTTTGATATGGACTTACTTGCTAGATATGGCATTCCGGTTCGCCATGCCCCCAATGTGGCTCACTTTGGTTATCTACCATAGGTCGATGGCGTAAATGGCACCTGGATTCGTCCAGAAGACTTAGAGCAATATGAACCAATCATTGGAGCCATTGAATTCTTAGGTGTTGAGTTGTCTGCGGAAAGAGCACTTTTCCGCATCTATAGCGAACAAAAGAAATGGCCTGGTGAGCTAAAAATGATTATCACCAATTTGGGCCACGATGGTTATAATCGTATGCTTGATAGCGAATTAACCACGGCCCGCATGCATTGTCGCCAAAAGTGTGCGGCAAAGGGTAGTTGCCAACTGTGCTGGCGTGCTTTACGCTTGGCCGATCCAGATAAAATCCGTAGCTATGCAGAGGAACAAGGTCTGATTTGATTTTTATAATTTTTTATTGTATAATATATATGTAATAAAAAATGAAAAGGTGTGAGAGAACTATGAAAACCTTTACTGCTTCGGAATATAAACTATTTGAGCAGCTTGTTGGTCTCCGGCAAGCTGCTTTGAAGAAAGTGCTGTCTAATTGCCTTAAGCGGTATTATCCAGTAGTCGTAGAAACAGGGGACTATATTTATTGCGAGGGAACTATCCCGATTGCCTTGGTGGCTCATATGGATACTGTGTTCAAAGATCCTGCCACCGAGGTTTTTTATGATACTCGTAAAAATGTAGTTATTTCTCCCCAAGGCCTAGGTGCAGACGACCGAGCTGGCGTATTCGCAATTCTCAGAGTTGTTCAGGCAGGCTTGCGGCCGCACATTATCTTCACTACGGACGAAGAAAAGGGATGCCTGGGCGCCGAGAAGTTAAGTTCTTTGGATTGTCCATTTGATGATTTGAGATATATCATCGAGTTGGACCGTAGAGGAGCTGATGACTGCGTATTCTACGATTGCGATAACAAGGACTTCATTAAATATGTGGAGGGCTTTGGCTTTGTCGAAGCCTGGGGCAGTTTTACTGACATTTGTTGCTTAATGCCCGCTTGGGGTATTGCTGGTGTAAACCTGTCAGTAGGTTATCGAGATGAGCATAGCCAGTATGAGACTTTGTGGGTAAGTCATTTACTGAATACCATTGACAAAGTTATCAAAATGCTTTCTGTTGAGGTAGAGAATATTCCTCAATTTGAGTATGTTGAAAGCAAGTGGAGCTATAATAAGCTTTGGAATGCTGCCTATGGCTACGATGATTGGGGTAATTCCTATGGGTCTTGCGGCAGCGCCTTGTTTGCTTCCACCCACTTATGCGATCATTGCGAGCGTCATTTCTTGTGGGAGGAATTAATTCCAGTATTTGCCTTAGATAAGAAGACTAAATACTATTGTTGTGATTGCATCTCTTCTGTCCCAACTATTAGTTGGTGTGAGAAGTGCGGAAATGCGTTTACCAAAGATACTGGTTCTGACGAAAAATTCTGTTGCCTGTGTAGGGGGTATGATTCTAATGGTTGATTTTAGTGAAGAAATCCAACAGATTAAACAACAGTTCGCTGAGGTTATCCGTTGGTCGCAGAATATTCCCGATCCGCAGGTGGATAAACTGTTTGAGAACTGGTTTAATGCCAAGGAAAAAATTATTCGAAACATCTTTGGCAACCAGTTTATGTTGAACTTGGGCAAAGTGAGTTATGATATTAACGCCGAGTCCAAGAGAACTAAGGTTCGTATGTTCGTCGATTGGGTATCTCAGTTTTACCCCACAACTAAAACGTTAGAGGCCTTCCTTGCGTCTGTAACTCCCGAAGAGTTCTATGATAATCACTTGGCTAATAACTATATTCTTGATGATAAAAAAATCAATAAAGGCACTAAGGTTATCAAAGCCTTTAAGTATTTTATCAATGACGAGGAATTGTTGGAGGCCATTCAGAACAAAGCAAGCGAGCTTATCCAAGAGAATAAGATTAGCGGTGAATTGATTCTGTCGGTTCATCCTTTAGATTTCCTCAGTTCGAGTGAAAATGTTTCTAAGTGGCGTAGTTGCCACGCCTTGGATGGCGAGTATCGTGCGGGCAATTTGAGCTATATGCAGGATAAAACCACAATTATGGCGTACCTGCGCGGCGAGGGTGGGGAGATGCACAAGCTGCCTAACTTCCCCGAGTCCGTCCCGTGGAATAATAAGAAATGGCGTTGTCTATTTTTCATTAACGAGAGAGATGAATCTAATTTGATTTTTGCGGGTCGCCCTTATCCTATGGCTATTGATGGTATTTTGGAAAGTGTGCGGTTGGCGCTTATTGCCCGTTTTAGCTCTGCAACATTCCATTGGTGCAGACCTGATTGGACGAATTGGTCTAGTGAGACCATTACTGGCGTGACCGTTGGAGAAAATAACCACCATGACCGAATAGATGGATATTTCTACTACCTGGGTGGTGAAATTTTCCGCAATAATATTCTTATCAAGGATGCAAAACATTCAACACACTATAATGATTTGCTACATTCTAGCTGCTATCAGCCACTATATTGTTATGATAAGGCCTCCTATTTTGGACCAGGTACTAGGTTACGAATTGGTGCCGAATGTACTTGCTTGTGGTGTGGCAATGATTATGTTTCAACGCACGACACTATGATGTGTAAGCAGTGTGAGTGTGAGCATGGACCTTGTGACAATGATGATTATATGCATTGCGAGTATTGTGGAGCACGCCATTATAATGCAGATATGTACGAGGTAGATGGAGCGTGGATTTGCCCACATTGTTATGAAACGCATACCTTTACCTGTACCTGTTGCGGAGAGCGTTATCCAAACCATGAGCAGCGCTATAGCGAAGTTCTTAAAGGTTTCGTGTGCTATGACTGCCATCGCGAAGAAGAGAGGAAGGCGGAGAGAGAACAAAAAAATCAAGAAAAGATTGTATTTCGTCCAACCGACTATCAAGTTCGCGACTTGCACGATGCACATCTGACCGTATATAATGACGATGGTAGCACGACTGACATGCCAGTCACAATAAGTGATGGAGGTTTAGAGTATACCACTGTTGTCAACGAAGAAACGTGGACAAATCCTATCATTAATTGGGGAGTGTGGAATGCTCCATTAACTTTTACAGTAAACGTAGAAAGGAATGAAAGTTCAAATGGCGAAGGGAGCTTTAGCGAAGGATCGAGTTCTGTCGAAACTTCAGGAAACGTTTGGTTCTGATGTAATCGGAATCTATGACAAGAAACTTTATGTCTGGGCACAGGATGAGGGAGAGAAAGTGCAGATTGCAATTTCTCTGACCTGTCCCAAGAATCCCGTGGCGGTAACTACTCCTACTGTAGCTGGAGGATTTGACTTCTCTGGCGATAATGAGGTTGTAGCACCTTCCACTTTTATCCCCGCAGAAATCACCCAAGAGGAAGAGGATAACCTTGCTCGCATGATGGAGCGATTGGGACTGTAATTGCGGCCGGAGGCTATTTAGCTTCCGGAAATACATATTGATTTTTTATAAAAAATATGATATAATATATATGTTGAGTGAGAGAAATAAAAAATCTTAAAAATCTTGGGCGGGACAGGATAAAAAGTATGTTCGAGATTTCAAGATACATCACCTACCCCCTGTGAGGAAATTTGATTTTATAAAAAAAATATGATATAATATATATGTAATCAAAAGAAAGTCATAAGACAAATGCCCTCGCAGACGGCCGGAGCTAAATAGTCTGCGCCTCTCTTTCTAAAAGATCCCGGCGTGGTGGAATTGGCAGACACCAGGGACTTAAAATCCCTTGTTGGCAACAGCGTACCGGTTCGAGTCCGGTCGCCGGGACCATATATCCGTAAGTGGCGAAATTGGCATACGCGCCAGACTTAGGATCTGGTGGGCAACCGTGTGGGTTCGAGTCCCACCTTGCGGACCATACATATTCTATTAAGGCTTGGATACTGGATGCTAGCGCTGGCTACCAGTAGGAGAACGGCCCTCATAGGTACGGGTGTGAAATAGCTCGTAGGTAGAGTATCAGACTGATAAGTATACTTGGCGTAACGGCGAACGCATTGAGTGTCGAGTTCTCAAAGATATTGGTTCGAATCCAGTAGTATATGTAAGGTCGCCCATCTGCAGTATTAGTGTAATGGTAGCATAAGTGCCTTCCAAGCATTTGGTGACAGTTCGAGTCTGTTATACTGCTCCATGGATCTCCTCAGCGTCCTTTAATAGCTGAGTGAATGCTCACAGAGCACGGATTTTGTTCGTTTAAACTACCACCGGCGCCGAAAAGGCTGATATGTGGCACAAGCGGTTTGCAGAGCATCTAACAAATAAAGAAAAAGCGAAGTAAAACGAACCTCTGGTGTTTGGCAACTACACCACTACGAAATAAGTTGCATACATATAGCTCCGTAGCTTAGATGGCTTAAAGCGCCTGCCTGTCACGCAGGAGATCGCGGGTTCGAATCCCGTCGGAGCTGCCATTTTACATACACTTGAAACGGTTCAGGTCCTATCGGCCGTCTAGGCAGGCGAGGTAGAGTGAGGTAGGTTGCGGTGGAAATCCCTTGAATTAGCGTAAAAAAACCTACGCCTGGAGCTCTGGAAGTGGAGTTCTGCGAAGTCGGAGTAGCATAAGCGTGTGGCTGAAATATGACCACCCGCCTAGACTTTAAGTGTATAAATCATATATCTGAATAGCACACGTTGAGGGTGTTGTTCGGGTAACACCGACTATAGGTATATGTTGACTTTGCCCTGTTCAAGAGAAACAGATAGGCTCTCACCGTGCGAGATGGAGATTCACGGTGGATAAGGCGAGTTGGCCTCCTGCAAGTGGCCTCCGTAGCGGCGGGGATATTAGTGGGTATGTTTAATAGTGAATACTTTTTCACAAGTAAGACCAAGTTCCGCAAACTTGACAGCATATCGTCTTTGTGGTTTGAAAAGGAAAAAGGTATAAAGTAGAATAAATCAGCGAAACACTTTTGGGGCCCGTCTTTTTCAACGCGGTTTATCGGGATTAAAAGAGGAAACGCGTCTCAACCAAGAGTGGTTAAAATCAAGGGATATACTTTTAGGAGTTATGGACGAGGAGTGGCGAAATGCCCGTGGCTACGCAAACTAAGGTCTCGGCGTAGAGTAGAGGATAACACACTGAAATATTCTACAATATATGGGCGATTAGCTCAGTTGGTTAGAGCATCTGACTGTTAATCAGAGGGTCGCTGGTTCGAGCCCAGCATCGCCCGCCATACATATGCAAATGTAGCTCAAGTTGGGAGAGCAGTCCAACCTTAAGGATGTGTTACGAGTTCAAATCTCGTCATTTGCTTATCAATTTATGTGCTACAGGGAGAGGCGCACTCGCTGTAGATGACACCACGGAAAGACGTGGGTATATACGCTGGCGTGGCGCAATAGGTAGCGCAACTGACTTGTCAATCAAACTCAGCGAAAAAATATGGGATTAGATTCAAAGAAAAAAGGTAATTTAACCGAAATGCAATGTATGTCTGCCTTTATGGGGCAGGGATGCGGTGTAAGTATTCCTTTTGGTGATAATTCTAAATATGATTTTATTGCTGATATAGATGGGCGTTTATTTAAGATTCAGGTGAAAACTGCTTCACAAAAAGATGAAAATGCAATTAAGTTTTCTTGTCGAAGCACCCACGTTAATTGTAGCGGAGTTAAAAATATTCGCTATAATGAAAACGATGTGGATTATTTTGCAACTTATTGGAATGGACAATGTTATATTGTTCCTATCTCCGAGTGTTCGGTAGAAAAAACCTTAAGGTTTGCCCCTCCTAAAAGTGGACAATTAAAAGGTATTACTTTTGCCGTTGATTACACTTTGGAAAAGCAGTTAGACAAAATAAAGGAGGAAGTAGCTGAGAATTGATAGATAAATCAGTAGGTTGCAGGTTCGATTCCTGTCGCCAGCTCCACTACATAAATAAATGGGACTTTAACTCAATCGGTCAGAGTATCCGGCTCATAACCGGCAGGTTCTGGGTTCGAGCCCCAGGAGTCCCACCATATGGGGCGGTAACTCATCGGGTTAGAGTACCTGGCTTATATCCAGTTAGTGCGGGGTTCGAGTCCTCGGCGCCCTACCAGCGTAAATCCCGTCCGTGGTGACAGTCGGTAAAGAGGTGTATTCCAACCGGGTAGCTATTACATATGGGGCTGTAGCTCAGCTGGGAGAGCACCTGCCTTGCAAGCAGGGGGTCGTGAGTTCGATTCTCATCAGTTCCACCAATATATGGGGTTGTAGCTCAGTTTGGGAGAGCGCTTGAATGGCATTCAAGAGGTCGTGGGTTCGAGACCCATCTTCTCCACCAATAGAGGGAAATGCTGGTAAAAATCCACCTTGTTGTTGACAAGTAGAACAAAAGACAGTTCGCCCTCCCTTACATATCCGGGATTAACTCAGCTGGTAGAGTGTCTCCCTTACAAGAAGGAAGTCGGCGGTTCGAGCCCGTCATCCCGGACCACAATTTACATAGCACAGTTGTATATCTACAACTGTGCTTCTCTATTGATTTTATTATAATATTATGATATAATATATATAGTAAATGAGAGAGGAGAAAAAAGTGATGATAATGATTAACGAAGAGCCTGTTAATGATGCATTTAACGCTTGGTTAGAGAAATATGGCTTCTCTGTGCGAGTGTATGGTATGGACTATGAGTTTGCTTACTATGCGAATGAGCACGATATTACTTGGTCTGTTTTGTTTGACCAAGAGACCGAGAATATGTGGAACGCTTTCTTGGCAACTTTGGGTCTGCGTTATGATTTGCATCACTTCTGGACTTCTTTTCTGCATGAAGTCGGTTACGACGAGACATTGTATTTGCTGACCGCAGAGGAAATTGCTTACTGCGCAGAGCGAGCAAAAGTTTGCTCAAATGCAGAGTATTTCGAATTGTCTCGCGAGATTATAGCAACCAAATGGGCGATTGATTTTATTCATAACAACATTGAGGCCGTGCGTGAGCTGGTCGCAACTGTTGGTCCTTTGGTTGCGGATATGCTTGACGTGGCATAAAAATCTTTTATTGATTTTTATAAAAAATTATGATATAATATATATACAGTAAAGACACATACAGCAATTTTCAAATGTTTAATGCTTGAGGAGCCGCGTGTCGGAGGTTCGAGTCCTCCTTCCTCCCCCAACTACTCACCTGGCAAGGTGGCTTTGGTGAGTTGCTAAGGGGACGCAAGTCCCCGATATGGGGGGAATAGCTCAGTCGGTAGAGCAGCGTCATAAACGAAAAATGTGTCTTGATACATATGCTGGAGTAGTCCAACGGCAGAGACACGAGCCTCAAAAACTCGTCAGTGTGGGTTCAAATCCCACCTTCAGTACCAGACAAGTCCCTTTTAATGCTAGCAACAAGGGATAACAAAGTCGAAAGACGAAAGGGTGTTCCCCGGAGAGGTTCGAAACTCAATGGGTAAGAAAGGTATGTAGCCCGCTTGTTGCCATCTACATAAAAAATCCTTTATTGATTTTTTATAAAAAATATGATATAATATATATGTAATGAGAAATCATTATTGTGAAAAAGGGTTAACAGTAACGACTACCAAACCAGTAACCCATAGGCACCTGTAATAAGGGAGACAGCGATTGCGTAAGGCAACGACCGCGCTGTTAGGGTAGTCATATATGGCGGTATCGTCTAAACGGTCAGGACACCAGCCCTTCAAGCTGACAATCCGGGTTCGAGCCCCGGTACCGTCACCACTCTCGTAAGGCGGGTAAAATTGCGATAACCCTACCATTAAGTGGTCGCACCCTTGCGAGATACCATACATATACAACCGACGGACAAGGCTTTGGCGTATGAAACAAGACGGTGGGATGCGAGTGGTCGAGTTTGTATATAATATCGCTCAGCACTAATTTGATAACAAGGGTAAGAATAAACCGCGGTCGCAAGACCACACGGCTCCTAGTATCGCGCCGCTGACTTGGACAAGGGTAAGAGTAATCCTGCTCGACAGGCTCCTATCGACGTACGAGGCGCAGGTTGATAGACACCGTAGAATTGGGTTCTGTTGAAAGTTCTGTTTTGCCCATCTATCAAAAATTGCGAGAACTTGGTTTGGTTGGTAGTCATCCAAATAACTGTAGCTTAGCTAGTTGCGACGTTCCCTCTGGCAAGTAAAAACTACCTATTGGAAAAGCAAAAATTCCAGCAATCAACAAATGTGCGGGTGGCGACCAACGCCTTACATAAACTTTTAGGACAAAAGAATTAAAAGTTTATCTCCTAAATTTTAAGATATAATGAAAGGAGATGACGAAAATGTCAAAAAGTTTATTAAATCAAAAAACCGATGAAGAGTTTATTAAAATTGTAAATGAGAGTTAGTCAATTGCGGAATGTGAGCGAAAACTTGGATATAATGCTTATTCGGGTCACGTAGCTACAAAGATAAAGGAACGTATTGAATTACTTGGTCTTGATATTTCGCATTTTTCAAATACTTTAAAGCAAGTCCGCACTCCGGAGGATATTTTTGTGTAGAATTCTACGGCCTGTTAGAAAATAATGAGAAAGTATTATCTACGAGGTAATTATTCTACCTATGAATGTTCTATTTGCGGGTAGCCGCCGGAATGGCAAGGAAAGCCTTTAACTTTAATTTTAGACCATATCAATGGTATCAACAATGACCATCGGTTAAATAATTTGCGTTGGGTATGCCCTAACTGTAATTAGCAATTAGACACAACTGGTTCAAAAAATTAGGCTTATAAAAATAGTAATTAACCCATAGTAATATGGGTTATATATGGCTCTTTCGTCTAACGGTTCAGGATACTGGGTTCTCAGCCCAGCGATAAGAGTTCGAATCTCTTAAGAGTCACCACGGTAGCTTACGCCTTGAAATGATTAGTGAAGTAAGCCTGATGCCCTTCCAGTAGTAAGGGAAGTCCTATCACAGAAGTTATCTTGGGTGCAAGTCCCGACCGGCCAGGTACGGCCGGGCAGAGTGCGATAATGAAGAAGTGCTCCGGAATAATGATGGCTGTGAGTTTTGTATGGTTGCCGCCGTATGGTACAAATGTCATCGTAGGGCGCCGGGTGTGCGGCAACACATCCGTTTAATACATATGCCATAGTAGCTCAGCTGACTAGAGCGTCGGACTCATACCCCGAAGGTCGTTGGTTTGATTCCAACCTATGGTACCAGAATCTGCTATCTGTACACAGTTGCAAGTTCATCTCTTTTGGCTTGCAACTAAATACATAAAAAATTTTTTCTAAAATGTTGAAAAATTTTTGACTTTTCAAAAAAATTATGATATAATATATACATAATCAATAAAGAAACGAATAGTAGTCTTTGACGAAACAGTACTTTCTTTATCTGATATGTCGGGCGTAGCCGATAACTCTCCGTAAGGAGATGAAAGGGGATAACTGACAAAACCCCGCCACGAGAGTGGTACCCTACGCAATTCGAGCCGGGACCGATGGTTGCTGAAAAGGCGACCTTGGATACGGGCCCCGTGTCCTAACTTATTCTTGACGAAGTGACAAACACTTTCAAGGACCTACTGGTTGAGAGAGTGGCTCCCGCAAGGGGCTGGCTTCATCGCAAAAAGATAGGATAAGGTACGGTAAACCGAAGGGAGTAAAATAGTTCGAGTCTAGCAAACAAGAGCGACTCCCATCTATATCCGCTACGGTAGATATAGGAATGCGAGTACGAAGCAAAGGAAAGCATCGAGGGCGGGTAGCATTCTTGCACTCAAAAGGTGTGAGAACTACAACAATAGTCTGTCTTCTGTCAATCTTGACTTAGTGCGGGTTCGAATCCCGTCCCGGGTGCCACTTTTACACTCGGAGATAGTAAGCACCTATCTCCACACATACCCGGGTAGCTCAAACGGTAGAGCAGCTGATTTATGGTACAGTGTTACAAGTAAAAATCTATTGTTGCGAACAACGAAAAGCGTCTTAAGCCCTCAGTGGTAAGCAATGAGGGATGTAAGGTGTCACAAGCATCTTGCATTTGATTGAATTGAAACTATATCGGCGTAGCAACCGAGAGCAGGCCGCAAGCTTGGTAGTGGAAAGATAATCGAGTAAGTGTTCGTTAAGGGTTAATTACCGAACCCATGGTCCTTGTGCTGGGATTGTAAAAACGGAGGCGTGAGCGCTACTTACCAAAAGTAAGTGGAAACAGCGGCTAAAACATAAGGTCGTCAAAGGCGTAGCAATTAGGAGTTGTATTCTCAGGCTCCTCAAACTTCTTACCAAAAGAGAAAAAGGAGGAACGTGCGGTCTCCGCACTTAGTACTCCCTCTACATATCGCAGATAGGACAAACGGCTAAGTCACCAGGTTCATACCCTCGGAGGAGCGAGTTCGACTCTCGCATCTGCTCCCATTATATAAAGGCACATACAGCAAACTTTCGTATTTTAACGAGATTAGTTCAAGTGGTTGAACACCTGCCTTCCAAGCTGGATGCTATCGGTTCGAGTCCGATATTTTGTTATTCGGTGCCTTGATACATAAGACTTGCTAGACAGGATCCTCAATACAGAGTGTTTCACCCGTTGAGGCTGCAAGTTGGGACTGTTTTCTATATATTTTGAAAATATATAGAACAAAAAAGAATGAAATACACGTCCTGGCCCGTGACTCTTCTTTTTTACTCTAGCTCACTTGCCTCTCTTTCGTGAGTTGTTTTTTTCTTAGTCAGCGGGATACATATATAAGGTGCCACGAAGTTCGCCCGATAAAGTTTTGAGTACAAAGGGTTGGGACATAAGAGCCCAGCATGGTAAAGGGGATAACGAGTATATCAGCAGCTGTGGTAAATGGAGTTTGATGAACAGCCTTAGATATAAAATTTAATATTGATTTTCATAAAAATATATGATATAATATATATGTAATGAAGAGAAGTTAAGAAGAACTCTTGACTTTGATTATAGAGTACCTCGGTGAAGAGTGCCTAATCAGCATTGCCGAGAGTGTCCGTATGTCACCTCTGGGCTATGAGGGATACCTTGTAGTTCGGTGCGCCAAGTAAAACCGTGAGGTTTATACTTGATAGGGATAGTTCCCAAAGACAAGGATATGTGCTTACTCTATCGCACATTATTGTATCCGTGGGTGTGCTCCCGCAATAGACGCCTCAGTGAGGAATAACCCGAGTTAGGGATTAGCTGGTGACTGTTCCAAACCTCGTGGACTACCAACAAGGGAGTCGGCAGTGAAACAGAGAAATCTGTGTATAAGCACCTACAGAGTACAAGTAGCCCAAGCTGTCTGCCAAGACTTTCTTTATCAAATGAAGAAATTAATTAGCTGAATGATGGGTGAAAGTTAGAGGTAATCAATCCTCTATGAGACTTGGTCGCAAGACTGGGGTAAGAAGTTAGGGGTAGCTCCCCGAAGCTCAGCCTTATCTCCTCAATGACAGAACAAATGTGAAGGTAGTAAGTAAGTAGGGCGAAGGTCCACTGTATAATTAAAGTCAAGGGTTTTTCATATATTGGAGAGTAGCTCAGATGGTTAGAGTACAGGTCTGATAAACCTGGGGTCGAGGGTTCGATTCCCTCCTCTCCAACCAGTATGTCGGGGTACCCAAGAGGCTGAAGGGGCGGGTTTGCTAAACCTGTAGGCACTTCGGTGCGCGAGGGTTCGAATCCCTCCCCCGACGCCAAATATAGGGGTGTGGCAGAGTGGTCGATTGCGCTGGTCTCCAAAACCAGTTCCGCGCGGACGCCTTAGGTTCGAATCCTAACGCCCCTGCCAATTACATACGGAGGGTTAACTGGACAAGCGCGCCAGACCGGTCTTGAAAACCGTGGGACTCGCGGGAGCGAGTTGGGGGGCGGGACCTCAGCCCTTCGCCACACATAGACTCCAGCAGCAAATAGTTATTATTTCTTTGCCTTTATTGAAGAACATATATTGGAGTCTAGTTACATAAGCATTTTCATCGGACACCTTGGCCGGTGTCTATCAATTTTATTCTTATGGTTTTCATAATATAATGAAACCAAAAGGAAAAGGAGAAATGATTATGTTATTTGAAACAAATAAGGATAAAGGTCGAGCAGGTATGTCTATGGGTATTGCCTATTTTGGAGCGAATGGTTATACAGTAAGTATTCCATTAAATGATACTCAATGGTATGACTTTATCATAGAAAAAGATGGTGTATTCCAAACTGTGCAATGTAAAGCAACTGGTAGTAAAGATAATGCTATTTCTTTACGTAGCTGCGGTGGCACAAACGGTGGTGCCTATGACACTGTGATTAATAATCCTGTCGATTTATTATTTTGTTTAGATAAAGAATTAAATATGTATGTAATTCCAGTAGAAGAACTACGACAAGTAAATCGCGTCAGTAGTTTAAGTTTGCGGAAAGAGCCCAACAAGAATAATCAAGGCTTTCAAACATATCAATATTTAGTTACTTTATAACTAAATAACGGTGAGTCGCCTAGCGGCAATGGCAGGAGGCTGTAAACCTCCCTCCTTCGGGATACGTTGGTTCGAGTCCAACCTCACCGACCATTACAAAAAAGTCTTTTGCAAGAAAATGAATCGCTTAGGGCAATGGGCGGTTCGGGCGGATAAGTCCGCCATACATAAGGTGCTTATGAAATACTTCGATTAGACAGCGAGTAGACATTGAGAGTCCGCGAGTCTATTAAGGGTAAGAGCGTAGTTAAATGGAGTTTGAGGAACAGCCTTATATTTATATGCGGATGTGTTGAAATAGGCAGACAAGCCAGAATGAGAGTCTGGTGGGCGTAAGCTCGTGCGGGTTCAAGTCCCGCCGTCCGCACCAAATAGGCTTGTCATAGGCCGAGGTACCCACGAGGACTGGAGCAACGTGGTAATAATAAAGTCCCCAGTATGTTGATAGGTCAGAACAACTATCCGCCGAAAGGTTAGAGCACAAGTGTTTGAGGTCGAGAGGGCGTATGACAATAGCCCGATTAGGTAAGGACAAGGCGTGTAAATGTGCAGAATCGCGAAAAACCTCATTATATATCCCGGAGATGATGTAACAGGCTAACATAGGAGATTGTGGCTCTCCTTACGAGGGTTCAAGTCCCTCTCTCTGGACCACTTGGGAACTTGGCGAAGATGGATAACGCGGCTGGCTGCAACCCAGTTATTCGCCCGTTCAAGTCGGGCAGTTCCCTCCAAGGCGTAAGCTTGTGAATCGTCTAAGGTATATACAAATCAAGCAGGGCGGTTGGTCTGTGCCCGCAGACCAACAAATACATAACCCCTTTACCTATACATTGGCCAGACCGGTTAAAAATGTGGTTGATATAAATTCAAGCGCGGCCTTCAATCATAAGGGGTTATTTCTATAAGTTAAGTGCGGCCGCACTTAACTTATAACTTTCGCTTACTACCCGCCAGCTTCGTAAGTTAAAGCCGAGGTAGTTCCTACATAGGTAAAAATAGACTGAAAATTTTTGGACTGAAAAAATAAATTTCTTTTTAATTCTTTCTATATATTAGTGAAGGAGGAATGAAAAATGGATGAAACGAAAGTATGTACCAAATGTAAATAGGAATTACCTATTACCGAATTTCGTTGGAAAAATAAAGCTGAAAACCGCAAACACTCATAGTGTAAAACTTGTCAAAAAGCACAAGAAAAAATACATTATCGAGAAAGTAAAGAGCGATAGATAAATGTCCGAGATACTGCGGATTAGCAAAAACAAACTAATCTGTCTATTATTGCCTTTTTTAAAAGTCAAGGCTGTTGTAAATGTGGTGAAACAAGAATATATGTGCTTGATTGTCATCATATTAAAGATAGTGGAAAAGTAGACACTATTAACCATATGGCTAAATCGGCTTCACCCGAAACCTTACGCGCAGAGTTAAATAAGTGTGTATGTCTTTGTGCAAATTGCCATAGAGAATTTCATTATTTAGAAACCTTAAACGAATTAACTCTTGAGGATTATCTTAGATAATCCTCTCATATGGGTCTGTAGCTCAGGAGGAAGAGCAGGGCACTGAAAATGCTCGTGTCGGTGGTTCGACTCCACCCGGACCCACCAGGTCTGAGTTCGCAACTCAGCGAGTTGGAATGAAAGATCCAACGGGACATAAACAAGGGTTTAGTTTACGAGATTTGATGTACGCATCAAAACTTAATTTAGAAACCCACTACATAAGCCCTCATAGTTCAATGGATAGAACAAGGGTCTTCTAAACCCTCGATCCAAGTTCGATTCTTGGTGGGGGTGCCAATTTGCTGTTATAGCTCAGTAGGTAGAGCGCGTCCTTGGTAAGGACGAGGTCTCCAGTTCGACCCTGGATAATAGCTCCATATACCCCGTTAGCTCAGCGGATTAGAGCGTTTGACTACGGATCAAAAGGTCGTGGGTTCAAATCCTACACGGGGTGCCAATAGGGCGCGTCATCGCCCTGTCCATAATGGAGAAGATGACTACGGGGATGGGCCCAATAGGATCGGATCAGGTGGGCACTATGTTGCGGTTGAGGCGGCCCGCGACAATACATATTGATTTTTATAAAAAATTATGATATAATAATTATAGTAAATGAGAAAAGAAAGAAAGGGAATAGATATGCAGATTGTTAGCACTGGAAATAATTATCAGATTTATAGTGACCATTTAAAAACCTATAACCACCTGCCCGCGCAGGCATATACGGTATGCTTTAGCCAGCAGACCGGCTACTCTTTGGAGAAGTATGATGACATTGTCATCAATGAGAAAGTCTATGGTGTCCATACCGAAAAGGTTGATAAGGTTCTGACCAATTTCCAGGCTTTCGACCGCAACCTTGGTGTTATCCTGTCTGGTGATAAGGGTATCGGTAAGTCCCTGTTTGCCAAGCTGTTATCCATTAAGGCTATCGAAATGGGTTATCCTTTGATTATCGTGGATGGTGCCATCCCTGGCCTGGCTAATTATCTGAACTCTATTCAGCAGGAAGTTGTTGTTCTGTTCGACGAGTTTGATAAGACTTTCTCTAATGGTAAGCATCGTGACGATATGGGCGACCCTCAGACCGAACTGTTGACTCTGTTCGATGGTTTGAGCCAGGGTAAGAAGCTATTTGTTGTGACCTGTAATGAGATCAGCAAGCTGAACTCTTTCCTTGTTAATCGCCCCGGTCGTTTCCACTATCACTTCCGCTTTGAGCATCCTGATGTAGACCAGATTCGCGAGTATCTCGTAGATAAGGTTCCTAATATTTCTGAGCGTGAGATTCAGGCTGTGACCGTTTTCTCTCGTAAAGTGGCATTGAACTATGACTGTCTGCGTGCTATTGCTTTCGAGTTGTCTACTGGTTTGACCTTTGCGGAGGCCATTAAAGACCTCAATATTATGAACCTCTCTCGCGAGTATTACAACTTGGTTGCTACTTTATCCGATGGTAGCGTTTGCCGTCTGCGAAATACTTGCCTGGATATGTTCAGCGATGAAGAGACCGTTGAGTTCCGCGATGAGAGTGGTAAAGACTTCTATGTTACCTTTGTTCCTTCTGATTGTCGCTATAGCGCAGAGTTCGGCGGTATGCTGATTACTGGCGACGAGATTAAGGAAGTAGATTGGGAAACCGATTATTACTTCCGTCAAACTGATAATCCCGAGAAGCAGGCTGCTATCAAAGAGCGCGAGAAGCGTACTGTGGTAAGCATCGTTGCTCGTCGTGTGTATGATAAAAACTTGCACTACGCAGTTTAATAACCTTTGCTGACGAAAGTCAGCAAATATGCGGCTGTAGCTCAGTGGTAGAGCAGTAGACTTTTAATCTATTGGTCGAGGGTTCAAGTCCCTCCAGCCGCACCATAAAACGAGCTTCGCTCGTTTTACATAACGAGAACTTGATAACTTTCGGCGGCTGTGGTGGTCGTTGGGGGATGAGCGTATGCAAGCAGTGGAGCTGAAGTACAAACGCCAAGTCCACTTATCAAGATCTTCCAAATGGTCTAACCAACCAAGTTGGTATCGGACCCAGTGGCCAATGGGACGATAGCGTATGTGGGGGTCTGGAATGAGGCCTTCTTACATATCCGGACGTAGCTCAGTTTGGTAGAGCTCTAGATTTGGGATCTAGAGGCCGCACGTTCAAGTCGTGTCGTCCGGACCATATAGGCGACTACAGCCTGATGTCACTAAAGTAGTCGAGGGTCAAATGGAGCAGACCCTAAGTCGTGGTTGAGACGAGGTGAAAAATACAACCCGTATCTGATAATGCTTGAAGTCAAGGCTTGCTACCTCTGACGTGACGAGAGTGGGACCGTGACACCCCACAGCAAAAGCCTAACTGGTTTTGGTTTATGGTCATAGTAATTTCGATGGCACTGCAGAGCTTAGAGATTACAATAAACCCCTTGGGAGGAATCTCAAGGACATACATAAAAACCAAAAGGAGAAGATAAGTATGATGACCAAAGAAATTCGTAAAATGAGATACCAGAATCGTATTGACCTGATGAATTCCCGTACTGGCAAGCCCAACGGTAAGATCATCAAGAAACTCCAGAGACGTCTGCGCAAGCTCGATAATGCAGACTAAGCGGCTATCGCCGCAAATACATATGCAGAAGTAACTAAACGGCATAGTGAGGTAATTGCTCGAGTGGTTCGACTCCACATAAGTCTGGCGACATTGCCGGTTCGACTCCGGCCTTCTGCACATATTGGGGCGTGGTGTAATTGGCAACACAACAGACTTTGACTCTGTCGTAGTAGGTTCGAACCCTGCCGCCCCAGCCATTTAAGCCTATGAGAGAAATCTCATAGGCTTCTTTTTGTTTTGGTCAATAGCAATTAAAGCTGCTGTTGGCAATGGTATAATTCAAAAAGAGGAGGAAAAGAGTATGTCTTAGACTTATGGTTTTGGAGCTTTAGCCCCTAAATATGATGCTCGTGATTATTCTATTGTAGCTATGACTGGCGATTATCCTGAAGCATATCAGGTTTCTTGGCGTCCTATGATCAAAGACCAAGGCCCTGTTGGGTCCTGCGTTGCCCACGCCACTTCAGAAATTCTTGAATATTTTAATTATCAAGAGACTGGCTCTACAGCTCAGCTTTCTACCGATTTTATTTATGGTATGCAAGGTATTGCTTTTAGTCGCTTAGAGAGTGGAATGTATTTGCGTGATGCTTGTAAAATTGTTTCTCAATATGGCGATTGCTATAAGGCAACTATTAATACAAATACCGAATAGCCAAAATGCACCGAACAATTACAAAAAATTTTAACTGACGAAATTTATAAAGAAGCATTTAATTTTCATACACTATCATATGCTCAGTGTAAAAATGATAAGGCTATCAAACATGCGCTAATGAATTATGGCCCTGTATTGGCTAGCATCAAGTGGCATGATGAATATGATTTAGATGCTGCGGGATGCTTACATTTCAATACCTCTACAAATAGTGGTTATCATGCGATCATGGTCTATGGTTGGTCTGAAAATGGTTGGCTATGTCAAAATTCTTGGGGAGAACACTGGGGCACTGAAGGAACTTTTATTTTACCATATAAAACTGGTCTAAGTGAGGCTTGGTCCTTTGTAGATGCTAACAATTCTGACGTAACAGTGCCAAAAATTCCCAAGTGGTCTAATGCTTTTTACAAAGCGTTTAACTGTGCTCTGAACTTCTTTAGACGTTTCCTTCATTAACGGCCGTTATCTCAATTTTACCGCATAAGGGAAAAATTTTGGGCATTTTATGAAAATAAGGCACACTTAGATTTTATAAATATAAGAAACTTAGGGAAAGGAGCAACACAATGGCGACAGTAATTAAAACGACTTTTTAGTTTAAACGTGGAACTGCATAGCGTTGGAAAGAATTAAATCCGATCCTGCAAGAAGGCGAACCCGGCTATGAATTAGATACGCAAAAGTTAAAAATCGGTAATGGTTATTCCTCTTGGAGAGATTTACCTTATCTTCAAGGAAGTGGTGGCGGTTCGGTAACGCCAGAAACCAGAGAACAATTAATTTTTGAGTTTTTAGTTTCAGCAGGAGAAGATCATAATAGTGCGATTGATCGCTATTTAAACGGATTAATTCCCGGTTCAGGCGATATTGCGATTTTAAAAGAAAACATTTATAATAATGAACGTTTCGCACATACAGCCTATATTTTTAGCGAAAATAAATGGTTAGCCTTTGACGGCAACTATAATGCGAATAATGTTTATTTTAATACAGATTTTACTTTTACAAAACCTATTGGAGTTATTGACATTCCAGATAGCGGTAGCATCACTGTTGAGGCTACTGGAAAAAACTTACAAGATTTTTTAAAAAGCATTTTTGCTGAAGAAGAATATCCTAATACGCCATCCGTAAGCGTTACTTTAAATTCCTCAAATATTAAAGCTTACGAAGTAGGCACTAAAATTGCGATTGATTTTAGCTTTAATACAAATGTGGAGCAATATAAATATGGCCCAGATACTAATGTTAATTGGACCAAACATAAGGCAACATTTAATGGTGAAACCATAGATGCGGCCGCAGGTAAATTTAAAGAAATTCAAGTTAAAGATAATACTTCTTTAAAAATTACTGGTTCTTGTTCCAATAGCGACGGAGCAATTCCTAAGACCAACTTAGGTAATGATTATCCAGCAGCTTAGATTAAAGAAAAAAATTGGACTGGTCTTGAAAAAGGCACTTTAACTGGCTATCGTGCTTGGTTTTGCGGATATAAAAATGGCGATAATGCTTTAACCGATCCTACTGCTATTACAGGAGAGCAAATTCGTGCTCTTGGCAATAGTGCTAACGGTAGCTGGAAAAGTCAATTAAAAGTTGATAAAATGAAACAAATGTATTTTACGGCACCAAAAGGAAAAGGTTATAAACCTGTGATTAAAGATGCTTCTACAACGGCTCCTCAAACAGTTCAAGGACCTTTTGAGGTTCAAGTTCCAGGAGCTAATGAATACGAAGCAATAACCTATGAGATATGGTATGTAGCTAATGCCGATGCCGCATCTGGTAGTGCTACTTTAAATATTACAAAAAGCTAAGGAGGCGGCTTTCAATGACAAGAGAAGAATTTTTTGATGCTAAATTAAATGCCGCTTTATGGGACGTTGCGGTTTCAATTAAACGTGGCAATCCATTACCTTTAGATTCTAATTCTGTATTTGAGAGTTATACTGCTCTTGAAGAGTATGCGGCGGGACCTCTTGCCTATCCAGGCTAGGTTATTGCCGTAGTTGAAGAAACTCAAACAAATATTTATTACTTAGATTAGAACTTAGCAATTCGCTCTTTTGCGACAGGCGGTTTTGATCCAAATGAAACTATTGAGTTATATGGCGGCTCAGCCACTGATAACATTACTCTAATTGATATTAAGGGGGATGAGACCAATGGCTAATGCTATTATTAGATTAAGACGTGATAATGATTTTAATTACGCCAAAATCAAAGATAGGTTTATACCTGCCAATGGCGAACTTTGCTTAGTAGATACAGCTCGCGATGGTTTGCGTGTTGTTTGCGGAGATGGCAAAACACCATTCGGGTAGTTAAAATATATGGGTGAAATAATTGTATAGGGATATTATGCTGATGGTGTATTTTATGCGGATTCCGCACACACTTTAGTTATGACTCCTTCTCCAATTAATATTTATATTTCTTTAGATACACATACGGTTTATTACTTTGATGGTATAAATTATCATACAATCGGGGCTGGTGGCAATGTCTAGATTGCCACTGATATTACACCGGGTGTTATGAAGTTATATCATACTCTTGGTTCTAATACTGATGGTACTATGACTCAAAAAGCAATTACCGATGAATTAGACGACAAAGTTGAGGTAACCTTTAATGAGGATGAAGAAATGTTAATCTTCACCACTTAAAAAAATTTTTTAAAAAATGGAGGAAATGAATTATGGCTTACACTGTAGACATTTTAAAGAGTAAGCAGGACGGCGCTGCTGGCCTTCTTTCTCAAATTAACATCGGTGGTTCTTTATACGATGTTAAGGATCTAATTGCTCGTGAAAACATTGGCACTCTATCTGCTGGCCTAGACGCTATTGCTGCTGATCTAGCCGCTAAGCACGATGCTCTTACTAAAGAGGATGCTGCAATTAGAAGCTATGTTGATGCTCAAGTTGGTGCTATCAATAAATTTGACGTTCATGTAATGCAGGCTGGCGAAGCTCTTCCTGAGGCTTCTGCCGAGACAATGTATGTTCTTTATTTAAAGCCTGAGACTGACGCTGCTTCTGGCGCTTATGTTGAGTATATCACTGTTAAGAATGGTGAGGCTTACACTTGGGAAGCTATTGGCTCTACCAAGATGGATGTAACTGGTTTTGTTACCAGTGAGGCTTTAGCAGATGCTTTAGCCGATTATACTAAGACCGCTGATTTTGGCGATCTTGCTATGAAGAATGAGGCTGACCTCGATCTTAAAGCTTTAGCTCACAAAGACGAGGCCACTGGCACTGTCGCTGCTGAAACTATTTCTGGCATTAAAGCTACTGGCAACACCGCTGGTTCTATTAATGTTGAATTACAGGCTACCGAGAAAGATATTACTTCTAATGGTAAATACACTCCTGCCGGTACTGTTGCTGGTACTGTTACTATTCCTGAGCACAATGTTCCCGTTGTTTTGAATGGTAATGATGTTGCTGCTACTGTTGCTACTGGAACTGGCAATGTTCAGGCTCCTGTTAGCTTCACTCCTACCAGCGGTAACGTTGTGACTTCTGCCACTCAGGGCACTCAGGCTTCTTTCGTTGAGGGTGAATTCACTGCTGCTACTCTAGGCTATGAGGCTGTTGAAGCCAATTACGCTACTGAGGGTATTGTTGGTAGTGTTGCTGATGAGTGCTTAACCTTCACTGCTGCTGGCGTTGCTGCCCTAAGCGCTTCTAAGATTAATAGTTTTGACGGTGGTTCTAAGGCTGCTGATACTTTCGTAGCTAATAGCTTACCTGAGTTCGGCACTGGTTCTGCCCTTACCGCTATTACCGATGCTGTTGCTAACGTTGATTATGAGAAAGTTACTGGTGTAACTTATCATAAGGTTGAGGGCGCTACTGCTACTTGCGCTGGCGATGTTCTTGATATTGCTGCTACCTTCGCAGGTACCGAAGGCGATATTTCTGTTGCTGGTAAGGCCAATGATTATGCTGTTAAGACCGCTGAGTTTAATGGCGCTGCTATTGAGCTTGCTGTTGGCGATATTACTGTTGCCGCAAAAGAGGTTACCGTTCGCTAATTAATAGACTTCTAATACGAAAGGAGACTGATACCGCATGGAAAAGTATATTTCAAGCGTCCAGTTAGTAGATGGTTCCGTCTATCAAATCAAAGACGCTGAAGCCCGTGAGGTATTAGACGATCTATTAACTGAAGAATGGATTCTCGATGGCGGAACTGCTGAAGAATTAATTCAAAATTAACCCAATAGGGGAAGAGTTTTAATACTCTTCCCCTATTTTTTATTATATTGGCCCAAGTCGATTAATGTTTTATATATATTCATCACAATATATAAAGAGAGGCTGTTGTTAAAGTTTGAAAAGATAGCTTTAACATTTTATCCTACAAAGTTTGAAAAAGAAAATTTTTAAGGAGGTTATACAAATGAGTCAAAATACTACTCGAAAAGTGCGTCATATCCAAAAACATGGCCCCGCAAAAGACTGGAGTAAAGCAACAAATTTTAATCCCATGGCGGGCGAAGCAATTGTTTATGATGCAGATGAAAATTATCCTATTCCTCGTTTAAAAATAGGGAATGGAAACACAAATGTAAATGAACTACCTTTTATTGGCCAATCTATTATTGATGTATTTAACTTACCACAACATTATATTGATTCTAATGTATTTTATCGCGTACCAACAACAAAAATGGTGGAGAATTTACAAGAAGTTGAAAGCAATGTTTTTATTTATTATATTAAATCACTACCCGCCAATGGCGAGCCTGTGTTAAACTTTGATACAGGACATCTGGTTTGGTATTATAATGTTGTTGATGGAATCGTATATGGCTATATTGATGAAAACTTGTCTGCGGCCGCAGGTGCTGAGTTTGGACTAGCAATTCCAAATGGTTGGTATCCATATAGTATGCTATATGAAATGACAAATATTTTTCCAGACTTAGCAATTATTAACGTTAATGAATTACCTCCTGAGGGTTTGCCCGTTCAGGGAAGAAACGGTGGAACATGTCTATACTATAGTTTGCCAGATGAAATAGTGTATGGTTATATTAACGCAGAAATAATAGCGAATAAGGGTATAGATATTCTTGCTGGATGGTATCCACTAGAAACTATTATGGAGTTGAACGGCGATGCTTCTTATTATGGTGGAATAATCCACTCTTTGGGCGAAGCAGAAGCTATAGACTCAGAGAAGATGTATATTTTAATTAGTAATAATATTTACAATTATCAAAATGGTAATTGGAATTTAATTTGGCCTACTGCATAGCCTAATTGGGATCAAAAAAATCCTGCCGCGCCAGATTATATCTTAAACAAACCAAATGCTAATTAGCCTGATTGGGACAAATTCAATGGTTCTGACGCTATTTTGAACAAACCTTTTGGCGTCGTTCCCGATAACGTTATTATAGCAGAAATTACAGATGTTAATATTACACATGAACAATTCTAGGATAGTAATATGGGACCCACAAGACCCATTAGCTATGGAACATTTACTCCTCCCTAGATACTACATCAAAATACTTTAGGCTTTTCAGACTATTATTTTGGTATTGATACTCATTCGGTTTTTGGAGTTTTAGATATATATTTTGATGAAAACTTAGTAGGTAAATCAGGCAAATTAGAAATTAATCTTGCTGAAGGTACTTTAGTGTACGAGGATTCTCATATACCTCAATTTACCGCAATAACAATTCGCAACTTAAAAGAATATACGTATCCTATATCTACAAGTTTTTTGCCTATGACCAATACCATTTCAGATAGTATGCAACCAATTACAAGCGCAGCTGTACAAACACTCTCAAATGATATGAACGAGATGTAGAATCAAATAGATACAATGTCATCTGTGGTTCAAGATCAGATTAAATCTTCTCTTGAACTTCTTAAACAAACAGCGCCTCCACAAGTAAATATCGCTGATAATAAAAAAATATTACAAGTGGAAGATGGACATTGGGTAGCTTCTAATGAATTACCTAATAAAATGGCCAGTATGGAAACGCATATATTGCCAGAAATTAAAGAGAAGGATAACAATAAAATCCTTAAGGTAATAGAAGGAAATCAAGAATGGGTAGAGCATAAAATTATGACTGCTATTGAAACAGCAGCTGTTGCTTCTGGTGAAAATAATATTATTACTTTACATGATTTTGACATTGATACACCACTGACTATTTCATCAACTGGTACTAAAGCTTTTTGTGCTGGTAAAAACTGGTTCTCAATAGATAATATGACCTATGTAAAAGGTAATTATACACCAGGAGACAACCCAAATAGCTTTACAATTACTAATAATTATGTTGAGCTTAGTTTTAATACGCCATTGCCTATTGGATAGTATCGCGTTAGTACCAAAGCGGTCTTACATGACGATACATCTTTGCCTATGCTTAGATTCTTTGACAGTAATAACGTAAGCATTGCGCAAACATCTGCAACAGGAACAACCACTAGTTATTCACCTCAATTCGTATATCGCACAGATTATGATCGATATGGAGTAACATTTTATGCTATTGCTCCAATTGCCAAGATGACTATGTATGCGGGCCATGGAAACTATCCTGGAGCGAATAGTTCCTTTACCGAATTTGCCATTAGTCTTGCGGATGATACTGATTGGTCTTATCCTGGTGACTATAATGGTTCGATTTATGATATAACACAAGACGCTCAAATAACAGTATCTAGCAATCCAATGTACATCTTTTCTGATGATTTATAGCCTTGCAGTATTGCTTATTATATTTCTGATGCATTAACAGAACTTCCTAGTGTTACACTAGATGATAACGGTAAAGTATTAGGAATTCAGCAGGGACGTCCTGCTTGGATTACACATAGTGGTGATGGCAATGCTAATCTTCCAGCCATTACAGAAGAAGATAACTATAAATTTTTAAGAGTTATTGATGGAGAAGCTAAATGGGCTGATAATACAATTCATATTCTAGAACCACAGAAAGTCTCTGGTTCTATGGTACTTATTAATGACGAATAGGCTATTGATTTACCAATACAAGTAGAAAGTGAAACAGCCACTAAAGTATATATTGGAGGAAAGAATCTATTTCCTATTGTTGATGCTTTTGGCAAGCTATTATTTAATAATAATAATGAATTAATTATAGATGCCTCCACAAAAACAACAAAATGGTATCGTGAAATTTATTTGCCAATGCAGTACCCTGCTGGTTCTTATCGCCTTGGCTTTGAGGGTAATAACGCTTATAACGAAAATCATGCGTCATTTGGTACGCCAATTGGTAACACTACAGCAATGTGCCGTTTTTATCTTGGCTCAACGCTCGTTGCTACTGCCGATGTACCTATTAACAGAGGCGCCTAGAAAGATTCGCACGTAAATGTATATCCTTCATCAGCTGAATATCAACCCTTTGATAAAATTATGATTTATTCTGGAGCTGGCAATGCGGGTTCTTTGGACATAGATGCAGTATTGAAAAATGTATGCTTATATTATGATAACGAAAGTGCTACAACTTATACTCCAGCCACAGGTAAGTTTTATGAATTACCTTTACCCGATTTAAAATTACAAGATTTACCAACTCGTATATTTGGTAATGATGGTTCTGAATTAACTGCGACCTATTATCATGGCGCAGATATGAGTACCGAAGAAATTGCTGGAATGATGTTGCCAGAATTTACTTCTGATGATAATAATAAAGTCTTATCTATTAAAAATGATAAAGTTGCTTGGACTGAACTGCCTAATGATAATTCAAATATTATTCCGCCAGACTATTACACGACACATTTGGCAGAGCAAACAGCTTTGATTAATACTTATTTAAAAAAGGCTTCTACCAATGGAGATGCTTTTGTTTTTATCACCGATCAACACTTAGAAGGAAGTACTCCTCGCAATGCAGGACACTCTATTGAATTACTAAAATATATAAATGATAATACAAAAGTTCGCAAACTCTTCTTTGGCGGTGACATCTGCATTACCGAAGAGAGATTGGCGTAGCATGTAGAAAAAGTTTCAAAAATATTTGAAGGAGATATAGCCTATGCTATGGGTAACCACGAATATGACACTCTCGCAAATACAGGTCCTCGACTTACTCCAGAAGCACTGTGCTATATTCATGACATAAATAAGCCAAAACAAATTGGTAATACTGAACGTCATTATTACTACATTGATAATCCTCAATAGAAAATTCGTTATGTTGTAGTTAATAATTGGGAACACAATCCTGATACTTCTGCTGGTCATGACGGAATGGTTGCTACTGATCTTGAAGTTCAAGCCTCTTGGCTAACTAATACCGCTTTTAATGTTGAAGCAGGATGGGGTATTATATTATTCTGCCATTAGTTCTTTAACAATCCAAACGCCAGTGCTCCTTCAGGCGCAGCTTTACCATTCTAGACAGCAATCGATACCTACAATGGCGAGGGTGAAATTATCGCTGTATTCCATGGACATATTCACTAGGATATGGTCAATCGTACCGGCACCGGAGTACCAGCCATTGGTGTTATTTCTGATGCCTATAAAGATACTTATTTGCCAGGAAATATGCAAGACAATTTCATACCTAGAGAAGTAGGCACAATTACAGAACAAGCTTTTGATGTTGCGATTGTTGATCGCTATGAAAGAAAAATTTATTGTGTGCGTATCGGATGCCCTGCTCTGGACGGTAGCGGTGACGCAAATGCATAGGCTGTTGGCGTGCGTGAAATTGACTTCCGCGTTTATTAATACTATTAGGAATAATCAAATTGACTTTTATAAAAAAATATAATATAATATTTATAGAATAAAAAGTTCTATAAAATATAACCCCGAAGGCTTTTGTTCTTCGGGGTTTTTCTTATTATAAGGAGGTTATATAATGATTACTCAATGGTATCTAACTGGTGATTGCCATGGTGACTTCACCCGTTTTTATAAATTAAATCAAGCAGTTCCAGAAGGCGAAACCTGGGGAGTCATTATTCTTGGTGACGCAGGCTTTAACTTCTGGCTATCCAAAAGCGAACAGAAGATGAAGAAGCGTATAGCACATTCATACCCCAATCTTATCTTCTATTGTGTACGTGGCAATCACGAAGAGCGTCCAGAGAATCTCCCCAATATTGAAGAGTGCTTTGATCCTTATGTAAATGGCTTAGTTTGGGTAGAACCAGAATTCCCCTATATCGTTTATCTTAAAGATGGAGCAACCTACTATATCAATAGTCATAAAACGCTTATAGTAGGCGGTGCATATAGCGTAGATAAATACTATCGTTTAGCGCGTGCGGCCGCAGGTGGTTACGCGGGATGGTTTGAGGGTGAACAACTCACTGAGGCTGAACGTGAAGCGATTATGAACAAAGTCAAGGGACAACATTTTGACCTCGTTCTCGCTCATACTTGCCCCTGGGAATGGGAACCACGTGACCTATTCCTCTCTTGCGTAGACCAATCCACAGTCGATGATAGCATGGAGCGTTGGCTTACCGAGCTCATGCGGGCTATTGACTGGAATAAGTTCTGCTGTGGTCACTTTCATGACGATCGTATCATAGCACCGAATGCTCGGATGCTGATGTTTGATATTACCCCTTTGGAAAATATTATGGGTTCCTAAATAATAGGAACCCATTTTATTTTTATAAAAAAATATGATATAATATATACATAATAGAAAAGAAAGTAGTGATAGATATGGCAAAGAGAACTCCGCCCACAGAAAAACAAATCGCATACGCAACTGAAATCGCACAAGTCTGTAATGTTGAATTCCCCACCTGTGCGAGTCAATTCACCAAGTATCAGTTCTCGCTTTTCATTGCCCAGTATAAAGACCGTTATGAGCATTTGTTACCGCAAGATTATGATGATGGTCTGGAATATATGTCTTATTTCGGGTTTTATGAAAATGATGCGTGGTGTGAATATTATTAAGGAGAAAAGATTATGAAAAAAGTCTTTTGCTTGGTACTTACCATTCTATTAGCTTTCTCACTGATCGGTTGTGCTAAATTGATTAGCACTGAAACCAAACAAGTCGATGTAGTTATTATACACGAAGATTATACTGGAGCCTGGATGCAACCCATATGGACTGGAAAAATGTTTACCTATGTCTCCCATCCTGCTCAATATGAAATCACTGTTGAGTATAAAGGTATCACACATACCTTTGATAACGAATCCTATTATAATGCTTATAAAGACCGCGTCGGTGATACTATCACTGGCACTTTAGAGATTAAAACTTATGACGATCGCACTGTAAAATATGACATTATTGCTTTGGAGGGATAATAATGGATAGACCTATGTATTATGGCTCAATACTTATGTGGTCTGCTAATGGTTGTAGCCAATGCGAACACGATATGTATTGTTATAATAGATTTTTAAATTATATGATACGCACTCGGGAAAAGCAGGAGAAAAACGATGAATAACTTATATAAAAATTGGAATGGTTATTACTACAACACCAAATATAATTTTTGCTACAATACCACTCTGAAAGGAAATGATAACAATGAGACTATGGCATCAATCTCTACTACAAAAATTGCCCCGACAGCAGTTGCTCGGGCAGCATAGAGAGTGTTGTGCTCTTCGCGGACGAGGTTGGGGGCGTCGGCACTCTGTCGTTAATTACGTCTTCACCTACCAACCCGCACATCTTGTCGCATATCACTTCCTTGTGATGGATGAAATGGAGCGACGTGGTTATAATCCCGACCGCAGTTGGAGAAGTATCGACTATCGAGGCACAGCTCTTGGCAAGGAAGATGGCTGGGTTGATAACGATTTACTCCAGCGTCTACTTTCCAGAAGTGAAGCAGGTATCCATATCTACAAAGAACATAACGAAGATTACTATAAAGAATGTATTGATAATTTGAAAGGGAAAGGAATTGATATTGAATGAAAGTAAGTGAAATTGATTTGCGAGATATTCTTCAAGGTCTTTCTTTGACTCTTAATACTATTAAGATTTATTATAACGATAAAGTTATCTATAATGATTATGATAGTGATGTAGAGATTGAGCCTGGCTTGTATGGCGAAATTATGCCCCCACATATTGCCATCTACGAAAAATATCCGCATCTTTTAGGAAAAAAGATTTTTAGCCTACGGGTTGAAATTGTCGATTTTCATCACAGTATTGTTTGGTTTGAAGGAGAGGAATAATTATGTTTATGCTACCCACCATTTCGCTTCGCGTCGAGCGTTGGAAATTTAATAAAGACTACGGCATTTATGTATCCACTCTTGGACACTTTAAGGACCGCCATAAGCGTCTTTTGCCAATTAAGATTAATAACGGAGGTTATTGCCTCGTTAAAACCGAAGCTCCCGAGCAACCGTGGAAGCTGGCCCATCGTATCGTGATGCTAACTTGGAAGCCTATTCCCGATGCTGAGAACCTTACTGTTGACCACTTGGACCACAATAAACGAGATAACGGTTTGGCTAATTTAGAGTGGGTAACTTATGAAGAGAATCAGCGACGTGCGGCCGCAGACCGTATTCGCTCTACACCCACTATTACAGAGCGCAAAGCTCAGTCTGAGCGAGATAAAGTTCACCAAGTAGATAGAAACGAAGCAGCTAGCCAGAGAGAAGTCGAAAAGCAAGCATACAAAGCTCGCATTTTAGGTTATTCTATTGATGGCAAAGGCTGCTATACCAAGCAAGAAGCCATTGAGCGTTTAGTGGCTATGCGTGGAGAGAACTCTCGCAAACTAACCAAAAAGGCTTTCAAGCATCTTGAAAACGGTACAAATCAAGCTGGACAAAAAACTTTTGGACAACATACTACTAAACATATTGTGAAGGTGATTTTTAAAGATGGTACAAATTAAAATTTTCGATTATGAATGGAGTCTTAATAACTGGCTTGAAGAAAATGATTATAAGATCAATGTTGTTGATATTAAGTTAGCCGTCAGTGCATCTAATACGAAAAGTCTTATGGTAATTTATCGCACAACCCCTGACTGGATGCAACTACAGACCTTTAATGGTTTAAAACACAAAGACGAAGATGTTAAATATTTTGATGACTACGATGTAGTTCTAAATGGTTAAGAAAGGAGAAACCAATGTATCAAGCATATATAACTCAAATTAAAAACTTGCGGCCACACCCTAATGCCGACCGTCTGGACCTTGGCGAATGCTTTGGCAACACTGTTTGTGTAGGCCGTTGGGAATATGCAGAGGGCGACCTGGTCGTATATTTCCCTACCGATGGACAGTTGAGCGAAGAGTTCTGTGCTCAACACAACCTGGTTCGTCGGAAAGATGACGCCGGCAACAATATTGGCGGCTATCTAGACCCTGCCAAAAGAAATATTAAAGCCATCTCTCTACGTGGCGAAAAGTCCGATGGACTTGTTATGCCTTTGAAATCTCTGGAATATACCGGAGTAGATATTCACGGTCTTGAGGTTGGCTTCTGCTTTACCACAGTTAATGGCAAAGAAATTTGCTGCAAATATATTCCTCGTAAATCTGGCCATGCGGCGGCAGGTGGTGCGAACCGCACTCGGAAGAAAAAAGTGCCTACCGCACCTTTGTTTGCGGAGCACGCAGATACCGAGCAGTTAGCATACAACCTTTCTGCGTTCTGTCCTGGCGATGAAATCGAGATTACCTTGAAAATGCACGGCACTTCTCAGCGCACTGGCTATTTGCCTGTGCTACAAGGCTATCGCCGCACTATCTGGGACCGCCTGTTCCGTCGTGAGGGTGAGCCTATCTACGACTATGGCTATGTGTCTGGCACTCGTCGCACTGTGCTTGAAGACTTCGATGGTGGCTACTACGGCTCTAACGAGTTCCGTGAGATCCACTCTAAACAGTTCGAAGGTAAACTGTGGAAAGGTGAAACTGTATACTACGAGGTAGTAGGTTTCACTACTTCTGGTGCACCTATTATGGGTGATGGTAACAACGAGAAACTGGGTAAAGATTTCGTAAAACAATATGGTAAAACTACCACTTTCTCTTATGGTTGTACTCCACAAGCGACACCCGCCCTAATCAAAGCACCCGAAATGGCCGAAGTCCTTCCTGCAACTCCACAATCTGACTGCTATGTATATCGTATGACTATGACCAACTCCGATGGTCAAGTAGTAGAATATACTCCTGACTTCATGCGTTATCGTTGCGAGCAGATGGGTGT
>JAZQYX010000048.1:0-1521 GCA_045633725.1 Acutalibacteraceae bacterium | reverse complement strand
ACGCCGCATTCAGATCCGGCAACAAGCTCCGTTTCTTTCCGCGAAATATCACCGTCTAAATCAGCGTCAGTTCCAAAGGCGACCTCAACAACATTACTCGGCGTAGAAAAGAGAGAAAGCGTAAACTCCATCTCGCTCATACTTGGCGAAGTCACCAAAACGATATTCGTAGACACCTCGCAATCTAAATGTTCAACCTGAGGCAAAGAACCGACATTTAATGTCGCAGCTAATAAAAGCGCACCTATCATTCTTCCTCCTTCGGCAGTGCGTCGCGCTGACGAGCGTCATATATTTCCGCTTGCTCTCCTGTAAGTCCTGCAGGTCGCAGCCTTGCCAGATTGTCACGCCGTTGTTGACTATGTCGATATGCTGGATTTAAATCACAAGCAACACGGTCAACATATAACATAGAATCGGTTTCTAATGCTGCACGTTGAAAAAAGAACGCGGCTATTTTTTCTTTTCTAACTTCAAGAAAAGAATTTGTTGCCTCGGCTTTAGAAAAGGTTGCTAGTGAAGAATATACCGCAAACCTATTAACTTGATTATAATTATTGGACGGAGTAAAAATATCATTAACAATATCCCACATCTGGTCACTGTTTTTAGCTACTGCCATTGCCACCTTTAACGCATCCCGTTGTGAATAGTCGGCATTATTTTTCCATATCGTTGACAAATACGATAATTCATTTGTAGTACTATAATACCCCATCAATCGAATCGAAGCGTTACGAACAACTCGCTTTTCTTCATTTGTCTCCGCAAGTGTATACCGTCGCGATAATGCAATGATGTCAGATAACAATTCACCCTCTGTCATATCATACCTTTCCATAACATACATTTCGGGCGATTTATAATCTTCATCTTCTAAATCGTTACCAGTTAACGGCACTCCTACACTATATTCTAACGCGTCAAGTCTCTCCTCTAAAGTACCCTTGGCGGCGAATACCGTACACGGAAAAATAATTAATAAAATAATATTTCCAATTTTCATTTTTATCCTTTCTACTGGTGCGATGGTAATTTTCGTTGGCCATTGGTAAAAAAGCCGACATCAACATATGTTTCATAACTGCGATCATTAAAGCCACGAATATATCCCGCAGAGAGATCTCCTCGGGCTCGGGTATTATATCCATACATCAAAAGCCGGGACATTAAAGATTCTAATTTTAAATCAGATTCATAGTATCGCTTATGTGTTCCATTACTAAAATCATCAGGCATATCATTAAAATCAAAGTCGCTATTCTCCAATTTTATTTCTCGATAATACTTATTACGAGGATAAACATCTTCAAGTCCAAATGAATGCCCTATTTCATGAGCTAATGTATATTCATTAGCATTTGTTGAGAATATTGCCCCTGTATTTGGATTTAATCCTAAAACTCTCCCAGCAATTTTATTAATAAAATACAACTCGATTCCACCTGTATTTTTTGATAGATTCGTCAATTCTCGCTCTTTACTGCGATTTATTTTCTTGCGACGTCTCAATGTGTCATA
>JAZQYX010000047.1:0-63510 GCA_045633725.1 Acutalibacteraceae bacterium | reverse complement strand
GGCGAAAGAGGGTGTTTTTGCCCGAGGCTCACGGCGTGGGAGAAAGCGAGGAGCGAAAAGGTACTGTGGTTTGAGGGCTTTTTGCAAAAATCAATTTTGAAATAAAAAGGTAGATGCTAAGCGGTTTTGAACCAGATTTTAATTCAAACAGTAAAATAGCACCTGATTATTTAAACAAATCAGGTGCTATTCTTTCTCAAATTCAATTATATCACTTACTTCGCACTCAAGAACGTAGCAAAGCGCATCAAGTGTTTTAGTGGTTATTGCTTCGCCTTTTTTTATGCGATGAAGTGTGTTTGCAGAAAAACCCTGCTTAAAAATTAAATGGTATTCTGTTAACCCTTTTTTAAATAAAGTATTATAAAAAGGCTTATAACTAATCATTTTTATCACCAAATTAATTTTATCATGCTCAAAGTATTGACAATACTCAATAAATTAAGTATAATTTATCAAATAATAGCAAGTGGTGTGCAAATAAGCGATACCCATATACTACATAGCAAAAACCCAAGGAGAAAAAATGACCACATCATTAGTTTTTACAATAATTATAATAATATTACTTATAGTTATATTAATGCTTTTAACAATAAATTACTCTCTTTACAAAAAAAATAAATATGTTGATGAAGCAAATATGTGGCATAAACTTGCTGTTACCGATGATTTAACTGGTATATATAACAGAAATGCATACAACTTATATGTTGAAGAAAACAAAGCAAATACAAAAAAAGAATCCAGGTGGATAATTCTTTTTGATGTTGACAATTTTAAAATAATTAACGATACAAAAGGTCATTTGGCAGGAGACGTTGTGCTTAAAGAAGTAGCTAAATCGCTTTTAGAAATTTTTTCTTCATGTCAATATAGAGTTTTTCGCATAGGCGGGGATGAATTTTTGGTTTTGGCTGAAAATGTTTCTGAAGATGAAATAATTGAGCAATTGATTCTGGTAAGAAAGCGTCTTGAGTGTAATGGTGCGATAAATTTATCAAAAGGATATTCATTGATTAAAGATACTCCAGAAAAAGCTTTTAGATATGCAGATGAGATGCTTTATGCAGATAAATTATCTAAAAAAAAGCGAAACTTATCCGTAGAGAACATCTAAATTTTCAAATAGTAGATTTATCAAAAGTGTCATCTAAACCATTCGGCTTTTCCAAAAAGAAAACCATCCATAAGGATGTTTTTTATTTTTGCATTTAAAGTTGATTTTAACTTTTGGGCAGCGCAAGTGTTGATTTATTAAAATTAAATTTAAGTAAGAACTTGGAAGTTTAAAGTAATTAGGTTCGAGTCCTACTTAAGGCGCAAAAAAACTCTCGTTCTTCGGAACGGGAGTTTTTTATCCAAGCCGACAGGCTTGGTATATCATCACACGAAGTGTGTATTTCTGTCGGCTTGATGATATACAAAACTAAAGTTTTGATGATATGCAATTCCTTGCGGAATTGATGATATGCAAGGCTTCGCCTTGATTTTTTGCCGCTTTTATGCTATAATACACATAAAGGTCGGTGATTTTATGAAGTTATTTGATTCTTTTAAATCAAATAAAAAACTTATCATTAAAACAAAATTTGTAAATGTATATTCTGTAGATTGCTTTGATAAAAATTACACAATTATCATTTCTAAGAAAGTTGCCAATAAACGCACAGTAATTCATTTTATAGATGATACTATCAGCTGGGAACAAGTTCCTCGTTTTTGGAGATTAGCTGGTAGAAGATACGGTGATAAGATCCCTGTCTATAAATTTGATGGCAAAACTTTGAATACTATATTTGTTGTTAAAGGAACTCCTGCCGGTGATGAGGGGTTGGATAATGGTATTTTTAGAAGTCCTAAAAAGTATGATGAAAATTTTGTGAACTGTATGACTTATAAAAAATTCAAACAAATGTAAGAAAATTATACTTTTTTATAGTGATTTTCTGTTATTTTAAAGTATATATTCTACCAAGACACTTTCAAATTGAAAGTGTCTTTTCTCTTATAAAAAGAAATAGGGAGAAACTTCTTTATGGGTGTACAATTACGGACAGTTCTAAAATTTGTTCTTATCGCCCAATGTATTGCACCACAGGCTGCTATTAAGGATATGAAATAATCATAGTCCTAAATAAACAATTTATCCCTCTGCAGAGAAATCGGCAGAGGGATTTTTGTATCTGTTGCAATTATTATAATTTTATACTATAATATTTTTATAAAGGAGGTAGGATAAATGTTTAAAAAGTTGTTATCTTTAATTTTGTGCGAAGTAATTTTATTTTCTTTTGCAGCTTGCAACAAAGACACCACAAGCAATGTTTCATCAACCGAAAGTACAAGTTCTAACCAAACAACAAGTGCGCTTGAAGAAAACGATAATCCGACCGAGTCCGCTTTTAATACAGAAAACATTGTCCGTATCACCTTTTATGCGTATTATGGTCAGGGTACAGGAAGTGTAGTTTCTTCTGAAAATATGACAGAAATTACAAATTGGCTCAGGACAATTACATACGATAGAAAAGCTACCGATGAAGATGTTTTACCAGGCACCAATAATTATCAAGTAGAAATTGAATATTCAGATGGAACCATAATAAAAAATGGATTGGATATAATATTAGTTGATGGCACTAGATATCTTTTAAAAAAAGACAAATACCCTAACTGTTTTATGGAAATAATATCCAAGACAAGTTATAAATAATTTCCCTCTTTTGCTGATAGCAGCCCAGGCTGCTATCAAGGGCTAATATCTAACCCAATAACGAATCCCCTCGGAGCAACCCGAGGGGATTTTTGTCAGTTTTTGTTGACATATTATAGTGATGATGGTATACTACAAATAGACTGGTTAACAAAAAATTCATATTTCCCAGTCAGGAGAAAGGATGTTTATTATGGAAAACACTGTAACAACCGCCCCCGTTGGTCAACTTAAAATAAACAAAGGATTACTTAAAACAATTTTACTGTCGCTGATTACTTTTGGTATTTATCCTTTGGTTGTTATGTCAGCAGTTTCTAACGACATCAATATTGTTGCCTCAAGATATGACGGCAAAAAGACAATGCATTATTGCTTGTTGGCTTTTATTGTTGCTCCTATTACCTTTGGTATTGCAGGAATTGTTTGGTCTCATAAAATCTCCAACCGTATTGGCGCTGAATTGAACAGACGCGGAATCGCATACAGCTTTAGCGCAACTGATTTCTGGCTTTGGAATGTGTTGGGCAGTTTGATTGTTGTTGGTCCTTTCGTTTATCTTCATAAAATGTTTAAGGCTGTAAACAAGATGAATGCTCATTACAACGTAAACGGCTGATCTCCCCCTTTTGCTGATCTCACCACAGGCTGCAATTAGTTTTGAGATAGGTTAAGGGTTTTAGGTTCTCCTAAAGAGTGGAAAATGTGTCGTACATTTTCCCTGCTTGTTATGGTATAAGACAAAATTAAAAGGAAACACGAAAATTTCGTGTTTCCTTTTTTCTGTCCTTAACGGTACAACTCTTACGAAGTGTCTCCCTAATGTGTGGTATTTATTTGGTTAATAAATCAATAAGAGTTGAATAAATTTCATTTGGATTATTTAAAAACTTTTCTTTAATATGGATTGCATGTTCTTCGTCAGATACCATAAGCTTTATGCTCATAAAAGGTGTATCGTCGTCGATAGCCGAACAGGTGATAAAGGTTTTATTATCCTCGCGTGAAATTTTAATATCTGTTTCTTTGGTGTTTTTAAAACGTGAATACATTTTAAGCGCAGCATTATAAGCCCTTTCTTTTACAACAATTGAAAGGGTGGTTTTAAGTGTATCGGCAATATTTTTTCCGCTTTCGGTAATAACATAGGTATCATCGTCTGCATTTACTTGCTTTAGTTGGCCGTTCTTGCAAAGGTAATCTATAGAATCGTTTACTTCAAAACAGTTAGCAATACCTTCATAATGTAAGGTGTTTGCTAAAAGATTACCCGGTACAGCGGCATTTATAGAAGAAAAAATATAACAAATTAAAACTCGTATTTCAGCAGTAGTGAAAAGACCGCCTACTTCTGAAACACCTGCTGCTAACGCATCTTTTTCCAAGGAAACAATCTCCTTTATATTAGTTTACAAACTTGTCGTGAACAGCAACTACTGCTGCATCTGCTTGGTTTTCATCAATAAGAACTGATACTTTGATTTCACTTGTAGAAATCATACGGATGTTTATACCTGCATCAAATAATGCTTCAAACATTTTAGCGGCAACACCTGGGTTACTTTCCATACCTGCGCCTACAATCGATACCTTAGAAACATTTTCATCAAAGGTAACCTCTTTAAAATTAAGACTGTCTTTAAGTTTTTCAATAACAGCTACTGCATCTGTGCGGTTATCCTGAGAAACGGTAAAGGTAATGTCCTTCGTGTTATTACGGCCTATTGACTGTAAAATAATATCTACATTGATTTTTGCTTGTGCTAATTTATTAAAAATCTTGAAAGCGATGCCGGGTTTATCTTCTAATCCAACAATTGAAATACTTGCGACATTGTTGTCCTTAGCAACGCCCTTAATTAAAGTTTTTTCCATTTTAACAATCTCCTTTACAATTGTACCAGATTTAGTAGGCTCTAAACTTGAACGAACTTCAAGCTCTACATTATATTTTTTAGCCATTTCTACCGAACGATTATTTAAAACCTGGGCACCTAAGGTGGCAAGCTCTAACATTTCGTCATAGCAGATAGCGTCCATTTTCTTTGCAGTTTTAACTTTACGCGGGTCAGCAGTATAAACACCGTCAACATCGGTATAAATTTGGCAAAGGTCGGCCTTTAAAGCGGCTGCTATAGCAACTGCGCTTGTATCAGAGCCGCCGCGGCCTAAGGTTGTAATATCGTCATATTTGTTAAGACCTTGGAAGCCTGCGACAACAACGATTTTTTTCTTTTCAATTTCGTTTTTAAGGCGCTCACCGTTAATATTTTTAATGCGTGCTATCGTGTGGTGAGAGTCAGTATTAAAGCCAGCTTGCCAGCCCAAAAGCGAAATTACGGGACAACCCATAGTTTCAATCGCCATAGATAAGAGCGAAATCGAAATTTGTTCACCTGCCGATAAAAGCATATCCATTTCACGCTTTGATGGATTTTTGGGGTTAATTTCTTTTGATTTTTCAATAAGGTCGTCAGTAGTATCACCTTGAGCAGATACTACAACGATAACATCGTTGCCTTTTTTGTAGTCTTGCACAACAAGGTTGGCAACATTGAAAACCTTTTTTGCATCAGCAACTGAAGAGCCACCGAACTTTTTAACTATTAATGCCATTGAAATACCTCCGATTAGAGCATTGTGTTAAGTGTTTTTATAGAAATACCGTTTTTAAAGAGAGAAAGCTTTTGTTCAATTTCGCTTTTCTTTAATTTTTCGGTAATGAAAGCAATTTCGCCTTTTTCGGAATTTTTAACATTGGAAGTACTATTACCGAAAATTTCGTTAAACTGAGTTGTTAAACCTTCAAAGTCGTCTGATTTAATAAGTACATAAAGACGGGTTTCGGGGTCGTAAGACCAATCAACATAATCGTTGTCGCCTTCTTCCCACGAAAGATATTTACGGGTTTGTAAATGCTTAATGCAGTCCATAATATCCGCTACAACAGCGCTTGCAGTTGCTTCTTTGCCGGCACCCTTGCCGTAAAAGACAACCTCACCTGTTTGGTCTGCGTTAAGCATAACTGCATTGAATACTCCGTTAACGCTTGAAAGTATACAGTCTTTACCTACAAGTGTGGGGGATACCGAAGCGGTAATTTTACCATCTTGAAGCTTCTTAGCATGACCAATAAGCTTTATTACCGCGCCAAAGCTTTCAGCGTATTCAATATCGTCTGAAGTGATATTTGTAATACCTTCAGTTTTAACCTGATTAGGATAAAGATGCTTATTAAAAGCCAAAGCGGCTAAAATGCAAACCTTACGGCAGGCATCGTGACCTTCAATATCGGCAGTGGGGTCTTTTTCTGCAAAGCCTAAATCTTGTGCAAGCTTTAAAGCAGAATCAAAATCCATATTATCCACTATCATTTTATTTAGGATATAGTTAGTGGTTCCGTTTAGTATTCCCCAAATTTCGTCAATATCGTTAGCTGCCATACATTGAACCATTGGACGAAGTATAGGAATACCGCCACCTACACTTGCTTCAAAAAGAAAGTTTACATTGTTGTCTTCGGCAATTTTTATAAGCTCAGCACCTTTAGCGGCTACAAGCTCTTTATTAGAAGTAACAACACTTTTGCCGTTTTGTAAACATTTTTTTACAAAATCATAGGCGGGGTTAACACCGCCCATAACTTCGGCAACAACTTTAACATCCTTATCATTAAGTATTATATTAAAATCCTTAATAAACTTTTCGCTGTAAATAAGGTTTGGGAAATCCCTTAAATCTAAAATGTATTTTACATTTATAGGCGTCTTAACTCGCCTTGAGATACGGTCATTATGGTTAATTAAAATTTCGGCAACGCCTGAACCTACAACGCCGTGCCCCATAATAGCAACATTAATCATTTTAATCTCCTGCAATAATTGTTAAACTTCGTGAAAATAATATATAATATATTATTATATTAAATTAGTTTGGAAAAATCAAGTAATTTAATATATTTAGTACTGCTGTATAAAAACTTTCAAAAATGGGTGATATCTTTGGAACTAAATCCAAAAAAAGAGTTTATAATTAATATTTTTTACACTATAACTGTTTTTTTAATAGTGCTTGCTGTATATTATTTGCTCATAAAATTTTTATTTCCCTTTGTTATTGGTGCGATTATAGCCTTTGCTGTACAAAAGCCCGCAAATAAAATCAGTAAAAAAATAAAGTTTTCGCAAGGGGTATGGTCGGTAATACTAGCGCTGTTACTTTATCTTTTGGCAGGCTCTCTTATTTGCTTTTTGGCATACAGAGTGATTGTTTTAGCAATCGATTTTACCGAATATTTACCGAGCTTTTTCAACAAAGCACATTCCGTTTTTATGAAAATAGGAGATAAGTATGCTAATATTTTTGAATACTTTCCTGAAGAATTACGCATTTCCAGCGAAAGTTTTTGGAACGAAACCGTAGAAAAATTCATACTTTCAGTAGGTACTAAAATCACTAAAGGAATAAGCAGTTTTATAAGAAATATGCCGTTACTTTTTATAAGCGGAATCGTGACACTTGTAGCATCTTGTTATATTTCCAAAGATTTTTTACAACTCAAAAGATTTGTAAAATCACTTTTAGGCGAAAAGGTATCACAAAAAGGGATTAAAATAAAAAATATTCTTATAGGCAGTGTCTTTAAAATTTTAAAAGGCTATGCTCTTTTGTCTCTTATTACTTGTGTTGAAATTTACTTAGGATTCTTAATTCTCAGTGTAAACAGAGCCTTTTTGTTGGCGGTAATTATTTCGGTTGTAGACCTTTTACCCGTTTTGGGAACAGGTACGGTTTTGGTGCCTTGGGCAGTTATAAGCGTGCTTTCAAATGATTTACAGTTAGGAATAGGTATAGCGATTTTATATATAATAACCATTTTAGTGCGAAACTTCTTAGAGCCAAAAATTATCGGTATGCAGGTGGGTGTAAACTCGCTTTTTACCCTTATGGCGATGTTTTTGGGGCTAAAAGTTTTAGGCTTTTCGGGCCTTGTTTTATTTCCAATTATTCTAATTGTAACTGTGCAATATTATAAAAGCGAAATGAAAGAGGGGTTGTCAGTTTAATGAGTTTTGCATAGTATGGAATAACGGAGTGACTTAAAATGAAAAGATATTTGATAGCAACCGGTACTGTCACCTATGCTATAAAAGGCAGGGGTTTATTGCGAAAAAAAGGATATAAAGCAAAAATTGAGCGTAAATCGGGTGAAAAGATACACGGCTGCGGTTATGCAATAATTTTTGAAGGGAATATTCTCGACGCCGAGTCACTGCTAAGGCAAAACGGCGTGAAAATTCTTGAAATAAGTGAAGAACATTAACTTTAAGGCATCTCGGATAAAACGGGATGCCTATTTTTTCGGAGGGAAAGAATGATTTATTTTGATAATGCTGCCACAAGTGGCAGAAAGCCCCAAAGTGTTATAAATGCAGTAAATAATGCACTTAAAAATCTATCGGCAAATCCTGGCAGAAGCGGTCATGATTTATCCTTAAAAACCGCTGATGCAATATACGGCGTTAGGAGTAAAATAGCAAATTTTTTTGGCGCAAATGGGCCTGAAAATGTTGTATTTACGCAAAATTGCACCCACGCGATAAACTGCGTTATAAAGGGTACTGTGAGTATTGGCGAGCATATTGTGGTTTCAAATTTAGAACATAATTCGGTTATGCGGCCACTTAAAAAAAGCAAAATTTCTTACACAGTTGCTAATGTGGGAGAGAATGTTGCTGATACTTTAGAAAATTTTAAAAATGCTATAAAACCTAATACAAAACTTGTTTTTGTCAGTGGCGCATCAAATGTGACAGGACAAATTTTGCCTTTAAGGGAAATAGGTGAAATTTGTAAAAAAAGGGGGATTTTGTTCGGTGTGGACGGCGCACAACTTGCGGGTATAGTGGCTATTAATATGCAAAAAGATAATATAGATTTTTTGTGTGTTGCGCCGCATAAAGGTCTTTACGCGCCAATGGGAATAGGTATTCTAATTTGCAGAAAACCGCTTAAAAACACCATAATAGAAGGGGGCACAGGTACCGATTCTTACGATTTTTTACAGCCCTTAGATATTCCCGAAGGCTTTGAAAGCGGAACGGTTAATGTGCCTGCAATTATGGGAGTTGGCGCGGGTATAGATTTTGTGGAGAATTTAACTTTACAAAGAATCTATAAGCACGAATTTTCACTTTTAGAAATGCTTTATAAAAAGCTTTCACAAATGGAAAAAATATTACTTTATACAAAACCGCCTATCTTTAACGAAAATGTTGCTGTTTTGCCTTTTAATATAAAGGATAACAATAGCAACCAGTTGGCAGAATTCTTAAATTCTAATGGTGTTGCGGTGCGTTCGGGGCTACATTGTGCACCGAGCGCGCATCAAGCAATTGGCAGCGATAAAAATGGCGCATGCAGGGTCAGTTTTGGGGTTTATAACAACAAACAAGAGATTGAAAAGTTTTGCGCTATTTTAAGGGATAAAAAAATAAATAAATTATAAAAAAAGTTATTGAATGAAGTTGTAAAGTGTGTTACAATAAATAAGAAGGTCAATATAATATATAGATTATATATAGATTAAAGAATAGGAAGGCATTTGAAGTGAGTGGTATTTTTAATGCGATTTATGCTACCTTAAACCAAATAATTTATGCTCTTTCGCACATTCGCGTGTTCGATATTTTGGATATCCTAATTATTGCTTATATTATCTATAAGGCGATAAGCTTTTTCCGCGAATCAAGAGCTGGTCAGCTTGTAAAGGGTATTATCGTCCTTTTTGTTGTTTATATAATAGCTGATTGGTGGAGTCTTGCTACAGTTCAGTGGATGCTATCTAAAGTAATGAACTCTGTACTTCTGGCTGCGGTTATTATTTTCCAACCCGAGCTGAGAAGAATCTTAGAAAATGTGGGTAAAACAAAATTCTCGCGTGACCGCTTTTTTGATGACGGTGAAAGCGCAATTTCCGAAAGTATTGATAAAATTGGCAAAGCCGCAGGATTTATGTCTGAAAAACGAATAGGTGCGCTTATAGTTTTTGAACGCACAACCCAGCTTGGTGAAATTGTGAATACCGGTACACACATTGATGCAGCAGTTTCGGTTTCAATTATAAATAATATATTCTTCCCAAAATCCCCGTTACATGACGGCGCTATGATTATTCGCGATGGTAGAGTTTTGGCTGCAGGTTGTATTTTACCGCTTACTCAAAACAATACCTTAAGCTCTCAGCTTGGCACCCGTCACAGAGCTGCTATCGGTATGAGTGAAACCTCTGATGCGGTAGTGCTTGTGGTTTCGGAAGAAACAGGTATTATTTCAATTGTAGTTGGCGGTAAAATTACCCGCAACTACAATTCGGTTACTGCAAGTGCGGAGCTTCGTCGTCTTTTAATTGCAGACGAAAATACGGAAAAGCAAAATGCCTTTGTTTCGGTAATTAAGAACATCAATCCATTTAAAAAGAAAAAAGCAAGTGATGGTGATTTGCCTGAGAATACAAAAGTTGAAGAAAGGACGGATGAATAATGACTAAAATATCTAAATTTCTTTCTTCCTTTTCTTTGAGAAAACTGCTTAGTAATAAGCGTTTTACAATTTCGCTATCCATACTTTTAGCATTTTTTATTTGGCTTGTTATTGTTACTAAGGAAAACCCGATTATTGACCGTAGCTTTGCCGATATGACAGTAAGCGTCAACCTTGATAATACTATGGCTTCCCAAAACGGTATGAGTATGATTGGTGACATTTCTTCTCAAAAATTTACGGTAATTGCACGCGGACCGACATATCTTATAAGCTCGCTTAAAGCTGAAAACTTTAATGTTTATGCTTCGGCGGCTTCGGTTGATGCACCTGGTGAATATGATTTAGAAGTTGTTGCTTTACCTGTAGATGTTAATAAGGGCTATGAAGTACTAAAGGTGGTTCCATCTACTGTTAAGGTGTCTTTTGACTATATAGATACTAAGGAATTTACTGTTAAAGCTTTAGCTGAAGGTGTTACTGCAAGCGAAGGTCTTATTGCTGAAAACAGTGTTGTGAGTGGTGCCGAAAGTGATACTATTACCATTACAGGTCCCCGCACGGTATTAAATAAGATTGATTCAGTTGTGGCTTTTACTAAAGTGAATAAAACTCTTTCTACTAGCCAAACCTTTGATGCTACCATAAAGCTTTACGATAAAAACAATAAAGAGGTTTCAACCGATAACTTAACCTTAAGTGCTACAAAGGTTAAGGTTACGGTTCCTATTTCGAAAAAGAAAACAGTTTCGGTTAAAGTGGCATTTTCAAATTTACCCGAAGGTTTTAAAACTTCAACATTACCCTATACAATTAACACTAAAACCGTCACCGTTATCGGTACACCCGAAACAGTGGATAAAATTAAAAATATAAGCCTTTCTCCAATAGATATTTCTAAGGTTGACAGGCAAAATAATAGCTTTGATGTTTCGGCTGAACTACCTGACGGTGTTCGTTTACTCGATAATATTGAGCATTTTACGGTTAAATTTAATATTTCAAATTACATTTCCCGTAAGATAGATGTTTCTAAGTTTTTGTATAAAAACTTGTATAAGGGCCTTAAAGCTTCCGGATACAAAATAAAGAATGTTGTTGTTTTTGGTCCCAGAAATGCGGTTTACAGTCTTAAAGAGAAGGATGTCTACGCCGTAGTTGACCTTGCAGATAAAAAAGCAGGTGAGCACACAGTACAAGTTCTCTTAGGGTTTAAGAATGATGACAATATTTGGGGCTTAGGTAGTTACGATACAAGCATTACAGTAAAGAAAAAATAATAGGGCCAACGCCCAACTTCTCTAAGGGGAGTTGGGCAGTTTTTTGAATATACTGTCAAATTTCACTTCTTTGCGTATGATATTATAGGGGTGGTTTGATGGAGATTTTTTGTTTATTAGGATTATTAACTTTTGCGATTTTCGGAATTAGCGAATTTTTACATATTATAAAGCTTCATATTGTTTTTCCAAAGGCTAAAATCAATTCAACCCTTACTGTAAAGCTAAGGGAACCAAATGCCGAAAAGCAGACCCTGTATGCTTGTGAGCAGTTTCGTTGGTATGGCAGAAGATTTGCCGATTCCGTTACCTTTGACTGTGAAAATTTAAGTTTTGATGTATACAAGCGTTGCCAAAAAATATGCGAAAAGTATGGTATAGAAATTTGAAAGGAAGGTAAAATAATGGAAACTATTAATGCCGAAGTTGTTAAAATTACCTTTCGTAATGAGTCAAATTATTATACTGTAGCAGTACTTAGAAACGGAACGGAAGAGTTTATCGGAGTTGGCACAATGCCTTTTTTGAATCAAGGTGACTGTGCTGATTTTATGGGCGAATTTACTGTTCATCAAACCTACGGTGAACAGTTTAAAGTGGAAAGTTTTGATAAAAAACCGCCTAAAAACTCGGTGGCAATTTTAAAGTATTTGTCTTCGGGCGCAATTAAAGGGGTTGGCCCTTCTACTGCAGGCCGTATTGTTGAAAAATTTGGTAACGAAAGCTTGGATATTATACAAAATAGTCCGCAGTCATTAGCTACTATTAAGGGTATTTCGCTTAATAAGGCTATGGCAATAGGTGAAGAATATGCCAAGCAGTACGGTATTCGTGATATAATGCTGTTGCTTTCAAAATTTAATATTACACCTGACAGATGTGTTCCTATTTACAAAAAATACGGTCAAAAATCTATAGAAAATATAAAAGTAAACCCTTATTTACTTTGTCAAGATGGCATTGACTTTGGTTTTGAGCTTGTAGAAGATATTGCTAACGATTTTGGCTTTGATATGTTAAGCGAAACTCGTATAAGCGCGGGTATTGAATATGTTTTGCGCAAAAATTTATATAACGGACACACCTGTCTTCCGCGTAGTAAATTTGTACCTGTAGCTTGCAATCTTTTAGGTTGTGAAGAATCGGTGGTGGAGCGTTGTTGTGATAATTTATTGGCAACATTTTCGCTTTGTAGTAAAGAAATAGACGGTGTAGAATATTTGTCAATACCGTCATACTTTAATGCCGAGCAGTATATCGCCGCGCGCCTTATTTCGGTTAAGGATTTTATAAATTCTAAAATAATGGTGGACGAGCTTGAAATTAAGGCTGTAGAAAATAGTCTTGCTATTAAGTTTGAGTCATTGCAGCGTCAGGCTATTTTAGAAACCTTTAAAAACGGCATTTTAGTGCTTACCGGCGGTCCCGGAACAGGTAAAACCACTACTTTAAATGCTATTATAAAGCTTTTTCAAAGCAGGGATATGGTAATAGAGCTTGCGGCTCCTACAGGCAGAGCAGCAAAGCGTATGACCGAGCTTACTGGTAGAGAAGCCAAAACTATTCACAGACTTTTAGAGGTTGAATGGGCGGAAGGTGACAAGCAACAGTTTTGCCGGAACGAAAAAAATCCACTCGACTGTGATGTTATAATAATTGACGAAGCATCTATGATAGATGCAATTTTGTTTGAAAATTTACTCAAAGCCTTGCGCCTTAATTGCCGAATAATTTTGGTAGGTGACTCTGACCAGCTACCCAGCATTGGTGCAGGTAATGTTTTGGGTGATATTTTAGCGGCGGATGTTTTTCCGTCAATAAAGCTTAAAAAGGTGTTTCGACAAGCAAACGAGAGTATGATTGTACACAACGCTCACGCTATTATCAACGGCGAGCAGGCGGATTTTAATGATAAAAAATCGGATTGCTTCTTTTTAGAAAGACAGGATAAATACTCTGCGGTTGAAACGGTGCTATCACTTGTGACCGAGCGTTTACCTACGGCATATAACTTCGACCCCTTTACAGATATTCAGGTTCTCTGCCCATCAAGACTACTTGATACGGGTGCAAATAATCTTAATAATCTGCTACAGGAAAAACTTAATCCGCGCGTTAAGAACACTCCTCAGTTGGCATATAAGGGTGTGTATTTTCGCGTAGGCGACAAGGTTATGCAGATTAAAAACAACTATGATATTGAGTATAAAAAGGATGACGGCACCTACGGTAGCGGTGTTTTTAACGGTGATATGGGATGTATTGCCGATATTGATAACCGCGCAGGTATAATTAAGGTTAGGTTTGATGACCGCGTTGTTACATATTTTAATGAAGATTTTAATCAATTAGAGCTCGCTTACGCGGTAACGGTTCATAAAAGTCAGGGTAGTGAATACCCTTGCGTAATAGTACCGCTTCTCGAAATTCCGTCAAAGCTTATGTACCGCAATTTACTTTATACTGCCGTAACAAGAGCAAAGGAAGTGCTTGTTTTGGTAGGCAGTAAGACTGTTTGGGATAAAATGGCAGAAAATGACCGTAAAACCTTAAGATATACCTTGCTGGGCGTATTTTTAAAGGAAAATCTGATTGATGAAAGTTTTTGATATAATAATAAACGCTCTGTTTCCTAATAAATGTATTGCTTGCGGGAGTATTATTGATAGAGACGAATTTTTGTGTGATTACTGCTATAGCAAAATAGAGCATGTCGATTATTTTAAGGTTTGCAGGCGTTGCGGTCTTCCTAAAAAACTTTGCGAGTGTAAAAACCGTGTTTTTCATTTTAGCGGTGTAACTGCACCTTTTTATAGTGGCGATATTGCAAAAGCTGCTATGTACCGATTTAAGTTTAAAAAGCTTTCGTTTTGTTCACGCTTTTTTGCTTACGAAATGGCTAAGGCTGTAAAAAATACTTATTTTGATATTTGTTTCGACGGTATAGTATATGTGCCTATGTCTACTGCCAAAAGGTTGAAGCGTGGTTTTAACCAGTCGGAAGAATTAGCAAAAAATCTTTCTAAAATACTCGGTATTACTTTATATAAGGATATGCTTTCGGCAAAGCATAAGCCTGAGCAACAACACGATATGCTGCTTAAAGAACGCTTTAAAAATGTTAAGGGTATATACTCATTTAATAAAAAAGTAACCGGCAAAACAATTTTGCTTGTTGACGATATAAAGACCACAGGCGCTACAATAGATGAATGCGCGAAACAGTTACTATTGGCGGGTGCCAATGATGTTTACTGTGTGACAAGTCTTTTAACAAAACCTAAGGAAAGGACAAAGATAAATGGCAGTTGATGTAGGAATAGATTTAGGTTCTTCTAAAACCGTAATTTTTTCAAGTTCTAAGGTAGTATTGGAAGTGCCGAATGTTGTCACTGTAGATAGTGACAGTTGGGAAGTTGTGTATACGGGAGAAAAGGCTAAACAGACAATAGGCCGAACACCCGAGAGTATGCAAACTGTTTTTCCTATTGAGCATGGTGTTATTTCGGATTATGATTTGGCAGAATATATGCTTAAGGAATATATGAGCACGGCTTTCGGTAATAAAATTTTGCGTCCTCGCATTATGGCAACTCTTCCTGCTGGTCTTACCGAATTACAGCATCATTCGCTTTCTAATGTTTTAGAGTCGGCAGGGGGTAGAAACATTACTGTTATTGAAAGTCCTTTGGCAATAGCTTTTGGTTTAGGGCTTGATTTTTCAAGCCCGCGCGGAAGCCTTATTGTGGATATAGGCGCCGGCACTACCGATGTTGCTGTAATATCTATGGGTGACATTGCGGTGTGTAACTCTTTTAAGGTTGCTTCTTTTGATATTGATGCGCAGATTATACGCTATGTTAGAAAAGAGTTTAATATTGAAATAGGTCAGCTTACGGCTGAATCTATTAAGATAAAGGTTGGTACCGCGATTGAGCGTGATGTTGAAATTGCGGTAATAGCAAAGGGTAGAAATGTATTTACGGGATTACCCGAAAGCTTTGAAATTACTTCAAGTGAAGTATACGAAGCAATTAAAGATACTATTGATACAATATGTAATGCTATTCGTGAGGTGCTTAATAAAACAGACCCTGATTTAGTTGCTGATATTATGGCAGATGGTATGTATCTTGCAGGTGGCGGTTCTTTGCTATTAGGAATGCCGCAAAAAATCAGCGAATATTTAGGTATTCAGGTGCATCACCTAAGTAACCCTGCACATAGCGTTGTAAAGGGTGCCGCAGTAGCCCTTAAAAATAGTCAACTGCTTAAAAACGTTGACTACCAAATGCGTTCTATTAAAGAATTGGAAATAGAGTAGAGGTTAAGTTTATGTTAAATGAAAAAATGCTACAGTTAGGCGAAAACCGTTCGGTTATACGCGAAATTTTTGAATATGGCAATAAAAGAAGAGCCGAAATAGGCGCAGAAAATGTTTTTGATTTTAGCCTTGGTAACCCAAGTATTCCCGCACCGCGCGAAGTAAATGAAGCAATGATAAAATTGTTAAGTGAAACCGATCCGGTAAGGCTTCACGGTTATACTTCGGCACAAGGGTCACCTGATGTAAGAAAAACTATTGCTGACAGTATAACCCGCCGTTTTGGTATTACTGCCGACGCTAATTTAATTTATATGACCTGCGGTGCAGCGGCTTCACTCACAATTAGCCTTAATGCTATATGCAATCAGGGGGATGAGGTTATTGCTTTAGCTCCGTTTTTCCCCGAATACCGCGTTTTTGCAGAAAAGGCAGGCGCAAAATTAGTGGTGGCAAAGTGTAGTGAAAGTGATTTTCAGATTGATTTTGCGGTTTTAGAAAAAGCTATTTCTGAAAATACAAAGGCTATTATTGTAAATTCACCTAACAACCCTACAGGTGTTGTTATGTCTGAAGAAACAGTTAAGAAATTAGCCGAATTATTAAATAAAAAGCAAGAAGAATATGGTAAGCAAATTTTTATTATTTGTGATGAGCCTTACCGTGAACTATCCTATGGTGTAGAGGTTCCTTACATACCGGCATTTTATAATAATACTGTAGTTTGCTATTCTTATAGCAAATCTTTATCACTTCCGGGTGAACGTATAGGTTATATTTTTGTTTCTCCTAATACCAAAAACTGTGGTAAGCTTTATGCCGCAGTTTGTGGTGCGGGCAGAGCGTTAGGCTTTGTTTGCGCGCCTAGTCTTTTACAGTTTACTGTTAAAGATTGTGTAGAGCTTACGAGTGATATTTCGGTTTATAAGAAAAACCGCGATTTACTTTATAATAATTTAACCGAGTACGGCTATACCGCCGCTAAGCCCGATGGCGCGTTTTATCTCTTTATAAAGTCACCCGAACCTGATGCAAATGCTTTTTGCGAAAGGGCTAAAAAGTACGAGCTACTGCTCGTACCGAGTGACTCTTTCGGTTATGAAGGATATGTTAGAATCAGCTACTGCGTATCGACTCAGCAAATTGAAAAATCTTTACCTTATTTTAAACAGTTAATAGAAGAATATAAGTAAAAAATAGCCTTTTTCTGCGGAATGCGGGAAAAGGCTATTTTTAATATTTTTTTTAAACTTTGGGTTGACATTTATTTTCAATCGTTTATAATGAAAGCGACTAAATAAACTTTTGCACTTGGATGTGGGGTGGATGTTATGAAAAATGTCAGAAACAAACCCGATTTTGAAAACTTTACGGATGATAACATAACAGTTTTTGAATATGAATTTTTAAAGCGACATAAATCGTCTGCTGAAAATGGCTCGTTTTTTAAAAACATTTTTTATCTTTGTAAAGACTATTACAAGGATATTGTTATTACGGTGATTTTTTGCACTTTACAGTTAAGCGCTCTTCTGTTTTTGCCTATTGCTACAGCAAATATTATTAACGCGCTTGTGGATAATCAACCAAATAAATTTGATTTAATTTTTATGAATACGGCAATAGCAGCTTTTTTGCTTGCTATCAATTATCCTTTACAAATTGTATATAAAAAGCGCTTGGATTATCTAACACGCTCTATTGAAGCAAAGCTACGCGGTTGTATAGTGCGAAAATTACAAAGACTGAATATTGCCTTCAGTAAGCAAATGCCTTCGGGTAAAATACAGTCAAAGCTAATGCGTGATGTTGATTCTATTCGCGGTTCTATTATACATGTGATTCGTTCCGGAACGCACATTGTAGTTAACCTAACAACTGTAATAACTGTTATTTTAATAAAGGGTTGTTGGCAGTTATTAGTTTTCTTTGTATGCTGTTTGCCAATTTTATTTTTAATTTCAACCTTGCGTAAGAATATGCGAGAAAAGAATCGCGCTTATCGTATTGAAATGGAAAAAACCACTTCAAAAGTAGTTGATATGGTGGATTTAATACCGGTTACAAAGGCGCATTCGGTTGAAAATTTTCAAATACAGAAGATGTCTAAGCTACTCAATAGCACCGCTAAATCGGGATATGAAATAGACTATGCAAACAATAAATTTGATACGGCAGTTTGGCTTGTGGTACAATGCATAAATGTTATGTGCTTATTGTTCATAGTTTTTTTGGCTTATAACAATTTTATAAAAATTGGTGATATAACACTTTATCAATCTTATTTTACAACATTACTTAATAATGTAAACTCTATTTTAAGCTTTTTGCCGGCTATTATTGCGGGTGCTGAAGGCATCAACTCTGTTGCTGAAATACTTAAATCTGATCAGGTTGAAAATAATGAAAACAAAATAAAGATTGATGAGCTTCGCGGTGAATATGAGTTTCATGATGTTGGATTTAAATATGACGATGATGACCACACAATATTAAACGGTTTATCACTCAAAGTAAATCCCGGAGAAACAATTGCTTTTGTGGGTGAATCGGGCTCGGGAAAATCTACCGCAATTAACTTAGTTACGGGTTTCTATTTCCCAACACGTGGGGATCTTAAAATTGACGGCATAAGCATTACAGATATAGACCTTCATTCTTACCGTCAGCATATTGCGGTGGTGCCGCAAAACAGCGTACTGTTTTCGGGTACGGTGCGTGAAAATATCACCTACGGTTTGCCTAATACTAATGAAGAATTTTTACAAAAGATTATAGATTTAGCGTGTTTGCGGGATGTTATTGACAATCTTCCTAACGGGCTTGAAACCTTTGTCGGTGAGCACGGCTATAACCTTTCGGGTGGTCAGCGTCAGCGTATTTCAATTGCCCGCGCGCTAATCAGAAATCCTAAGGTAATTATTTTTGACGAAGCAACAAGTGCACTTGATACAGTTTCTGAAAAACATATCCAAACCGCTATAGAAAATCTTTCTAAGGATAAGACAACCTTTATAGTGGCGCACAGACTTTCTACTATTAAGAATGCCGATAAAATTGCGGTTATTGAGAACGGTAAATGTGCAGAGTTTGGTACATATGACGAGCTTATTGCTAAAAAAGGTGCATTCTACAAATTTAGACAATTACAAATTTAACAAAGTAAAAAAGAACTGCCAAGCAGTTCTTTTTTACATAATATTTAGTTTTCTTTTAGAATGTAAGCAAAGTCAATACATCCGTTGCCGTGGTCTACCGCTACATTAGATAATGCTTCATTATAAGCAATTACTGTATCTTGAGTGAATAGGGGAGAGATGTTATTTGATTTTAAGAGGTTTAACTGAACTTTATCTAAAGCTTCCTTATTATAGCTTATACCAAAGTTTTCAAGGTATTCGGAAACGCTCTGACTATTGGTACTTACGGGGAAAATACTTAAAGCATAGGTTTGGTCTTTTAGCTGAGAAAGTAAAACTTCGGGTGCTGATACCGACTCAATATTAACAAATGCGCTTAATTGATTTTGCCAATGACCTACAATATCGGTAACAATATTTTTTGAAATACCATCATCGTAATAATATAGCACTACATTTGTTGGGAATTTTTTGTCAGTCAGATTTGCTACCGCGTTAGCAAATAGATTTTTTGCTTTTTCAATATCGTAGCTTACCATACCGACTGTTATTTTCTTTTGGGTTATGATATCAGGATATATGCTTTTAGACGGATAGTAGCCATCGGTTAAATTTTTGTCGAATACTTGCGGGCTTGCGAGTGAAATTAGTGACCTTCTTATTTCTTTAGAAAATCCGTCACTTATTGTTAAAAACCAAGTGATGTTGTTGTAAGTATGGGTTTTGAAACCACTCTCAGTAGCTTCTTTTATTTCCTTTGATTTTATGAAGGCAATATCGGCATCGTTCTCTTTTAACGCTATAAGGGGAGTTTGTCGGTCATTCATACTAAAGAATACGGCGGCATTCTTTGCTACAAAGTCACCCTTGTAAAACTTATTGCGGTAAAGACGAATACCAAAAATTTCTTGATTCCACTTTGTAAGGCGATAACTGCCGTTTGAAATGGTGGCGCCGTTTTCTAAACCGTATTTACCCGCAGTAGAGTTAAAAAATTCTTCATTACAGGGCATTGCAATGCTTGTGGTTAGTGTTTCTTCAAAATTATTATCAGCCTGTGACAAAGTAATTTGTAGGGTGTGACTGTCTAAGGCCTTTACTCCGAGTGTATTAAGGCTTTTTTTACCCTTGTTTATTGCTTTGGCATTCTTAATTGCAAAAAGTCGTTTCACAAAGGGGGACTTGGTTTTGGGATTTACTGCGCGCTTAAATGCAAAAACAAAATCGTGCGCGGTAAGCGAAGTTTCATTACTCCAAACAATATCTTTTCGAAGCTTGAAGGTGTATGTAAGCCCTTCTTTTTTATAACTTTCGGCAACACCGCAAACAATCTCGCCATTTTCATTCTTTCTGAGTAGCCCTTCAAAAATATTACGTACCAGCATCAACTCTGCATCACTTTTAGCTGTTTGTGGGTCAATGGTTTGGGGTTGCGCGTTTAAATAAAAATAAATGTACGCGCTATCTGTAGTGTCACAGGCGGTGAGTGAAAGCAACAAAATTATTGAAATTATTATGGAAGTAAGCCGTTTATATAAATTCATTGTTAAAACCTCTTAAAAAATATGTTTTATTATATAATATTTTGTCACTAAATTCAACTGTTCTTACAATATTAAAAAAAATTTGTAAAAAAAACGAAAAAGTGCTAATTTTTGATTGTAAAATGAAATATGTTGTGTTATAATAAATTAGTATGTGAGATTATGTTATATTTTTAACAATCTCACTAACGGATTATACAAGGAGGATTTAGTTTATGCTCAAAAAAATCAGTAACTTACCCTTTAAGGGTACTGCCGAACAGGAAGCAAAGCTTGACAGTGTTATCAATGCAAGCAAGCATGACAAAAGTCTTTTAATGGCTGTTATGCAAGAAGCACAGGATATTTATGGCTATCTTCCTATTGAAGTGCAGACAAAGATCGCCGAAGGTATGGATGTACCGCTTGAAAAGGTTTACGGTGTTGCTACTTTCTATGCACAGTTTTCCTTATCACCAAAAGGTGAGTACAATATCTCGGTATGTTTAGGCACTGCTTGCTACGTTAAAGGTTCGGGCGATATTTTCGATAAGTTTAGCGAACGCCTTGGCATTGGCTCTGATGAATGTACTGCTGACGGTAAATTTTCTCTTACCGCTTGCCGTTGCATTGGTGCATGTGGCTTAGCACCTGTTTTAACAGTTAATGAAGAAGTTTACGGTCGTCTTACTGTTGACGATGTAGACGGCATTTTGGAAAAATACGGTTTTTCTAAATAATCCGAAAGGTAAACAAAATGAAAATCAGTGCGATTAAAGATTTACTTGAAGCAGATGTAGTATGTAATGAGGATGGGCTTAACCGTCATGTATATTCCGCTTGTGGAAGTGATATGATGAGCGATGTTCTGGCTTTTGTAAAGGACCAAGCGGTATTGCTTACAGGTCTTGTAAACTCACAGGTTATAAGAACAGCCGAAATGATGGATATGAACTGCATCGTTTTTGTTCGTTCTAAAATGCCTACTGCCGAAATGATTGAGTTAGCCAGAGACAGCGGTATAGTTCTTTTGACTACAACTAAAAGAATGTACGAGGCCTGCGGTATTCTATTTAGTAATGGTCTTGTAAGTAATAGAGTTAAAGATGCCTGAGGTTTTAAACTTTCATTTTGAAGTAGACGGTAATGATTTTAAATCGGCAGGTCATGCATCGTTTATTTGCAAGAAGAATTTAAGACAGTTGGGAATTTCTCCCGAAATAATACGCCGCGTTTCTATTGCGATGTATGAGGGTGAAATCAATATGGTTATACACGCCAGAGGCGGTACTGCTGATGTAAATGTGTATGAAGACTGTATTGAAATTATCCTTGCGGATAAAGGTCCTGGTATTGAGAATATCAAAAAAGCTATGCAAGAGGGATATTCAACTGCTACCGATAATATTCGTTCTTTAGGTTTCGGCGCAGGTATGGGACTTCCCAATATGAAACGCTACACCGATTATATGGATATTAAATCTACGGTAGGCGAAGGTACTACTATTACTATGAAGGTGAATTTTGAATAATTTTTTGGCAGGTATATCAAATGAATACATATAAACATTCTGTGTTTTTGGATGTAAAAAAATGTAACGGCTGCACTACCTGTCTTAAGCATTGTCCTACAGAGGCAATTCGCATTAAAGATGGACACGCTGTTATAAATGAAGAAAGATGTATTGACTGTGGAGAATGTATAAGGCTTTGTCCAAATAGGGCAAAAAAAGCTAAATGCAGTGCTCTTTCTTCAATGGATAAATTTAAATGGAAAATTGCTTTACCCGCCCCAACACTTTATGGTCAGTTTGATAATCTTGATGATGTAGACTATGTATTAGATGGTCTTTTAAAATTAGGGTTTGATGATGTTTTTGAGGTTTCCGCTGCTGCTGAGCTTGTATCATCTTATACGCGGAAATACTTAAAAACAAGTGGAGTTATAAAGCCCGCGATTAGTTCGGCTTGTCCTGTTATTACAAGACTTATAGCACTTCGCTTTCCTTCACTTTTAGATCATGTAATACATATGTTACCACCTATGGAAGTTGCTGCTCATTTAGCTCGTGAAAAAGCAAAATGCGAGCATCCCGAACTTTCGGATTCTGATATTGGTATATGTTTTATTTCTCCCTGTCCTGCAAAGGCAAGTTATGTAAATAACGGTTTTGCAGGTTATAAAAGTAAGGTAGATGTAGTAGTATCAATTAGTGACTTGTATTTCCACCTTATTAGTGTTATGAAATACGGCGATGATGTTAAACCACTATCTAATTCAGGTATAATAGGTATTAGCTGGGCATCTTCAGGCGGAGAAGCAACCGCAATTTTTAATGAAAATTATCTTGCTGCTGATGGCATTGACAATGTTATGCGTGTGCTTGACCAAATGGAAAACGGCAATATTCCGCCGCTTGATTTTATTGAACTTAATGCTTGTACAGGCGGTTGTGTAGGCGGTGTTCTTACAATTCAAAATCCTTTTGTCGCAAAAGCACGTTTGCGGTCATTACGTAGATATTTGCCTGTTTCAGAGCATTTTGATGCTGAGGGAGATGAATATCTACCGAGTGAATTTGTATTTGATGATTTGCCAACATATCGCCCAATTTCTCGCTTATCTCCAAGTATGGCGGAATCTATGCATATGATGGCTGATATTCAAAAAATAAAAGAAACTCTACCAGGTATTGACTGTGGTTCTTGCGGTGCTCCTAACTGCCGTGCACTTGCAGAAGATATTGTAAAAGGGCAGTCTAATATTGAAAAATGTCTTATAAGACTGCGTGGTGTAAAGGATGAAGGTTAAGGATTTAGCCAATAGTGACCTTTTTACTGCTATTGCCTTGCCACAAGGTGATAGGGAGATAGTAGGTGTTTATGTTGGTGACCTGTTAAGTTGGGTTATGGGACGCGCCGATAGTGACAACGCTTGGGTTACTATTATGTCGAATATAAATATATTGGCTGTAGCTTCACTTTCTGATACTTCCTGCATTATTTTGGCAGAGGGTGTAAAGGTGGAAGAAGAGGTTATAAAAACCGCAATGGAAAAAGAAATCAATATTCTTTCAACCAATATGGATATTTATAATACAGCTGTATATTTAAGCAAAGTAATATGAAAAAGTATTATTACGACTTACATATTCATTCCTGTTTGTCACCCTGCGGTGATGACGATTCAACACCCAACAGTATTGCGGGTATGGGGGAATTGAACGGTCTTTCAATTATGGCTCTTACCGACCATAATACTGTTAAAAATTGTCCCTACTTTTTTGAGGCTGCGAAAAAACACGGAATTATCCCTATTGCGGGTATGGAACTTACAACTGCAGAAGAAATACATATTATATGTCTTTTTGAAAACTTATCTGATGCAATTGCTTTTGGTGATGAAATTGAAAAAAGGCGTATAAAAATCAAAAACCGTACTGATATTTTTGGAAATCAATTTATTTGTGATAGTGCCGATAATATTGTGGGTGATGATGAATTTCTACTTTCAAATGCGACGACGCTTTCCTTTGATGAGGTGCCGCGCTTGGTTGAAGAATATGGCGGTGTATGCTATCCTGCACATATTGACCGTGATTCCAACTCGGTAACAGCGGTTTTAGGCGGACTTCCGCCCGAGCATCCCTTTAAGTTTGCAGAGCTATGCAATAAAGATAAAGCATCAAGGTTTTCTGATATCGGCTGTGATTTTGTAGTAAGCAGCGATGCACACTATCTTTGGGATATAAGTGAAAAAGATAATTATTTTTTGTTACCCGACGATGATGAAAACGCAGTCACAAATCTTTTTAAGCTTTTGAGGAAAAGTCTATGAAAGAATTATCGCTTAATATTCTTGATATTACCGAAAATTCGGTTAAGGCGGGAGCTACCTTAACCAAAATTTTAATAGAGGAAATTGGTGATACCATAACACTTAACATTGAAGATGATGGTTGTGGTATGACAGATGAGGTGTTACAAGCGGTATTAAATCCGTTTTACACTACCCGTACTACACGCAAGGTGGGGATGGGACTTCCTTTATTAAAGCTTGCCGCTGAGCAAACAGGCGGAAGTTTGGAAATTTTCTCAAAGCATATTTATAAATACCCTGACAGTCACGGCACTACCGTTAAGACTATATTTTTTAAAAACCATATCGACTGTGCGCCTTTAGGTGACATTGTTGAAACGGTTAAAACTATTATTCAAGGTCATCCTTATACCGATTTTCAGTTTGTTCATAAATTTGAAAATGGTGAAGTTTTACTTGATACGCGTGAGCTTCGTCAAGTGCTTGAAGGTGTACCATTGAATACTTATGAAGTAATTAAATGGATTGAAGAATACTTAAAAGAACAGTATTTGGAAATCCAAAAAGGATAGAAAGGAAAATCCACTATGAAATCTTTAGCTGAATTACAAGCAATTAAAGAAAAAATGAAGAATAAGGTTATTCTTCGCGAAGGCACTAACGACACCCGCGTTGTTGTTGGTATGGCTACTTGCGGCATTGCTGCAGGTGCAAGACCTGTGCTTAATGCATTGGTTGAAGAGGTTAATGAACTTGGACTGACTGATACCGTAACAGTTTCTCAAACAGGGTGTATTGGTATTTGTGAGTACGAACCTGTTGTAGAAGTATTTGAAGCAGGCAAAGAAAAGGTAACCTATGTAAAAATGGATGCTGAAAAAGCAAAAAGAGTAGCAAAAGAGCACTTGAAAGAGGGCAAGGTTGTTACAGAATTTGTAATTAAAGCTTAGGCTGTTAAGATATTGGAGGTAAAAATATGATTCGTGCACATGTGTTAATTTGTGGCGGTACGGGTTGTACTTCTTCAGGTAGTGCTTCTATTCAAAAGGCTTTTGAAGAGAATATTATAGCATTTGATCTTGCCGAAGAAGTAAAGCTTGTTCAAACCGGTTGTTTTGGACTTTGTGAATTAGGTCCTGTTGTTATCGTTTATCCTGACGGTACTTTTTATAGCCGTGTTTCTACCGATGATGTTAAAGAGATAGTTGAAGAGCATCTTCTTAAAGGACGTCCTGTTGAGCGTTTGGTTTATAACGATACAGGTGCGGATGCTCCTAAGGTAGAAGGACGTGTTGCTTTAGGCGACACCGCTTTCTATAAATCTCAAAACCGTGTTGTTCTTCGTAACTGTGGTGTTATTGACCCCGAAAACATTGACGAGTATATCGCAATGGATGGTTATGCAGCGCTTGGTAAGGTTCTTACCGAAATGAAGCCTGAAGATGTAATCAAGGTTATTTCTGATTCGGGTCTTCGCGGACGTGGAGGCGGCGGCTTCCCGACTGGCTTTAAATGGTCTTTATGTGCTCCTAATAAGGCTGACCAAAAATATGTTGTATGTAATGCAGACGAAGGTGACCCTGGTGCATTTATGGACCGTTCTGTATTAGAGGGCGACCCTCATTGTTTGGTTGAAGCTATGGCTATTGCCGGTTACGCTATTGGTGCCACTGAAGGTTATGTATATGTTCGTGCTGAGTATCCAATTGCTGTTAAGCGTTTACAAAAGGCTATCGACCAGGCTCGTGAATATGGTCTTTTGGGTAAAAACATCTTCGGTTCAGGCTTTGACTTTGATTTGTTTATCCGTTTGGGTGCAGGTGCATTTGTTTGCGGTGAAGAAACTGCTCTTATGACATCTATCGAAGGTAACCGCGGTGAGCCAAGACCTCGTCCTCCTTATCCGGCAGTTAAGGGTCTATTTGGTAAACCTACCGTTGAAAACAACGTTGAAACCTTTGCTAATGTTCCGCAAATCATCCTTCGTGGTGCTGAATGGTTTGCTTCTATGGGTACTGAAAAGTCTAAGGGTACCAAGGTATTCGCTTTAGGTGGTAAAATTAAGCATACCGGTCTTGTTGAAATTGCTATGGGTACTACACTTCGTCATATCATTGATGAAATCGGCGGAGGTATTCCTAACGGTAAAAAGTTTAAGGCGGCTCAAACTGGTGGTCCTTCGGGTGGATGTATTCCTGCTCACCTAATTGATACTGAAGTTGACTACGACAACCTAACTGCTATAGGTTGTATGATGGGTTCTGGTGGTCTTATCGTTATGGATGAAGACAACTGTATGGTTGATATGGCTAAATTCTTCCTTGAATTTACTGTTGATGAATCTTGCGGTAAATGTACTCCTTGCCGTGTAGGTACTAAGAGACTTCTTGAGTTGCTTGATAAGATTACTTCAGGCAAGGGAACACTTGAAGATGTTGACCGTCTTGAAGAGCTTTGCTACTACATTAAGCAGAACTCGCTTTGCGGTCTTGGTCAAACTGCTCCTAACCCTGTACTTTCTACACTTAACTTCTTCCGTGACGAATATGTTGCTCACGTTGTTGATAAGAAGTGTCCTGCAGGCGTATGTAAAGATCTTCTTACATTTACAATTGATATGGATAAGTGTATTGGTTGTGGTGTTTGCGCTAAGAACTGTCCTGTAAATGCAATTACAAAGACAGACTACGTAGCACCTGGTCATAAGCTTGCTTCTTACACTATCGATGCTGACAAGTGCGTTAAGTGCGGCGTTTGTATGGGTAACTGTAAGTTTAAAGCAATCTCTAAGCAATAAGAAAGGAGCCTTATAATAATGGATATGATAAATGTTAAAATTAACGGTATTGCTGTAAGTGTACCTAAGGGCTCTACTGTTTTAGATGCTGCCCGTAAAGCAGGTATCGAAATTCCTACCCTTTGCTATATGAAAGAAAAGAACGAAATTGGCGCTTGCCGTATTTGCGTTGTTGAAGTAAACGAAGGCAGAGGTTTCCGTATTGTTACGGCTTGTGTTTACCCGGTAACTGAAGGTATGGAAGTTCTTACAAATACCGAAAAAATTCAAAAAGCCAGAAAAACTACTCTTGAACTTATTCTCTCTACACACGAGAAAAAGTGTCTTTCTTGCGCTCGTTCTACCAACTGTGAACTTCAAAAGCTTTGCCTTGACTACGGCGTAGATGAAGCTGCATTTGGTGGCTTCAAGCCCGAATATGAGCTTGACCAAAGCACACCCCACCTTGTAAGAGATAACAACAAGTGTATTCTTTGCCGTCGTTGTGTAGCTGCTTGTAACGAGCAGTATGTAGGTGTTATCGGCGCTAATAACCGCGGTATTGATACTAATATTGGAACACCTTTTGAAGTGGGTCTTTCTAATGTTCCTTGTATCTCTTGCGGTCAATGTACTGTTGTATGCCCCACAGGTGCATTGGTTGAAAAGGATGATACTGATAAGATTTGGGAAGCTTTGGCTGATGAAAGCAAGCATGTTGTTGTTCAAACTGCTCCTTCTGTTCGTGCTACATTAGGTGAATGCTTCGGCAACGCTATCGGCACAAATGTTGAAGGTAAAATGGTTGCAGCTCTTAGAAGACTCGGATTTGATAAGGTATTCGATACCGACTTCGCTGCTGACCTTACAATCGTTGAAGAAGCTAACGAATTGGTAGAGCGTATCAATAACGGTGGTACATTACCAATGATTACTTCTTGCTCACCTGGTTGGGTTAAGTTCTGCGAATACTACTATCCCGATATGATTAACCATCTTTCAACCTGTAAATCTCCTCAACAAATGGCAGGTGCTGTATTTAAGACCTACTATGCTGAAAAGATGGGCATTGATCCTAAGGATATCGTTTCTGTATCAGTTATGCCTTGTACTGCTAAGAAGTTTGAAATCGGTCGTCCGGATCAGTCGGCTGCAGGCGTACCCGATGTTGATATTGCTATCACCACACGTGAACTTGCTAAGATGATTGACCGTGCAGGTATCCAGTTCAATATGTTACCTGATGAAGAGTTTGACTCTCCCTTGGGTGAAGATACCGGCGCTGCGGTTATCTTCGGTGCTACCGGTGGTGTTATGGAAGCTGCTTTACGTACTGCTAATGACTGGCTTACCGGTAAGGACAATACCGATATTGACTTTACTGCAGTTCGCGGTACACAAGGCTTAAAAGAAGCTACTGTTAATATCAACGGTATGGATATCAATGTTGCTGTTGCTTCAGGTGCAGGCGCTGCTAAATGCGTAATGGATATGATGAAGAATGGCAATCCTAAGAATTGGACATTCGTTGAAATTATGGGATGCCCCGGTGGTTGTGTAAACGGCGGCGGTCAACCAATCCATCCGCAAAGTGTTCGCGACACAGTTGATTTAAAGGCTGTTCGCGCTAAGGCTCTTTATGATCAGGACAAGGCTATGGCTATTCGCAAGTCACACGAATCTCCTGTTGTTAAAAAGCTTTATGAAGAATGGTATGACGGTTTTGGCGGCCACAAGGCTCACCACGACTTACATACAAGCTATGTAGCAAGAGAAAAATATACTAAAAAGTAGTTATATTAAGAAAATGGACTCGGTTTTACCCGAGTCCATTTTCTTTAGTGTAAACAGTTATTTTTACTCATCAAGTGCGTGGCGACGGAATAGTAGTGAAATACACCATACACCTGCAAGAGCGATTACAGTGTAGATTATTCTGCTTATTATTGCAGTACTACCGCCGAATGCCCAGGCTACAAGGTCAAAACTGAATAAACCTACAAGCCCCCAATTAAGTGCACCTATAATTACGAGAATTAAACAAAGTTTATCAAACATTTTTTATCAACTCCTTTTATTCACTAATATAATTGACAAAAAAAGTTTTCTTATTCATTTTTTAAAAAAATAAAGCCGTTTTTTTGAAAACGGCTTTATTTTACTTTAATTAAAGTTAATTATATCGTTCATATCATAAAGTCCACAAGGTTTAGTAATTAAAAATTTTGCAGCAGTTATTGCACCTGTAGCAAAAACCTGTTTTGAATGTGCAGTGTGGGAAAGGGTAACAACCTCATCACAACCTGCAAAAATTACATCATGCTCACCAACAATAGTACCGCCCCTTACAGAGTGAATACCAATTTCGTTCTTTGGACGCTTAGCACGTTTTGAATGACGGTCGTACTCGAAGTTAAGCTTGTCGTTAAAAACGGTGTTAATAGAATTTGCAAGCATTATTGCAGTACCTGAAGGTGCGTCGAGCTTTTGATTATGATGTTTTTCAACAATTTCAATATCGAAACCATTACCCAGTATACCCGCAGCTTTTTTGGCAAGCGAGCATAAAAGGTTTACACCAACAGACATATTAAAGGTAAAGAATATAGGGATAGTTTTAGCAGCTGCTTTAATTTTTTCAATTTGTGCATCAGTATATCCCGTTGTAGCAATAACTACAGGTAATTTTTTATTGGTTGCATATTCCAATAAATCGTCAAGCAATAAGGGATTAGAAAAATCAATAATAACATCAGCTGCGGTATTTATTTGTTTAAAAGAAGCAAAAACAGGGTAATCCATACCGCTATTGTACTTGTCAATACCTACAACAATTTTAATTTCGCTATCCTCTTTAGCGCGCGCAGTAACATTAAGTCCCATTTTACCACAAGCACCTACTAAAATTGCTTTAATCATTTTTTCACATCCATTATATTTTACTAAAGTAGATTACATTCAATAAGCTTTTGCTTTAAAGCTTGTGTTGTTCTGTCATCCATTGGAAAAAGGGGTGGCCTACATTCGCCAACATTCATTCCCATAAGATTCATTGCGGTCTTTACAGGAATGGGGTTAACATCATAAAAGAGTGCTTTCATAAAACCTAAATATTTATTTTGCATTTCACGAGAAATATCAGTATTGCCGTTTAAATATTCGTGACAAAGCTTGCTCATCTGGGCAGGTATTATATTGGATGCAACAGAAATCACACCAATACCGCCTAAAGATAGAACAGGCACTGTTTGGTCGTCGTTACCTGAATAAATATCCAAATCGTCACCGCAAAGATACTTGATTTCGGCAATTTGTGAAATATCACCCGAAGCCTCTTTGGTAGCAACTATTCTTTGGTGCTTTGCAAGTTCTTTATAGGTTGCAGGCTGAATATTAACACCTGTACGAGAAGGGACATTATAAAGAATGATAGGCTTTGTTACACGGTCTGCAATATAATTATAATGCTTAACAAGACCTGATTGAGAAGCTTTATTATAATAAGGGGTGACCATTAAAAGCGCATCGGCGCCTAAAGCTTCGGCATCACGGCATAATTCAACCGAATAAACTGTATCATTACTGCCGGTGCCTGCGATAATTGGAACACGCTTATTGCATACTTTAGCGGCAACTTCAATAACCTTCAAATGCTCATCATAACGAAGTGTCGATTTTTCGCCTGTTGTACCGCAGATAACCAAAGCATCTATCCCAGCATTAATTTGGTTATCAACAAGTTTTTCAAGCATTGGAAAGTTAACTTTTCCGTCTTGGAGCATAGGTGTTATTAATGCAGTAGCACATCCAGTAAAAACGCGATTTTTCATTAAATCACTCCTAAAAATTAATAATTAGTCCATATACCCTTTAGCACAAAGTAATTCTGCGAGTAATACAGCACCGCCTGCGGCACCTCTTAATGTGTTATGTGAAAGACAAACAAACTTATAGTCGTACTGACTGTCTTCGCGTAAACGGCCAATAGAAACTGCCATACCTTTTTCAAGGTCGCGATTTAACTTTGTTTGGGGCATATTATCTTCGGTAAAGTAGTTAAGGAACTGCTTTGGAGCAAGGGGTAAATCCAAATCTTGAGGCGCTCCCTTAAAGTTTGCCCAAGTATCAATGATTTCTTCCTTAGTGGGCTTATTTTTAAAGGTAACATAAACTGCAGCCATGTGACCATCTGATACAGGTACGCGCAAGCATTGTGCAGTAAATTTAGGGTTATTAGCAGGTATGATTTCGCCATTTTTAATTTCACCCCAAATTTTAAGCGGTTCTTTTTCGCTTTTTTCTTCTTCGCCGCCAATATAGGGGATAACATTATCTATCATTTCAGGCCAACGCTCAAAGGTTTTGCCGGCGCCCGAAATTGCCTGATAAGTACAAACAAGCACTTTATCTACACCAAATTTATCAAGCGGATAAAGGGCTGGAACATAGCTTTGAAGTGAGCAGTTGGATTTAACCGCAATAAAACCGCGCTTTGTACCAAGGCGTTCTCTTTGCGATTTAATAATCTCTGCGTGGTTGGCATTGATTTCAGGAATAATCATAGGAACATCAGGTGTAAAGCGGTGAGCCGAATTGTTAGAAATAACAGGGCATTCGTGCTTGGCATAGGTTTCTTCCAAAGCCTTGATTTCATCCTTTTTCATATTAACAGCGCAGAAAACAAAGTCAACATTAGAAACAATAGTTTCAATATCCTTTTCGGCATCTAAAACTGTCATATTCTCAAACTTTTCGGGCATTGAATTTTTCATAGCCCAACGGTTACCGACAGCATCTTTATACGATTTGCCTGCAGAATTTGCGCTTGCGGCAAGAGTAGTAACATTAAACCAAGGATGGTTTTCAAGTAGTAGCGCAAAGCGCTGACCTACCATACCTGTAGCACCTATAATACCTACATTAAATTTTTTCATTTTTAAACAATCCTTTCAAAGATGTAAAATATGCTTGCTATATTAAGCAATTTACAATATAATATATACTATACATACTAAATTATGATACCATTATTTTTAGTATTTGTCAATTTTTTATGGGAGTTTTTATGAAAACAAGTGACTTTTTTTACGATTTACCGCCTGAGCTTATTGCCCAAACACCAATTGAGCCACGCAATACCTCGCGCCTTTTAAATTTGGATAGAAAAACAGGCGAAATTAAACATACAAATTTTAATAATTTAAGTGAATTTTTAAAAGCAGGTGACTGTCTTGTGCTTAACAACACAAGGGTTTTGCCAGCTCGTCTTTATGGTGCTCGTACGGATACAGGTGCGGTAGTTGAGTTTCTTCTTTTGAAGCAAAAAGGTATAAATCTTTGGGAGTGTTTAACAGGCCCCGGTAAAAAGGCAAAAACGGACCATAATTTTAAGTTTTCTGACGATTTAACAGCTACCGTTCGTGAAGTTTTACCTGACGGAAACCGAGTTGTAGAATTTTTTCCTAAGGGTGAATTTTACTCTGTTATTGAAAAGGTTGGACAAATGCCGTTACCACCTTATATAAAAGAAAAATTAGAAGATAAAGAACGCTATCAAACTGTTTATTCTAAAGAATTAGGCTCAGCGGCGGCACCAACTGCGGGACTTCATTTTACAAATGAAATGCTTGCGGATTTAAAAGCTAAAGGGATAAAAATCGCATATGTTACCTTACATGTTGGTTTGGGTACATTCCGTCCTGTTAAGGTTGATAATATTGATGAACATAAAATGCACTCTGAACACTATATTATTCCCAAAGAAACTGCTGATATTATAAATGAAACAAAGCAAAATGGCGGTAGAATAATTTGTGTAGGGACTACAAGCTGTCGCACTCTTGAAAGCGCAATGCAAAGATTTGGTGAGATAAAAGAGTGTACTGATGACACAAGTATTTTTATTTTTCCGGGTTATAAGTTCGGCATAATGGACGGGCTTATTACCAATTTCCATTTGCCTGAAAGTACACTAATTATGTTAGTATCGGCTTTTGCAGGGTATGAAAACACAATGAATGCTTACAAGAAGGCGGTCGAAGAAAAATATCGTTTCTTTAGCTTCGGCGACGCGATGATAATTATATAGGTGGATAAAAATATGTACAAATATATACTTTTTGATTTAGACGGAACTATAAGTGATAGCGCTAAAGGTATTATGAATGGCGTTATTTACGCATTAAAAAAATTTGATATTATAGAAACTGACCAAGCAGCACTTAATACCTTTATTGGCCCACCGCTTGTGGATTCTTTTATGAAAAATTACTCATTTTCTAATGAAAAGGCATTAAAAGCAGTAGAATTTTACCGCGAATTTTATCGAAGCGAGGGTATAAATCAAAACACCTTGTATGATGGTATTGATAATGTTTTGAAAACTTTAAAGCAACAGGGTATGACGCTGGTTTTAGCGACTTCAAAGCCAACACCCTTTGCGGAAACTATACTGCGCCAGTACGATTTATTAAAATACTTTGATTACATTGTTGGCGCTACCTTTGATGGTAAATTAAACTATAAAACGGATGTTATTCGTGTAGCACTTGAAAAAAGCGGTATTACTGATAAATCATTAGCAATTATGATAGGTGACCGTCACCACGATATTGATGGCGCTAAGGAAAATAATATTGATTCGCTTGGTGTCCTTTACGGTTATGGCGATTTTTATGAGCTTAAAAATGCCGGCGCTGATTATATTGCCGAAAGCACGCAAGATATATTAAAAATAATAAACCAAAATTAGGAGTTAAAATGTATAAATTATTAAAGCAAGAGGGAAGCGCTCGCCGTGGTGAGTTTCATACAAACCGTGGCACAGTTCAAACACCCGCCTTTATGAATGTTGCAACCTGCGGCGCCATAAAGGGTGCGGTTTCTGCCGAAGATTTGAAAACTCTCGGTTGTCAGGTAATGCTTTCTAACACATACCATTTGCATATTCGCCCTGGTGACGAGGTTATAAAACAGTGTGGCGGACTTCACACATTTTCAACCTGGGATGGACCTATTTTAACCGATAGCGGAGGATTTCAAGTTTTCTCTCTTTCATCGCTTAGAAAAATTGAAGAAGAGGGCGTAACCTTTGCTTCGCACATTGACGGCAAGCGTATTTTTATGGGACCTGAAGAAAGTATGCGTATTCAGTCTAACTTAGGTTCTACAATTGCTATGGCATTTGATGAATGCGTTGAAAACCCTGCCGAATATTCTTATTCCAAGCAGTCGTGTGAGCGTACTACCCGTTGGCTTAAGCGTTGTAAAGCTGAAATGGCGCGGCTTAATTCATTTGATACTACAATAAATAAAGAGCAAATGCTTTTTGGCATAAACCAAGGCTGTACCTATAACGATTTACGCATAAACCATATGAAAGAAATAGCAGAACTTGATTTAGACGGCTATGCTATTGGTGGTTTAGCGGTAGGTGAGCCTGCAGAAATTATGTACGATGTTATTGAACATGTAGAGCCTTTTATGCCTATGGATAAAATTAGATACTTAATGGGTGTAGGTACTCCTGCAAATATACTTAATGCGGTAGAGCGTGGTGTGGATTTGTTCGATTGCGTAATGCCAAGCCGAAATGCCCGCCACGGACATTTATTTACAAGTGAGGGTATTATCAACATCAACAATAAAAAGTACGAGCTTGATATGCGACCAATTGACGAAAATTGCGGTTGCCCTGTTTGTCAAAGATATAGCAGAGCATATATTCGTCACTTGCTAAAAAGCCAAGAAATGCTTTCTCAAAGGCTTTTGGTTATGCACAATTTATGGTTTTATAATCACCTTATGGAAGATATACGAAACGCTTTAGATAATGGTACTTTTAGGGAATTTAAGCGTGAAAAGGAAATAATTTATTCTAAAAGAATTTAATAATATTTAACGAATTGTTAAATATTAACTTCAGACTTGCTTTTTTAAGTATAATGCGGTATAATAAACAAGATAAATTTTTGGAGGAATATTAAAATGAATTTTAACTTTTTAACACTTGCTGATAATACAGCTACAACCGGTAATGCCGGTGGTGGCTCTAGCATGATCCTTATGATCGTTATCTATGCTCTGATTTTTGGCGCACTTTATTTCTTTATGATTCGTCCCCAGAAGAAAAAACAAAAAGAAGAAAAGTTAATGCGTGAAAATCTTCAAGTAGGCGATGAGGTTGTTACTATTGGTGGTATTCACGGCAGAGTAATCTCCTTAAAGGAAGACACTATGGTTATTGAATCTCAGGTTGACCGCAGTAAAATGACTGTTGCTCGTTGGGCTTTACAGACTAATTTAACTGTTCACGACCAACCTGCCCAAAAATAACAATTATAGTAATAAGTTTTGTCCCTTCCGAATACACTTTAGTGTTCGGGAGGGAATTTTTATGGGTGAAAATAAAATAGGGTATATGACAATTATTAAAACAGTGCTAATTTTTATTGCGGTGTTTGTTGTTGCGGCATTTATTTTTGCATTGGTGCTTTACTTTTTAGAAGGTGGGTACGAACTTTCTCCGCTTTTTGCAACACTCTCTTTAGCAATAGGCGGTTTTGCATCTTCGTTTTTTTTGGGAAATCACAAAGGAGAAAAGGGTATTTTATTAGGCGGTGCGGTTGCACTTGTTGTTTTTATTATTACCGCCTTAATAACTCTTTTGGTAAACAGGGGTGCGGTTAGTATTCATTTACTTTTAAGATTTGTGATAATACTTTTATCGTCGCTAATTGGTGCAATAATAGGTGTAAATAAAAAAGCAAATAAGAAATTTATATAATCTTACATAAAAAAACGGCTCAGCAATTGCTAAACCGTTTTTACTTTTATTCAGTTATAATGATTTCATAAGCTTCTTCAAAGTTTTGGAATGCATCATTAGATTCTTTAACATTTTCGGTAATCTGTTCACGAGTTGTGGCAAGGGAAGAGAGCAGTGCATCAACCTCTTTAATAAAGTTATCAGAGGTTTTTATTATACTCTCGCGCAGTTCATTTAAGGATATATGAGCTTCTTCAATAGCTGTGAGATTTCTATCAACTTCCATTTGTGATTTTGCGCTATTTTCTTTGGCATTACTAATAATCGCCTGAGCATTACTTTGCGAAACTAAATATAACTTACCAATTTTTTCGGATAGCATTTCAATTTCGTCGGCTTTTTTAGTAAATTCATTAAGCTTTTGGCTTATTTCGTTCTTTTCATTAGTTAATGCTTCGTAATCTTTTTTTGCTTGTTCAAGCTTATTTGTGAGCTCGTCAGCTTTCATTTTAAATTTCTTGTGTGTTTTTTCTATATAATCAATAACATCGTTTTGATTAAAGCCAAACAGACTTTTTCTAAATCCTATAGCCATTTTTTACTTCCTTTCAGTATACATACAAAAATTATAACACAGTAAAATTACAATTTCAAGTAGCAAATTTTTAGTTGACATAATCATTTTTTTGTAGTATAAATATATTACCACTATAAAAATATGGCTTTTATTATTGTGAATATTAAAGTTTTTGGCTTTTTTGTCATAAATATCAGTTTACATAACAACACAACCACTCTATATGGTTGTTAGGGCGTTTTATAAACACTAAATATGCCTTGTAATATCTTGTCCCATAAATGCATAGTATTTCTTAAAGGTGAGTGATACAATGCAAAAGGGAAGAGTACTTAGTATTAGAAACTTCGGGATTTTAGAGTTTTTTAAAAAAAATTCTTTTTTACTTACGGTAACATTAATTTTTACAATAGGTTTTTTTGTTGGAATTTTCACGCAAAATAATTTTTCTTATTTAAAAAGTTATTCGAATGAGTACATAACCGATTATATTTTTTTAAGAACAAGCGAAAAATTTGGTGTTATATTTATAAATTCTTTGTTTGGTTTTTTGTCATCACTATTTATATTGTTTCTTTTAGGCGCTTCGCTTTTTGGGGTTGTTACAGTGCCTTCAGCTTTATTTATAAAAGGTCTTTTGCAGGGTGGCATTACCGCTTTTCTATATTCTTCATACTCACTCAAGGGGATTGCATTTAATGCTGTAATTATAATACCGCCAACACTGATATTTTTAATAATTTTAATTTTGGCTTCAAGGGAATCAGTACGCTTTTCAATTAAATTTTCAAGCATTACTTTACCAAAAACCTTGCCACTCAATTTGTCTGTAGATTTTAAGGATTATACAATAAAATATCTTATATTATCGCTTAGCACAGTTGCGTGTGCATTTATCGATGCTATGATTTCAAAAGGACTTATAAAACATTTTACTTTGTAAAACAGGAGGTGCAATATGGACTGCTTAGCTGAGTTTGAAAACTATTTGTCTAATACAAAAAATTCTTCGGCAAGCACGCTGGAAGCGTATATTCGCGATGTAAAGCAGTTTATTGCACATTGCTATGATGATTTTACAAAAATTGATGTAAAGACAATTGAAAATTACATAACCGGGCTTGATAAATCACAGGCTACAAAGGTTCGCATTTTGGCATCCTTGCGCGCTTTCTTTAAGTTTTTGGTAGTAAGCGGTAGGCTTTCCCAAAACCCTACTGATAGCATTAAGCTTAAAAAACCAAAAACCCATAATTTAGGTGTTTTGGGTGCAGATGAAATTGTGCTCTTATTATCTCAACCTGACGGCGATGATTTTAAAAGTGTTCGCGATAAAGCAATGCTTGAGTTGCTTTACGCTACCGGTATAAAGGTGTCTGAGCTACTCTCGATTAAGGTTAGTGATATCAATCTTACTATAGGTATACTTCGCCTTAAAAACGGCGAAAAAGAGCGTATAGTGCCAATTTATCCTGCGGCGGTAAAATCCCTTAATGAGTATATACAAAATGTAAGAACGGCGATTGTTAGTGAGAGTGAAAACAGCTACTTGTTTACTAACCTTTCAGGTCAACCTATGACGCGCCAAGGTTTTTGGAAGATTATCAAATATTATGCTAATAAAGCGGGCATAACAAAGGAAATCACACCACAAACACTTCGTCATTCCTTTGCGGCGCATCTGCTTGAAAATGGCGCAAAGCTAAAAGATATTAAAGAGATGTTAGGGCATAGTGATATTTCTTCGACACAAGTTTACGCACAGTTTGTTAAAGAAAAATATGCAAGTAAATATGCAAAATTCCATCCGCTTGCAAAGTAATCTGATATTAAAAAACACCATTCTTTTTTAGAATGGTGTTTTTGTATGTATCATAATTATTTTTTCTTGATTTCTTCAAGAATCTGGCTTAAAAGTTCTTCAGTAGTAGGAGCTTTTTCTCCTGGAACTTCTTCAACCTCTTGTTCTTTTTTAGCTAATGCTTTTTCGGAAAGTTCTTTTGCTTTAGCAAACATTTTAATTATAAGGAATACTATAAATGCAATAATTAAAAAGTCGATAATAGTAACAAGTAAAGTACCAATGCCTATTGTTACAGCTGGCTCAACAACTGCACCTGCTTCATCTAAAACTTCCGGCTTTAAAATTATATTAAGCTGGCTTAAATCAAAACCACCAATCAACCATCCGATAAAGGGCATAAAAACATCATTTACAATACTTGTAGTAATTTTACCAAAGGCACCGGCAATAATTACACCGACTGCCATATCAATAACATTACCGCGCATAACAAACGCCTTAAAATCTGCAATAAATCCTTTTGTTCTTTTAAACATAATTAACTCTCCTTAAATATTTCGATATTTTCCGTCATCTATCATTTTGCCGATAGCTTTAACTACTAAATCCTTATCTTCCTTATAAGTAACGCCGTACCATTTTTCTTCAGCTACCAAAACATCAACCTGCTTTTCGTTTGTTTCAATTAGAGAAGATACAACACTTGGAAGATAATATTCGCTTTTAGGAAGGTTAATACTCTTATTTAAAAACTCCATAAAGCCTTTTTCTATGTAATCGAAAACATCAGGCATAAAGCCCCAAAGATTCATTGAAACTACTGTATCAGGGGCTAAGCTTTCCCAAGTTTTTCCGTCGTCTTCGGTGAATTTGCAATTCATAATCTTTGTGCGCTCGGTAATTGATTTAAGGTGATTATCATCATCTGTAACACAAACACCGCGCGAAACATAACCGTTTTCTGTGAGTGTATTTACAAGACGGAAGCCTACCATACAGTAGTTGTTAGTTTCACTTTGTAAATACTCGGCGGTTTTTTGGAAAGCACCCGCACCGTAGAAGTCATCAGCATTAACAACTGCAAAAGGTTCTTTAACAACATCTTTACAGCAAAGAATAGCATGTGCGGTACCCCAAGGCTTTTGGCGGTCCTTTGGTGCTTTAAAGCCGGTGGGTAAAGCGTCAATTTCTTGGAATACATATTCTACATTGATTTTCTTTTCAATTTTTTTGCCTACAATTTCCTTAAAATCTTTTTCAATTGCGCGCTTTATTACAAAAACAACCTTTGTAAAACCTGCTTTAATGGCATCATAAACCGAGAAATCAAGTATAACTTCGCCGTTTTTGCCAATAGGCTCAAGCTGTTTTAACGAGCCAAAGCGACTGCCCATACCCGCCGCCATAACTACTAAAGTAATATCTTTTTTCATTTATAACAACTTCTTTCAGAAAATTAAATCAACCTGGAGGCCACGCTAAATTTCTGCGGGCAAGTAGGTGAAAATGAATATGACCGACAGTTTGACCGCCGTTTTTACCGCAGTTATTAACTACTCGGTAACCGTCGCTTAAATTTTCGGCTTTGGCAATATCTGCAATAGCTTCAAAAATCTTTGCAATATAAATACTATTTTTAGTATTTATTTCGTCTGCTGATGCAATATGAGTTTTTGGTACTATAATTGCGTGAAAGGGTGCTTGCGGTTCAATATCCAAAAAAGCGTAAACATATTCGTTTTCGTAAACCTTAGTTGAGGGAATATCACCGCTAATTATTTTACAAAATAAGCAATCACTCATAATTTAACCTCACTTTATTTGGCTTTCTACTACAGAAACTACGCTTTGTAAAGCGGTTACAAGCTTAGCAATATCTTTGCCACCCGCCATAGCGCTATCGGGCTTACCGCCACCGTTACCGCCTGTGAGCTTAGCAATTTCGCGTACTAAGTTACCTGCGTGAACACCCTTGGTTATTGCATCCTTACCACAAGCGGCACAGAATGTTAATTTTTCGCCGTTAACACTTACTAACAATGCAACGGTATCAGGGTTATCTGCCTTAATAATATCACACATTTTCCGTAATTCGTCAGCATTTACACCTTTGAGTTCTTTTGCAACAACCCTAATATCGCCAATGGTAGTAGCGCCGTCGAGAATACTTGAAAGTTTACTGTTGGCAAGCTGTGCTTCTGCTTTTTCTAAAGCCTTTTGAGTATCCTTTAATTCGTTTATAACAATAGTTGCACGCTTAGCAATATCGTTAATATTAGCCGATTTTAACGCATCTGCAGTATCGTTAGCCAATTTGATATAGTTCTCGATTACTGATAACACATTAGCGCCTGTTACAGCTTCAATACGTCTAACACCTGCGGCAACGCTTGATTCGGAATTGATATGGAAAAGACCAATTTTAGATGTGTTGTCAACATGGGTACCACCGCAAAGTTCAACCGATACGCCTAAAGCATTTACAACGCGAACAACATCGCCGTATTTTTCACCAAATAATGCCATAGCGCCAAGCTTTTTAGCTTCATCAATCGGCATTTCGGTGTTTTCTACTGTGATAGCATTTAAAATAGCATTGTTTACCTTATCTTCTACCGCTTTGATTTCTTCAGGTGTTAAAGCAGAGAAGTGAGTAAAGTCAAAACGAACTATTTTATCGTTTACTAGCTGACCTGCCTGTTCAACATGGTTGCCGAGAACTGAACGCAAAGCGGCTTGCAAAAGGTGAGCAGCAGTATGGTTGCGACGAATAGCAGCGCGCTTTAGGGTATCAATATGAGCGCTAACAGTATCACCAACCGAGATTACACCGCTAACGAGTGTGCCCAAATGAATGAAAATGCCGTTTGTGGTTTTGGTGGTATCACTCACAGTGAATTCTGCGTTTTCGGTTTTAATAATACCACTATCACCAATCTGACCGCCGCTTTCTGCATAGAAGGGTGTAGTATCAAGGACGATAGCCGCCTTTTGACCTTCGAACACGCTATTTAAATGCTCATTATCTACAACTATATCTAAAACTTTTGCTGTAGCGGTATTTTGGGTATAACCCACAAATTCGGTGGTTTTTATATTTTCAAATGCAAAGCCTTCGCTCTTCCAGCTTTCGCCATCTGATGCTTTACGCGCGTTACGAGCCTTTTGCTTTTGCTCTTCCATAAGTTCTTTAAATCGCTCTTCATCTAAGGTGATGCCTTTTTCTGCAAGAATATCTTTTGTAAGGTCAATGGGGAAACCATAGGTGTCGTAAAGCTTGAATGCATCTTCACCTGAGAAAGTTTTATTATTTTTTGTCAACTCTTCAAGCATTGAAAGACCTTGGTCAACGGTTTTATTAAAGGATGCTTCTTCGTTGTTTATAACCTTTGTAATTAGCTGTTGTTTTTCTACAAGTTCAGGGTAGCCCTGCTTGTTTTCATTAATTACAGTATCACATAGTTCCATAAAGAAGGGGCGGTTAATACCGATAATCTTGCCGTGACGAACAGCTCTTCTGATAATACGACGAAGAACATATCCACGACCTTCGTTAGAAGGAATAATGCCGTCACTTATCATAAAGGTAGCGGCTCTTGCGTGGTCGGTAATAGCGCGGATAGAAATATCGGTGGCTGTATCCTTGCCATATTCTTTGTGTGAGATACGACAAACATTATCTAAAATATTGCGAATGGTGTCAACTTCAAACATATTATCAACACCCTGCATAACGCAAGCAAGACGTTCGAGACCCATACCTGTATCAATGTTTTTATGCTCAAGCTCGGTATAAGTACCGTCGCCCATATTATTGAACTGGGAGAAAACATTGTTCCAAATTTCCATATATCTGTCGCAGTCGCAACCGGGTTTACAGTCGGGTGAGCCACAACCGTATTTTTCACCGCGGTCAAAGTAAATTTCGCTACAAGGACCGCAAGGACCTGTGCCGTGCTCCCAGAAGTTATCTTCTTTGCCCATTCTAACAATGCGCTCTTCGGGCACACCTATAACATCACGCCAGAAATTATATGCCTCATCATCTTCTTCATAAACAGAAGGCCATAAGAGTTCAGCAGGGATTTCAAGTGTTTTGGTTAAAAACTCCCAAGCCCAAGTGATAGCTTCAGGCTTAAAGTAATCACCAAAGGAGAAGTTACCAAGCATTTCAAAAAAAGTGCCATGACGGGCAGTAATACCAACGCGTTCAAGGTCGGGAGTTCTAATACACTTCTGGCAGGTAGTAACACGAACACTTGGAGGTGTTACTTCACCTGTGAAGTATTTTTTCATCGGTGCCATACCTGAGTTAATAAGCAATAAAGATTTATCGTTATTAGGTACCAAAGAGAAGCTACCAAGCCTTAAATGGTCTTTAGATTCAAAAAAGGCAAGATACTTTTCTCTAAGGTCATTAAGTGAGGTCCATTTCATAAAAAAACATCCTTTTTTCTCGATTTAAACATACACATTAATTATATACTTATATATGGTTTTTGTCAATAAAAAGGGATTTGTTTTACTCCAAAAAATATAGTTCTACTATAAAAAATTTAATTAATGGCGGTGATTTTATCCGCAATTTCGGCAAAGATTTCTGCGCAGGGTTTAGTCGCAAGTAATTTATTTTCCGCAAAAACCACTACTGCATATTTTGGTTTTTCAAGCGGGAAAAATCCGCAAAACCAACTGCTTTCAATTTCTTTGCCATTTTCATATCTTCCTGTTTGTGCGGTGGCGGTTTTGCCTGCGGCAGTAACGGTTTTGGGATTACCTAAAACGCCTGTGCCTTCGGTTACTACAAGGCTTAAAGCACTTTTAAGCTTATCGGCAGTAGCTTTTGAAAAAACTTGAGTTTTACTTCCGTAATCGTATTTGGTTAATTTGCCGTTTTCTGTGGTACCTTCAACAATGCTTGGCATATAATATTTTCCATCGGTTGCAATAGCACAGTATAGTGTCAATAGTGAAATAGGTGTGGCGGTAAAATCGCCTTGACCAATACTGAAATTGGCTAAATGAGCAATATTCTCCAGTTTTTCTAAAGTAGGAAGTGTGCCTTTAGCGGTAGTCATACCTTTGCAAAGCCTTATTGCTTTGCCGAAATTTAAATTGCTTGCAGTTACTATTAAATTTTCGGCGCCCAAAGTTATACCTAAATTGTAAAAAAAAGTGTTACAAGACTGAGAAATTGCTGAATTTAAATCATTTAGCCTATGACCGCTTAAATTATGGCATTTAAAGGTGCGGTCTATTATTTTACAACTGCCTTTACAGTTGTATTTAAAGTTTTCGTAACCGTTTTCAATCGCTGAAGCCGCAACGCACAATTTAAAAACTGACCCAACATTATAAGCTCCTAATGTACGGTTGTAAAGAGGAGTAAAAGTATCATTTAAAAGGTTACTAATGTTATCGGTTGTAAATGTTGGAACGCTTGCAATACCGCGTATTTTTGCGGTATTTACATCGGCTACAACTATTGCACCTTTGGTTAAATTTTTAGCAGCACTTTCAACAATGTTTTGTATGTTTATATCAATCGTGCTTACAACCCCGAACGATAGCTGAGATATTTTATTTTCTATTGTGGGCTCTACGCCTTGTAAAATTCTACCTTTGCCGTCAGAAGCATAGCGTACCGTAATAGGAGATTTGCATTGAAGATAAGAATTATAGGATTTTTCAATACCACAACTACCATTATTTTCACTGTTACAATAGCCAATAGTGTGAATGGCGGGAATATAACTGTCTGTAGCATAAATTTCAGTAGAGATAATACCATCACATTCTATTTTTTTCTTTACTTCACAAACGGCGGGTTTTCCGTTTTTAAGAGTTTGTAAAACATTTTCTAACGCTTTGTCGCTTAATACGGTGCTAATTGCTGTAATAGCGCGCGGTGTAGGGGATACACAGGCGATAATTTTCTTTTTACTGTTGGTTAACGGATAGCCGTCACAGTCAAAAATTGTACCCCTTTGGTTTGCAATTTCTATTTTAATACTACTCATGTTTGCCTGTACCTCAGTGTAGTTTTCACTACAAATTTCAGCAATGCGTAAAACACAGGTAAAAAGTAAAAAAATTATGACAAAAAAACTGATAAGACTTCGCTTTGCAAAAATACGCCAAAATAGTTTTTCCATAAAAAAAACACCTCTTACCTTATTATAGGTAAGAGGTAAAAATTTAATCGCTTTTCATTCTGAGTAAAGCACCTTTTTTAACAGGTGTAGGGTAGGGGATTTTAATTATCATCATCGGGTGGGGAGCGCTATCAATTTCGTTATCATTTTCATCGTAAACCGTATCGGCAACAAATGTAAACGGTTTTGCTTTAGGCTCTAAACAGTCAAATTCTTGCCCTTTTAAGAACTTATTTTTAAGGGTGGCAATAATCTTGCCGTCGCGGTAGTCGTCAACAATAGCGGCAACCGAATAATCGCGTACATAGCCTGCATCTTTGTAGGTTTGAGCATTCTCAGGGCGACCAAAGAAGAAGCCTTGCGAATAGTTGCGGTGACTTATTTTATTAAGCTCGTCTGTTACCCAATTAGGACAAGTCCATTCGCCAGCACAGTTTTTAAGGCTATCTAAAGCACCGCGGTAAGCGTTGGTTGTAACCGCTACATAATAGTGGGATTTTGCTCTGCCTTCAATTTTTATACTGTCAATGCCTGCATCGCGCATTTTGTCAAGATGCTGTGCCATACATAAATCGTTAGCATTAAGAATATATGTGCCCTTGTCGGTTTCGGTAATATCAAAATGCTGGCCAGGGCGCTTTTCTTCCATAAGAGAATAACTCCAACGGCAAGGCTGCGCACAGTCACCACGGTTGGCATCTCTTCCTGTCATATAACTTGAAAGTAAACATCTTGCAGAAAAGGAAACACACATTGCACCGTGACCGAAGGCTTCTATTTCAAGCTGTTTAGGGGTTTTTGCACGGATTTCGGCAATCTCATTGAGAGAAAGCTCGCGCGCTAAAACAACACGCTTTGCGCCTAAATTATAAAAAGCATTTGCGGTTTCGTAGTTGCATATTCCCGACTGCACAGAAATATGAAGCTCGCAGTCAGGGGCATATTTTTTCACAAGACCTATAGTACCTAAATCGGCAGAAATAATTGCATCTACACCAATATCGTTTACTGCTTGTAAAAATGCGGGAAGACGCGGTATCTCTTCGTTGTGGGGTATAGTATTGCACGCAAGATGCACCTTAACATCGTTTTTATGTGCATATTCAACGCCTTTTTTAAGGTCGTCTATACCAAAATTACTTGCGGCAGTACGCATACCAAATTCTTCGCCTGCAAGGTACACCGCATCAGCTCCATAATCAACGGCGGCAATAAGACGAGTAAGGTCACCTGCAGGGCATAAAAGCTCGGGAATTTTGTTAGTTGAAGTATTCATAAATCCAATTTTTATCCTGTTTAAGTTTATTTATTGTTGCAGTTTGTTCAGACATAGTTTTATGGAAGTAAAATTTACCCTTAGCATCGGTAACAAAGTAGTAATAATCATTAGTATCAGGGTTTAAAGCCGCTTTAATAGCGTCAATACTCGGGGAACACAAGGGTCCGGGGGGAAGTCCCTTTGCGGTATAGGTATTATAACGCTTGTCGTCACGCTTAAATGAGTCACCGTAGTAACAGGTTGGTGAAGAGCCTAATGTAGCAAAATCCTTACTGTTAAGGCGGTTATAGAAAACGGCGGCTATTTTCGGAAGAGCAGAAGTATCAGTGCCTGCTTCCATTTGAATGATAGAAGCCATTGTAAGTATTTGGTTCATATTATAACCCATATCCTGTGCTTTTTTATACATATCGTCAGTGATACGTTTTTCGCTTTCTTCAATCATTTTTCTAACCGCTAAAACAGCACATTCTTTAGAATCGTAGTTATAGAAGTTGTAAGTTTCGGCGAATAAATATCCTTCAAGTGCGTAATATGTGCGGTCAGGATCGGAAAAAGACAAAAGCTTGCCTTTTAAATCTACTTGGTCTAATGCGGCTAAAAAATCTGCCTTTTTGCATACATTATTCTTTTCAAGCAAGGTAGCAATACCTGGGACAACAACCTTTTCACCGTTTACATTTTTTGTATAATCGTTAATTCCGGTACCTTCGGGAATAGTCACAGTAACGCTTTGCGCCTTTGCACCTTGTGTTATAAGCATAGAAGAAATATCTTCATAACCCGCTTCGGCGCTAAAGGTATAAACACCATATTTAAACTGACTTTCAAAGCCTTTAACTTTAGCGTATAAGCGGAATGCTAACGGAACCTTTACAACTCCGCTATCTTCTAAAATTTCGGCAATTTTGGTTGTAGAGGTACCTTGCGGAATCTCAATTGTAACCTTCCCGTTTCTGCTAAAGCCTATACCCATATAGTCAGCACCTACAAAAATTACAGTTATGGCAAGAGTTATGGATACGACAAAAATCATTAAAATCCAGATTAAAGATTTAATACCGTTTTTGGATTTCTTTTTATGCTTTTTTTGTGGTGTCGGTAGTTCTTCTGTTTCGGGAACTGTAAAGCCTTTACCGATTACATAATCATCATCGGGTAAATTATTTTTTAAATTATCACTCATTTTAAAACTCCGTATTTAAAACTTCATAGCGTTTTTAATATCGTTTGCAATAGTTTTGCTCTTTAAATTTTCCAAAATTTTAAAGCCGAACTCACTAGCAGCACCTGCACCGCAAGCGGTAATTATATTTTGGTCAGTTACAACCTTTTCATTTACAATTTCGGCGCCTAAAAGTTGAGCCTCAAAACCTGGGTAGCAAGTAGCTTTTTTGCCATTTAGTAAGCCTTTATGACCCAAAATTTGCGGTGCGGCACAAATTGCCGTGATTAAAAGACCGTTATCTTTACAGTAGTCGATTGCGTTCTGCACAGTTTGGTCTTTTTCAAGGTTTAATGTACCCGGCATACCGCCCGGTAAAATAATAGCTTCTAAATTATCAAGCTTTAAATTCTTATTAACAGTATCGCAGTTTACGGTAATGTTATGTGCACCGGTAATTGTGTTACTACCAATACCTACAGTTTTAACTTCAATTCCTGCGCGTCTTAGAATGTCAAGCGGTGTTATGGCTTCACATTCTTCAAAGCCATTTGCTAAAAATAAATAAACCATAAATTACCTCTTAATAAATACTAATACAAGCCTTTAATACATCTTTTGAAATGCTTTCAATTGTGCGTGCATCACCGTTTTCAGCACATGGGATAATCTCCCAACCTGAGTATTTTGCGGTAAATAAAGCGGCTTTTCTGCAACGTGTTAAGTACTCGGTATCACTCTCGTGAATATCCTTTTTACTTTCGTCACCCTTGTATCTACCTGTAAGAAGTTTTTGTGAAACTTCAATTGGCATATCCAAGAAAATGACCTTGTCAGGTTTTGGAATGGATACCTTGTTATATTCAAAATCATAAAGCCACTCTAAAAAGCTTTGCCATTCGCTTTCGGGAAGCTTTGAGCATTGGTGAACTGCGTTAGATGTGGTGTATCTTCCTGCAACTATAGTACCGCCGTTATTATAAAATTCACCCCAATTAGCTTTAAAAGAAGCAAATCTGTCAACACAGTAAAAGGTGGATGCCGCAAAGGCGTTAACATCGTCAGGTTTTTGGCCAAAGTCACCCTTTAAATACATTTTTACAAGTGTGCTTGACGGATTATCATAGTCAGGGAATGAAACAGTTTTGCAGTTAACACCGCTTTTTTTAAGATTTTCGGTTAGTAAATCAAGCTGTGTGGATTTACCGCTACCGTCAAGACCTTCAATAACAATAAGTTTACCCATTATTTTTTAGTCCTTTGTAAAATTCTTTGATTTCTTTAGCTTTGCCGCAAGTCATATTACCTTCACTACAGCCACCTCGTACACAGGAAGGACCAGCATTCTTAAATAAATCGGGTGCTACTTGTAAAACTAAAGCAAGCATTTGGTCGGCAATTTCTTTAATTTCCCATTGCGCTCTGTTGCAACAACGATGTTTGAAGAAGTTATGTAACGAGCGAGCATTCATTGTCATAATCATTTGGGTTTCGCAAGCATTTGGAAGCACAAACCGAGCATCCTCAATAGCTTTCTTTTCAGCTAAGCGTTCGGCAGTTTTTGGGTCTTTGCCTTCGGCTAAAAAGGTTTTAATGTGTTTTGCCTTTAAAATATCAGTTAAAGCATCATAACGCTTTTGGTCTTCCGCCATAATTTCATCATAAATCTTTTTGGCCTGAGGGTCTTCGGCAATTTCGGGTGGGGTTACATACTCAAAAGCACCTTCGCGTACATAGCGTTGGCTCTTGACCGAAAAAGAGGCCATTCTGTGGCGGGTAATTTGAGCCAATAAAGCACGGGAAACGCCTTCAATACCAAATGTAAATGAAGCGTGTTCAATTGGGCTCTCATGACCGATTTCGGAAAGCATTTCAACAAATTTAGCTGCGCTTTCAGAGGTTAAATTATCGCGTAAATTGGAAATTGTAGAACTGCTATAGCATAATTTTGCCGCCGAAGCAACAGTGTGTTCAGGGGAGGGAGTATGAGCTAAAAGATAAACCTTTGCCATAAATAAAATCACCTTTCAAAGTGTCATAAATAATATCTACTTAATTATAACAAATAAGGTGAAAATATTCAATAAAAATTGAAAAAAATGTGTAAAATACAATTTTCGGTGAAAAAAATTAAAAAAAAGCTAAAAAAATCAGATAAAAGTCTTTTTTTGTTGAGAAATTTATGTTATTATATAAATAATAATAAATTTAGGGGGCATTTTGAAATGGCATGTGTTGATTTCAAGCATACACCATTCGGTGATTTAGCCGTAATCAGTATGCGTGGATGTGAAGATATTTCTTCAAAGGTGGATTATTATTTAAAGCAGTGGCGTCAAATTCCGGAAGATGAGTCTTTTGTAATTCCTGCAAACTGTCCGAGATTCGGTACAGGTGAAGCAAAGGCAGTTCTTAAGCATACCGCAAGAGGTCTTGATGTTTACATTATTTGTGACTGCTTTAACTACAATGTAGAATACAAAATGTACGGAAGAACCGTTCCTATGAGTCCTGACGACCACTTCCAAGATTTAAAGCGCGTTATTGCGGCATTAGGTGGTAAGGCAAGAAGAATTACTGTTATTATGCCTATGCTTTATGAAGGTAGACAACATAGAAGAACCAGCCGAGAGTCAATGGACTGCGCTATGGCTTTACAGGAATTAGTGGCAATGGGCGTTAAGAACATTATAACCTTTGATGCACACGATCCACGCGTTAACAATGCTATTCCGCTTGATGGCTTTGACAATGTACAAGCCGCTTATCAAATGATTAAATCGTTGCTTAAAACTGTTCCCGATATTAAGCTTGACCGCGACCATACAATGATAGTTTCGCCCGACGAAGGTGGCATGGGTCGTTGTATTTATTATTCATCTGTATTAGGTTTAGAGCTTGGTATGTTCTACAAGCGCCGCAATTATTCGGTTGTTGTTAACGGCAGAAACCCCATCGAAGCTCACGAATTTTTGGGCAACGATATTAAGGGTAAAGATTTAATTCTGGTTGACGATATGATTTCTTCCGGTGAATCAATGCTTGATATTGCCGCTAAGCTTAAAGAAAAGGGCGCAGGCAGAATATTTATATTCTCTACATTCGGTTTGTTTGTTGAAGGCTTAGAAAAATTTGATGAATATTACGAACAAGGTCTTATTGATAAGATTTTCACTACTAACCTTATTTATCAAACACCTGACCTTTTATCAAGAGAATGGTACTGCAGTGTTAATATGTCAAAATACATTGCACTTTTAATTGAGACCCTAAATTATGATAATTCAATCAGCAGCCTTTTAGACCCTGTTGACCGAATTAAGAATATTGTTTCAAAGTATGAAAATAAGAATTAAATTTAAATGGGAAGTATGGTAACATACTTCCCTTAAATTTTGCCCATATTTTTGAGTTCATTTACTTTTAAAACCAAAACTTGTGTTTTAGCATCTTTAATTTCACCTGATATTACCATTTCTACCGCTTTTTTAAGCGGTATTTTTTCGACCTCTAAAAATTCATCCTCGTCGGTATTCTGGCTACCAAATGTAAGCCCCGTTGCTAAAAACAACCAGATAATCTCAGCACAGTACCCGGGTGTAGGGTAAAGCTCTCCTAAAGGGATAAACCTTTCTGCCTTAGCTCCCGTTTCTTCCTTAAGCTCACGAATACCGCATTCTAAGGGGTCTTCGTCTAAACTGTTGCGCTTTCCAGCAGGAAGTTCTAAAACCACATCCATATAAGGATTACGGAATTGCCTTACAAATATAAGCTCATCATTATCGGTAAGAGAAGCGACACAAACACCGCCGTTGTGCTCTACAATTTCTCTGAAAGCAGTTTTGCCGTCTGGAAGCATTACTGAATCTTTGCGAAGATTTATAATCTTGCCCTTAAAAATATATTCGCTACAAAGTTGTTTTTCAATTAAATTCATTATTTTCACCTTTTAGTAATAGTATTGAATAGGAGTTGAAGATTATGGATACAATTGTGAGTTGTAAAGAGTACTCTTACCGCGAAAGGCAGGCGGTAATTGATTATTTATGTGAAAAATATAGGTTCATCAAAAACTTTACGATAGGTAAAAGCTGTATGGGTAAAAGTATTACAGCGCTTAAAATAGGTAAAAGCGAAAGCTACTCTTTAATAACTGCAGGAACACACGGTAGTGAACGGATAACATCTACCATACTTTTAATGTTTATTCGCGACCTTTGCCGTGCTATCAGTACAGGTAGTAGCATAGAAGGGCTTAATGTACGAAAGGGGTTGCTTGGCAGAGGAGTTATTTTTGTGCCTTGCGTCAACCCGGATGGATGCGATATTTCGCTTTTGGGAAAATATGCTTGCGGTAATAGAGCAGAACAATTTTCTAATATTTGCCGTGGCGACTTCAAAAAGTGGAACGCGAATTCGCGCGGGGTTGATATAAACCATAATTTTGACGCCGGTTGGGAGATTTTGCGTAAAAAAGAAATATCTTTAGGTATAGTAGGTCCCGCACCATCAAGATACGGCGGTATTTCGCCTAATAGTGAACCTGAAACTCAAGCACTAACTAATCTTTGCCACAAGACAAATATAAGACATGTAGTAGCACTTCATTCACAGGGTGAAGTTATATATTGGACTTATGGCAATATAATGCCGGAAAATTCACGTAGAATGGCAGAAATTATGGCAACTACAAGCGGTTACGCATTAGATGTTCCTATAGATATTGCAACAGGCGGCGGGTTTAAGGATTGGTTCATTAAAGAATTCTCTCGTCCCGGATTTACTGTTGAAATCGGAAGAGGTGAGAACCCATTACCCGCAAAAAACGCTTTTAAAATTTATAAACAAATAAGAGAGCTTTTAATACTCTCGGCAATAATGTAGATAAAAGGTAATCCCGAAATCTTTTGAAAATGGGATTACCTTTTATTTTTAAATATTAGCAAGATAAATCTTCTACAAATAATTCTCTTACTTTGTTTTCAGCATCGCGTACTTTGAAGAATTTTTCGGCAACTTGTGGGAATAAAGCGTAACTTAATACATCTTCTTCAGATTTGCCGATGCCTTTATTTTTCATTTCTTCGGTGTATTTTTCAAGTTCGGGTTCTAAAAGATCTGCAGGACGACATGTAATAACATCTTCATCACCAATAGCTTTTTTACGAACTTCTTCATTTACTTCTGCGGGAAGTTTGCCATATTCACCACGAAGTAACGATTTTGATTCTTTTGGGACCATCTTATATCTCTCACCAGATAATACATTAAGAACGGCCTGAGTACCTACAATTTGGCTTGTAGGAGTAACAAGTGGTGGATAACCAAAGTCTTTACGAACACGCGGAACTTCAGCTAAAGCATCGTAGTATTTATCTTCTGCATTGGCCTGTTTTAACTGTGATAAAAGGTTAGAAAGCATACCGCCAGGTACTTGATACAAAAGGGTTTTGGTATCAACATTCAAAACCTTTGGGTCAAGTATACCATCAGCCTTCATTTTATCGGCAACACCGCGGAAGTGGGCAGCAACATCGCTTAATGGTTCAAGCTCAAGACCTGTATCACGGGCAGTGCCTTTAAGAGTGGCGACCAAAGCTTCGGTAGAGGGTTGTGCAGTACCATTTGCTAAGGGTGATAATGCAGTATCTACAATATCAACACCAGCCTGAGCTGCCATAAGATACGTCATATCACCGGTGCCGGTGGTGTTGTGTGTGTGAAGGTGAATTGGAACGTTTATATTTTCCTTTAATTTTTTAACTAAAGAATAAGCATCAAAGGGGAGCAGTAGGTTAGCCATGTCTTTAATACAAATAACATCTGCACCCATTTGTTCGAGCTCTTTAGCAAGCTTTACAAAGTATTCTTCGTTGTGAACAGGGCTTTCGGTATAGCTGAGCGCAGGCTCGCAGATACCACCATACTTTTTACAGCTTTTAATAGCTTGTTCAAGATTGCGGGTATCATTAAGCGCGTCAAAAATACGAATAACTTCGATACCGTTTTCAATAGATTTGCCAACAAACTTATCAACAACATCGTCTGCATAATGCTTATATCCTAAAATATTTTGTCCTCGGAAAAGCATTTGAAGCTTTGTGTTGGGCATGTATTTTTTAAGTGTACGAAGTCTTTTCCACGGGTCTTCGTTTAAAAAGCGCATACATACATCAAAAGTAGCGCCACCCCAACATTCAAGCGACCAATAACCAATTTGGTCAAGGCGTTCAAGTGCGGGAATCATATCATCAATTTTCATTCTGGTGGCTGCTTGTGATTGATGAGCATCACGCAGAATGGTATCAGTTATAAATAACTTTTTATTTTCCATAATTTACTCCTTATCCGAATATTGCAATCAAAGTACCTGCAGCGATAGCCGAACCGATAACACCGGCAACATTCGGACCCATAGCGTGCATAAGTAAGAAGTTTAAAGGATTTTCTTTTTGACCAACCATTTGTGAAACACGAGCAGCCATAGGAACAGCGGATACACCCGCTGAACCGATAAGGGGATTCACCTTATTCTTAGAGAATAAGTTCATAATTTTAGCAAAGATTACACCGCAAGCAGAAGCTACACCGAATGCAACAATACCTAAAGCAATAATTGAGAGTGTGCGAATTGTTAAGAAGTTTGAAGCAACCGCGGTAGCACCTACAGATATACCAAGGAATATTGTTACAATATTCATAAGCTCATTTTGTGCAGTTTTGCAAAGTCTATCAGCAACGCCTGATTCTTTCCATAGGTTACCAAGCATTAAGCAACCAACAAGGGGAGTAGCCGATGGAACCAAAAGTGCAACAAAGATGGTAACAGCTATAGGGAAAATAATTTTTTCGGTTTTTGAAACCTGACGGAGTGGTTTCATAGATATTTGGCGTTCTTTTTTGGTTGTGAGTAATTTCATAATAGGGGGTTGAATTACCGGTACTAAAGCCATATAGCTATAAGCTGCAACTGCAATAGGTCCTAAAAGGTGTGGAGCAAGCTTTGAGGTGACAAATATTGCGGTAGGACCATCAGCGCCGCCGATAATACCAATAGATGATGCCTCTAAACCATTAAATCCTAAGAATTTAGCTCCAATAAATGTAGCAAAAATGCCTGCCTGTGCAGCGGCACCTAAAAGCAAGGATTTGGGGTTAGAAATAAGGGGAGCAAAGTCGGTCATAGCGCCTATACCCAGAAAGATAAGACAGGGGTATATACAGGTTTTAACGCCAATATACAAAAAATCCAGTAAGCCGCCGTTGGCAAGAATATTGCCATAACTATGATAGTTTTCTGAAGCGGAGTTCATAAACTCGTTCCAAAGGTCTTGGTGGTAAAGTTCGGCATAAGGCAGGTTGGTAAGCAACATACCAAATGCGATACCAATTAAAAGAAGCGGTTCAAACTGCTTTTTAATAGCAAGCCATAAAAGTAATAATGAAATTGCGATCATTACAATATTTTTCCAACCGCCAGCCATAAAATCTGAAATAAGATAATCGAAACCTGTTTGCTTTAAAAAATCTAAAATTGCGTTTATCATTTTTAATCTCCTAAATAAAAGAAATTAAGCGATAACGCATAATGTAGCGCCTGTTTCAACAGAAGCGCCTGAACTAACATTAACAGAATTAATAGTGCCATCGCACGGAGCGATGATTTCGTTCTCCATCTTCATAGCTTCAAGAATCATCAAAATGTCACCTTTCTTAACAACAGCGCCGTTTTGCACATTTATTGAAAGAATAGTGCCAGGCATAGGGCTTGTAACAGTTTCAGCACCTGATGAAGCAGGTGGTGGAGTGGGAGTAGTAGCAGTTGGAGCAGGAACAGGAGCAGCTACATTAGTATCGGTTGAATCAACCACTTCAAGTGTGATTTCGTAAGAAGTACCGTTTACGGTTACGTTATATTTTTTCATAGTTTTACACCTTTTTTCATAATTTTTTGAAAGATAATATTCTTAAAGCAGAAATATCTGTTCCAAGTTCTTCAGCAATTGCTGCACTAACGGCGGCAATGATTTCTTGTCGGTTTTCAATTACTTGAATAGGGGCGGTTGTAGAGGCCGCAGCAGTAACTGTTTCAGATTTTTTTTCTTTGTCAGATAAACCACAAAAAAGGCTAACAATTTTACAAAGAATTATTAAAGAAATAAGCCCAACAAATACGGTTCCAATGCCAAGTACAACAACAAAAGTATTCGACAAGTTAAAAACACCTCCTTAAATTTTTGAAAAATTAGGGTTTATCACAAAATATTGTATTAAAATTCCCAAATTTCTCCCTTTTATACCCAGTATATACCTTTTGTCAATATTTTACAAGTATTTTTTGAAATATTTTTAATATAAATATTGTGACACAAAGTTTGTTTTAAAATAAAATGTTAAAGGGACAAGATAAAACTAAAAAGGAGTAATTTTGTGGACAAAAGAATTTTTGATATGCTTGAACAATATAAGCAAATGAACAGAGTTGAAAAACCAATGAATATTAAAACAGATGCAAATCCGGAATTTTGTTTAGAAACCGATTATAGTGCTGTTGACCCCAGAATCTTAACAATGGCTTTTATAAATATGCAACCTATTGACAATGTTTATGAAACCGAGGAAGGATTTTCACATGGCACTATTTTCCCGAACATTGATAAACCGCTTTTAGGGTGTGATAAAATATGAATGATAAAAAACGTCTGTTAAGAAAAATCCATTCGCTTGATTTTGCAATATACGAAATGGTGCTTTATTTAGATACTCACCCTGCGAGCAAAAAAGCTATGGAGTTATTAAAAGTTTATAAGCAAAGGCGTAAAGAATGTATAGCACTGTACGAAGAAAAATACGGCCCTTATATTTTAGTTCCGGCAGATGCTCCAATGAGCAGTTGCTGGGAATGGTTAGATTCACCTTGGCCGTGGGAAAATAGGGAGGATTAATTTATGTGGCAATATGAGAAAAAATTACAGTATCCTATAAACATTAAAAATCCTAATCCTAAATATGCACAAATTATTATTAGTCAGTATGGTGGTCCCGATGGCGAATTGGGCGCTTCAATGCGCTATTTAACCCAACGCTTCGGACAGCCGTTTAATGAGGTAAAAGGTATACTAACCGATATAGGTACAGAAGAACTTGCGCATTTAGAAATGGTAGGAACAATGGTATATCAGCTTACAAAGGATTTAACTCCGGAAGAAATTGTTAAAAGCGGATTTGATAAATACTTTGTAGACCATACTACCGCAGTATATCCACAAGCGGCGGCAGGTCTTCCTTGGCGCGCTGAGTATATTCAATCAAAGGGCGATGTTTTAGCCGATCTGCACGAAGATTTAGCGGCAGAGCAAAAGGCGAGAGTAACCTACGATAACCTTATAAGACTTATTGACGACCCGGATATTTTAGACCCGCTAAAATTCTTACGCCAACGTGAAATAACCCACTATCAACGCTTTGGTGAAGCATTACGCCTTACAACCGATAAACTAAACCAAAAGAATTTCTACGCATTTAATCCGAATTTTGATAAATGTCGTAATAAGAAGTATAATTAAAAAGTAAAAATCACCCTTTACTAAAAGGGTGATTTTTTACATAGTATTAGTTTTACTGAAATCTTTTTTGTGTTTTTTAATTCCTAAATGTTTAGCGATTAGCATTGTTGGGGTATATACAAAAACATAGGCAGTAATGAGTGTTGTAATTTGGTATAGATTGCGAGTTTCGGTTCTTAAATCAGTAGGACGAAAGTATAGGTTCGGTTGAATTTTTTTAAATAAATAATCCCCTAAATAAACAGTAGCACCCGATACATATATAGCGTGACCTACTAAAATAGCGAATAATAAAAGTAGTATCAGTAATAGTGCTAAAGAGGCACAAAAGCTTTTAATTTTAAGTTTTTGCTCTTTATATCCTAATTTATAAAAAAATAAGAATAGTGAAATTACAAAAATTAAAAATTGTACCGTAAAGTGTATGAAATTTGCATCGTATTTATCAATTGTAAGTCTAAGTGTTGTTGCTCTGAGCATTGTGAAGATTAAGGAATAAATTAAAGAAAACCCAAAGCTGATGCCGATTGCATAAAAGTAATTAGCAAATACTTTTTCAAATTCCTTTAAAAAATTTTTAAATTCAAGCATTATTTTTCCTATATTGCAAATAATCTTCTAATATAATTACTGCTGCTACGGCATCAACTACCGCTTTGCGCTTTTTACCTTTAGTATTGGTAAAGTTTAGTGCGGTGTGCGCCGAAACAGTTGTGCAACGCTCGTCCCACATTATAATTTCTTTACCGCTTAAAGCTTTGATTTTTTCACCAATCAATCTACATTCGTCGGCGCGGTAACCCTCGCTACCATTCATATTTTTAGGCAGACCTACTACAATAAGCTCTGCATCATATTCGTTGGCGCAAGTAGTAATTTTTTCTACTAACTTTTCGGTGTTATATTCGGTAATAACCGTTTTTGGAAAGGTAAAGCTTTCACTGTTATCACTTACAGCGATACCCGTACGCGCTTTGCCTAAATCTACAGACATTATAATCATTTTTTTACCTCTTATAATGATTGTTTCGCTTAACCTTTTTTATTATAATTGTTGATACTGCTTGACTTTGGTAGAAATTCACTTGGTAAATGCTCGGTATTATTATAAAATTCAAGTTTAAAACTGTTATCATCGTCAACAGTAAATTGCATAATGGCAGTATTGGCTGTCCAAGGTGTGTCTTTAAGGCGTTTAATATCATCATATAATATTTTGCATCCAAGACAGCGTGTCACACCGCCATGTGAAGCGCAGGCTATGGTTTTACCACGATTTTCGGCTGCAATCTCTAAAACTGTATTATAAATACGCTCATAAGTGTGACGCATAGACTCGCCACCCGGCGCGTGAAAATCCTGCGGAGTGTTAAGCCAAATATCAGCAAGTTCGGGGTGTTTTTTAAAGCTTTCAAAGGTAGGCTTTCCTTCGATAATACCTCCGTCAATTTCAATAAGACCATCGTGAATTATCACATCTAAATCCTTATCACCTTTGATAGCTAAAGCGGTTTTATAAGCGCGCTTTAAGGGACTTGAATAAATTTTATCAAGCTCGATATTTTCAAATTTTTTCTTTAAAAATTCAAGTTGTTTTATGCCCATTTCGCTTATATCAAAATCAGAAACGCCTTGAAAAATATGTTTAACATTTCCTATTGCTTCACAATGGCGAACAAAATAAATTTTTGTCATAAAATCACCTTTTAAATGATAACATAAGAGTTTATAAAATGCAAGTAAATTAACATTTTCGGTTAATTTTACATTTATTAAAATAGAAGAATTAGTGCAAAATATTTTAGGGTGATTTTTTTGAAAAAAGCGAAGCAGATAATTAAAAGCACTTTTTGGATATTTTTAATATTTTCGGCTATAGTTTTTTCAGGTGTAATTTACCTAGATAAGACTATTGACGATGAATATAATATTGAAAAAGGCCAAAATTTAAATATAAATTCGGTCGTTCCCATAACCGCCGAAATTCCTAATAGTAAATATTCAACAGCTAACGGCACTTATAACATAGGTGAAGAGTTTAATGTAAACTTAAAGGCTTTCGGTATATTTCCCGTATCTTCGGCAAAGGTTAAAGTGATTGATAAACTAAGGGTGGCGGTTTTGGGTAGTCCCTTTGGTATGAAAATTTATACAAAAGGTGTTTTGATTAGTGACATTACTGATGTTGAAACTGCAAAAGGTAGAGTGAATCCTGCAAAAAAAGCCGGACTCAAAATAGGGGATTATATTATATCAGTAAATGGTAAAAAAGTTTACACTAATGAAGATTTAGGTTATATTGTTGAAAATTCCGGCGGTGAGCGTCTGCGATTCGAAGTTTTACGAGGTAACAATAAAATATATTTTAATTTTTCGGCCGTATGCTCTAATGATAGCAATCAGTATAAAGTAGGTATATGGGTTAAGGATAGCTCGGCGGGAATCGGAACACTAACCTTTTATAGCCCAAGTACTAATATAATTTGCGGTCTCGGTCACGGCGTGTGTGACGACCAAAGCAAAAGTCTTTTAAAAATTGAAAAAGGTCAAATTGTATCGGCACAGATTATTTCGGTAAAAAAGGGTGAGTTGGGAACTGCAGGTAAGCTTGAAGGAAGATTTAAATATCAATCCTTAGGTGATATAACACTAAATTGTGAAAAAGGTGTTTATTCAAATTTTGAAGGCGATTTAAAATTCACAAATCTTACCGGAATTGCACTAAAGCAAGATGTAAAAGAAGGGGATGCCGAAATTTTATGCACTATTGACGGTGAAACGCCAAAAAATTATTCTTGCAAAGTACAAATTAGAAATTCTAATTTTAATTCTTCTACGCAAAATATGTTGATAACTGTTACAGATAATGAACTACTATCCAAAACAGGTGGTATTGTACAAGGAATGAGTGGGAGCCCGATTCTCCAAAACGGTAAGCTAATTGGCGCCGTAACCCACGTTTTGCTTGATGACTCAACTAAAGGCTACGCCATCTTCGCGGAGAATATGTTGGAAACTGCTCAAAGCGTTGCTGAGGGACAACAATTAAAAGAAGCGTCTTAAATAGAAAAGGAACGATAAGCATATCGTTCCTTTTAAATAAATATTGCATTTTTAAAAAATATGTGGTAAACTAATAGTGCCAAACTAACTGAATATTGTGTGAAATCGGGTGTATTTTCTTTTTTATAAGGATAATTACGCTTTATTTTGGTTATATCTATAATCAGTATTGAATTTGATAAAAATGCAAATTCCACTGATTGTAGATAAGTGCGTTTGCACCCATTTCACATTTGTTAGTTTGGCGACTATCGGAGTTTGCGTTTTTTGTGCGGTTACTTCGGTAGCCGCACTTTTTACCTGGAGGAATTAAAGATGAAAAAATTTTTATCATCAATTTTAACCATTGTTATGTTACTTTCGGTTGTGCCGTTGGGTGCTGTTACAGTCGGAGCTGAAGTGACATGTGGCACAACTGGCGACTGTACTTGGTCGATGGATGAAAATGTTCTAATTATTAGCGGTAATGGTAATATGGGAAACTCTTCGGCTAAGCCTTGGGGTAAATATATAACTGAAGTTATAATTAAAGACGGTGTTACAAATATAGGCAAATCCGCATTTTCTGGATGCCTTGACCTAAAAAGCGTAACAATTCCAAATAGTGTTACCAGTATAGGCAGTCATGCGTTTGCTAGTTGCCAAAATCTTGAAAATATAACAATCCCAAATAGTGTTACTAGTATAGGAGATTATGTGTTTTATGATTGCCATAGTATTACAAGTATAGCTATTCCAAATAAAGTAACAAATATAGGTGAGCACACATTTTCTGGTTGCCATAGTCTTAAAAATGTAATTATCCCAAATGGTGTTACGAGTATAGGTGATGGTGCATTTTGGTCATGCAGAAACCTTTTAAATGTGACTATCCCAAATAGTATTACAAATATAGGTATACAGGCATTTAATTATTGTCAAAGTATTACAAGTATAGACATTCCAAATAGTATTACTAGTATAAGTGATTATGCGTTTGCTGGTTGCTATAATCTTGAAAATATAACAATTCCAAATAGCGTTACTAGTATAGGTAGTGGTGCGTTTGTTGATTGCTATAGCCTCAAAAATGTAACAATTCCTAATAGTGTAACAAAAATATATGCTGGTGCATTTTCTGGTTGCAAGAGCCTTACAAATGTAGAAGTATCTGTTGATAATAGCGCTTTTTCTTCTGATGAAGGTGTATTGTTTAACAAAGATAAAACCTCTTTAATTTGTTATCCTGCCGCTAAAACAAACACAAACTATATTATCCCGGATAGTGTGACAAGTATATTGTCTTACTCATTTCGTGGTTGCGTGAGCCTTAAAAGTGTAACAATTCCAAATAGTATTACAAGTATTGAAGATTATACATTTAGTTACTGCAAAAGCCTTGAAAGTCTAATTATTCCAAATAGTGTTACAGGTATAAATGAAGGTGCTTTTAGTAGTTGCGAAAGTCTTCAAAATATAACCATTCCTGATAATGTAACGAGTATAGGTCTGGGTGCATTTTCCTATTGTACAAGCCTTAAAAGCGTAGAAATAAGTAATAATGTAAGAATCATAAACTCCTGGGCTTTTGATGAATGTAGTAGCCTAACAAGTATATCTATTCCAGATAGTGTAACAAATATATATTCTTGGGCCTTTAGTGAATGTAGTAGCCTCAAAAGCGTAGAGATAGGTAATAATGTAGCAGGTATATCAAATTGGGCATTTTTTCAGTGTTCTAGCCTTGTAAATGTGACTATTCCAAAAAGTGTAATAGGGATAGGTACAGGTGCATTTGCTGATTGTGAGAGTTTAACAAATGTAGAAGTATCTGTAGATAATAGTGCTTTTTCATCTGATGACGGTGTATTGTTTAATAAAGACAAAACTTCTTTAATTTGTTATCCCGCCGGTAAAAGAAATACAAGTTATATTATCCCAGATAGTGTATCTAGTATAAATTCTTGGGCATTTTGGCAGTGTTCCAGACTTGTAAATGTGACTATTCCAAATAGCGTGACAAGTATTGGTCAAGAAGCATTTCGGCATTGCAGTAGTTTTACAAATGTAACAATCCCCAATAGTGTAACTCATATAGGAGATTATGCTTTTTCGGGCTGTGGTAGCCTTAAAAGTATAACTGTACCAAATAGTGTGACAAGTATCGGTCAATTTGCATTTTCCAGTACAATGTTACTTTATGGATATAAAACCTGTGCGGCTTTTGTTGAATATGGTGCTAAAAATAAAAATTATATCATTTATTTGGATTGCACAGATGAAGAGAACATTATAGGCGGTAAGGTTGGTAATTGTAATTGGAGTCTTAATAAACTGACCGGAGAATTAGCAATTAACGGTACTGGTAAAATGGTTGATTTTACATCCTATAACAGTACTCCTTGGTATCAACACCGTCAGTGTATAACAAAAGTCAAATTGTCAAATGGTGTGACAAGTATAGGAGATAAAGCTTTCGAGATCTGCAGTAACCTTATTGATGTGACGACAGATAATAGTCTAACAAGCATAGGTGAATATGCATTTAGCTATTGTGAAAGTCTTAAAAATATAGAATTGTCTAATAGAGTAACAAATATAGATATTGGTGCGTTTTACCATTGCACAAACCTTCAAAATGTAACTATTCCAAATAGTGTGTCAAATATAGGTGCTGCTGCATTTTACCGATGTACGAGCATTAAGAATATAACTATTCCATACGAAGTAAATAATATTTATAGTTATACATTCTTTGAATGTACAAATCTAAAAAAAGTATATATTTATAATAAAAATTGTACTATTGACTCTGACTGTGGATTGAATTACAACAACACTATTTATGGTTTTGTTGGTTCAACAGCAGAAACCTTTGCTAATAAAATAGGTGCAAAATTTATCGATATTATGACTGTTCATTCACACACATACGATAATGCTTGCGATACAAATTGCAATGAATGTGGCACAACACGCACAGTAAACCATACATACAAAACCATCACAACAAAAGCTACAACTTCTAAGAATGGTAATATTGTTAATAAGTGCAAAATTTGTAGCAAGGTAAAGAATACAACTATCTATTATCCCAAATCAATTAAGCTTTCTACAACCAAATATATCTATGACGGTAAAACAAAGAAACCATCTGTTAAGATTTATGATTCTAAAGGTAATAAGCTTAAATATGGCACAGATTATACCTATTCAAGACCAAAAAGCAGCAAAAAAATCGGTGAATATACAATTAAGGTGATTTTTAAAGGTAAATATAGCGGCTCTAAAAAGCTTTATTATAAAATCAATCCTAGAGGCACCTTTGTTTCCATACTCACTGCCAAAAAAAAGAGTTTAAAGGTTGTTATTAAAAAGCAATCCTCACAAATCACAGGTTATCAAGTAAAATATTCAACCTCGAAGAAATTCACAAATGCTAAAACCAAGACAATTAAAGGATATAAAACCATTTCTTACACAATTAAGTCTTTAAAAGCAAAAAAGACATACTATATAAAAGTTCGTACCTATAAGATAGTAAATGGTAAAAAACTCTATTCTGATTGGTCGGATGTAGTAAGGAGAAAGACAAAATAACTCTTTATATTAAAATATCAAATTAAGTGGGAGATTTGCAATGAAGATTTTATCAACACAAGTAAGACAGGGGACGGTTCTGTGTCTTGGATTATAACAAAACAAATGGTGTGATAGAGGCAGTACAATGATACAAAAATCAGCCAAAAGTATGATTATGGGCTAAGACTCACTCATTTTCAAGCTAAAATTAGCATTTTAAGGCAAAAATAGGCTGAAAAGCGCTCGAAAAACGTGTTGTATCTCCCTTAACACACTCGTGAGTGGGAGCCCAATTTTGCAAAACGGAAAATTTATAGGTGCAGTAACGCACGTATTACTTGAAGACAGCACAAAAGGTTATGGGATTTTTGCCGAAAATATGCTCGAAACCGCGCAGAGTGTTGCAGAAAGTAATAAATTAAAAGATGTATCATAAATCAGAGCCTCCCTTG
>JAZQYX010000046.1:0-22914 GCA_045633725.1 Acutalibacteraceae bacterium | reverse complement strand
GATACATGGTTGACCACATTTGGTCGGGTTTCTTTTGTAATTCCACCTTCATATATTTTCTTATGTGTGTATGGTTTGTAATTCCTCCTTCTTAAATTAAAAGTATTGTAATTAGAATCTATTCTATTAATTTTTTTATTTCAAGTAATCATCTTTACTCTTTACTTAATCTTGATAACTCTCAATTACTCTATGTTTAAGACAAAGACTCATAATGCTTATATAATCATCATGATTAATAAAGAGTCTTATATAAAAGAAAAAGAGTCATAAAGATTCTATAAGAATCGTTATAACTCATGAAGATTGCCAAAACATTGAAATCTTGAATAATTTGTGGTATAATTTATTCATTGAACTTGTATTTGTGAGGTGGCAACCTTGAAGCGCGAAGATGCATTTTATTATAAGAACTTACTAATGTTAGGTTTTTACGATGGCTACGACGAATGGTTAAATTATTATTTAGAGTCAGAAGACCCCTTGAGTGATATTGTATTAGAACTCTCTTGTTGTGGCTCCGATGTAAATAAGACGATTTCTGTATTGCATAATTATTGTGCAGAACAATCATTTGACGAATCTGCTGCTTGCGACAAGTTAAGATTATTCTTCAAGGAAGCCTATTACTCAAACAGGATGAGCAAGGAAGAAATATCATCTACTTTGTATCGTTTGGCCCTTAACATTGGAGACCCTGGGGATTTTGATATTGGTTTATGGGGAAGTATGTATTATCTTGACGATTATCACTCATTGGCCAAAGAAGGCATAATCTCTTGGGAAAGTTTTGATTTTGCCTTTTTCTCATATCTTGATAATGGCACTCCACTTGATTCAAATCTCATTTGGAGCAAAAATATCGAAACCAAACCATCATTCTTTGATAGAATCAAAAATATATTCAAAAGAAAATAATTACATAATCAAGCATTATACAAGGTGGTGATTTTGTGTCAAAGAGTTATTCGTTTGAGTTTTCGGGAACAAAAGAAATGTTTCTAAACCAATTAAATAAGTACCCCAATAACAACCAAAAGTTTTTCTACTTTGATGATTATATCGTGGAACTTTCTAATGGCGATATTCGTTTTGGTGTTGCACGTGGTGGCCATTCTGGTGGATATTGGTTTGTGCCTACAATAACAGAAATTGACGGCAAGACCACATTTTGTGGCACCATTGAGTATAGCGACCCTTATACAAGCGAAAAAGGGATTAAGAAAATTGTTAACAAGATTGAAGAAATCCTTTTATGGATAATCTTAATTCCCATTATTATCATTGTGAAAGTGTATCTGTTCTTCTCTTGGGTTGTACGAAAACTATTCAAAAGAACAAACCCCAAAGAGGAATCTTTAGAAGATAAATTATATAATTTAATGGAAAACCATTTGAATTGCACACGGCAATAACTGAACTTTAAATCACGCAGTATGCAAAAACACCCTATGGCCTTTCGGTCATAGGGTGTCTTCATTTTTTCATTTGTCGTAAATGTGTCGTAAATCGGTTTTTGTGGGCTTGAGAAAACCCTGTAATACCGCTATTTTACGGCATTTTCTTAATCAAGGGGTTTCATCGTGGGGAAGAGGATTACTTCTCTTATGGTATCAGAGTTGGTGAGAAGCATTACTGCTCTGTCAATACCAATACCCATACCGCCTGTTGGTGGCATACCATATTCCATAGCGGTTAAGAAATCCTCATCAAGCATTTCTGCCTCGTCATCACCGCGTTCACGAAGCTCTAACTGTTTCATAAAACGTTCGCGCTGAACGATTGGGTCGTTAAGCTCGGAATAAGCGTTTGCAAGCTCACTATGGCATACAAATAGTTCAAAACGCTCGGTAAGGCGTGGGTCTTCGGGGGATGCCTTGGTTAAGGGTGAAACTTCTACAGGGTACATTGTAATGAATGTAGGCTGAATAAGTTTTTCTTCGACTCTTTGGTCAAAGCAAGCGTATAAAGCGTTACCCCAGGTTCTGTCAGCAGTTTCGGCGAGTTCTACACCGATAGCTTCTGCTGCTTTTACAGCTTCTTCATTGTCTGAAATAGTGCCAAAGTCGATGCCGGCATACTCTTTAACCGCATCAACCATAGTAAGTCTGCGCCAACCGGGAGAAAGGTCAATCTTTTCGCCCATCCACTCAACCTCGTATGTGCCGTGAATTTCTTTTGCGGCGCCCGAGATAATGCCTTCGGCAATATCCATCATATCGTGGAAATCGGCATAAGCTTGGTATAATTCTACCGTTGTAAATTCGGGGTTATGCTTGGGGTCCATACCTTCGTTACGGAAAATTCTACCGATTTCGTAAACACGGTCCATACCGCCTACGATAAGACGTTTTAGGGGAAGCTCGGTAGCTATGCGCATATACATAGGAATACCTAATGTATTGTGATGTGTAACAAACGGGCGGGCAGCTGCGCCGCCTACGATTGTATTAAGTACGGGGGTTTCAACTTCAATGTAGTTCATAGCGTCAAGATATTTACGCATAAACTTGATGAACTTTGAGCGTATTATAAAGTTGCGCTTAACGTTCTCATTCATAATAAGGTCAACATATCTTTGACGGAAACGCAAATCGTTATTGGTAAGACCGTGGAATTTTTCAGGCAATGGGAGAAGTGATTTTGAAAGGAGCTTAATAGATTGCGCGTGAACCGAAATTTCGCCTGTCTGGGTTTTGAAAACAAAGCCTTCAACACCTACAATATCGCCGATATCCCACTTCTTGAAAGAGGCATAAACATCTTCGCCAACATCGTCACGACGAACATAAAGCTGAATTTTACCTGTAGAGTCCGAAAGACCTACAAAGCTTGCTTTACCCATAATACGACGGGCAACAATACGGCCTGCAATTTTCACGGTTTTGTTTTCAAACTCTTCAAAATTAGCCTTTATGTTTGCAGAATCATTATCAAAATCAAACTTTGTAATTTGGAATGGGTCATTACCAGATTCCTTTAAAGCGGCAAGCTTTTCGTGGCGGATTTTTACTATTTCGTTAAAATCCTGTTCGGGAGCCTGATTGTTTTTCTTATTATTATTTTCCATTATTTCCACTTCCTAAGAAACTTAAAAATTATATATTAGCCAATTTCTAAAATTTTGAATTTCAGCTCGCCTACAGGAGCATCGACAATAACCTCGTCACCTATAGTTTTGCCGATAAGCGCTTTGCCTAAAGGTGATTCGTCCGAAATTTTACCATTTATAGGGTCAGCTTCGGTAGAGCCTACAATAACATATTCGCATTCTTCGTCAAATTCCATATCTAAGGCTTTAACCTTTATGCCTATGATAACGGTTTTACTGTTGCCCTTAACATCCTCTATTATTTCAATGTTTTTGAGCATTGCTTCAATTTCTACAATTCTTGCTTCAATTTTAGCCTGCTCGTTTTTTGCTTCGTCATATTCGCTATTTTCAGAAAGGTCACCATAACCACGTGCAACCTTAATTTTTTCGGCAATATCTGCCCTGCCTACAGTCTTAAGGTTTTCAAGCTCTGCTTGAAGCTTTTTAAGACCATCCTCGGTAACTTTAATAGTTTTCGCCATTAAAAAAACCACCTTTAATTTATTTTCGTATGAGTATTGTAGATTAGGTATACCAACCTACAATAAACTATATTATATAGTTATTTCAACCCAAAGTCAAGAATAACTATTTTATTTTAAGAATTTATTTAGGCTGGCGGATTTTTTTATTCCGTCAGCCTTAAATAAAATAAGCAAAAGTTATATTTTTATTCGCAAAATCTGTGTTTTCCAATAGTTGTTATTATCTTACGACTTTGTATCCATTTATTAGTTGCCGTAATGGGATTATAGTAGTAAATAGCGCCGCCTGATGGGTCAAGTCCATTTATGGCGTCGCGTGCAGCGGAATAACAGCTGTCGGCAACGCTCTCGTAAAATTGGCCGTCATCTAAACACGAAAAAGCGCCTTTTTGGTAAACCACGCCTGGTAATGTATCAGGAAAGGACGGATGCTCTATACGGTTTAGTACTACCGCGCCTACCGCTACTTGCCCGCTATAAGGCTCTCCGCGTGCTTCTGCTGAAATAATACGAACTAACAAATCAAAATCTTGAGAAGAATAACCGCCGTAAGAATTGTTATTGCCGTCAGTAATTCCGAGTGCTTCAAGGGTGCTTTTACCTACAATTCCGTCTACTGTAAGGCCGTTTGCTTTTTGAAATTTTTCTACTGATTTTTTGGTAATGGTACCGAAAATGCCGTCTACCTTACTGTCAAAATAGCCCTTTTCCTTTAATGCGGTTTGTATTTTGCGCACTTCCTCACCGCGCGAGCCGATTTTTGAAAGTGCAAAAACTCCTGTAACCGATAACAAAAGGCATAAACACAAGCAAAGCCACAATTTTATAATTTTTTTCATAAAATTACCACCTTTACAAATATTTTGCCAAGACTTAGAAAATTTATTACAAATTTATTTTTTACTGCAAAAACCCCCATAGTTTTACAACGCTGTTTGACAAAATATTAAGTGTGACTGGAGTATACTTTAATATGATAAAAATAAACGAAGGTGGATTTATGAGGGAATTTGTAAAGATTTCGGATAATACTTCAAAACTGACAGGCAAGGATATTTTCATAGCGGCTATAGGTCATATTTTAATAGCACTGTGCGGTTTTGTAAGTACAAAAGCGGTAGTTTTAGATAACCTTTTACCATTTGGACTTTCTTTTATAGCGGGATGCTCGGCTACATATACACCTGCTTGCGCCATAGGTATATTTATAGGTTATTTTATACCCGCTGTTGGGGGCGGAGCCTTTAAATATTTAGCATCACTTTTTGCAATACTTTCGGTAAAGTTGCTGCTTAGTAACTATAAAAAAATTGTAACAAGCGAAATATTTTTAACCTTTATCACCCTTTTAACCAGCACTTTTACAACTGCGGCAACCTTTAATGCAACGGGCGGAAGTGCGGTTACACTTATAAGCGAGGCTTTAATATCTGCAATAGGCACTTATTTTGTAAGCCGCGCTTTTAAGATTTTATCAAAGAATAATGTTGGTCTTACACCGGACGAGCTGTCAAGCGTTTTAATAGTAATAAATATCCTATTATTAGGGCTTAATAGCATAAATCCGTTAGGGGTTTCTTTAGGTAAAGTTTTGAGTGTTATGCTAATTTTAACCGCTTCTAAATACGGAGGTATAATATCAGGTGCTATAAGCGGTATTACGGTGGCTTTTACTACCGTTTTAAGCAAAGGGGACGGCACCATTGCAGTTAGCTTTGCAGTAGCGGGGCTTTTTTGCGGTGTATTTGCTTCGCTCGGCAAATATGCTCAAGTTTTTATTTTTGTGATATTAAGCTTTATAGGCGCGGTATGCTCCGGCGAGTATATTTTAGTGGGTATAATAATCGCCGAAACGGTTTTGGGGGCAATACTGTTTTTGGTGCTGCCGCGTACTGCAAGTGTTTATTTATGCAAAATATTTTCGGCATACCCTAAGGTTTCAAGGTCTGACGGAATAAAAAAATCTCTTTCAATGAAGCTTTATATGGCATCGAATGCACTTAGGGATGTATCCGAAACAGTGGAACAGGTATCAAGCGAACTTTCAAAAATAAATTCACCTGATTTTAGTAATGTTATAGCCTCAATAGAGAATGAAGCGTGTGCCGGCTGTAAGCTTCGAATACACTGTTGGGAGAAGAAAAGAGACGATACTGTAAACGGTATTTTAGAGATTACAAAAGCTATAAAACGCGGGGATAATAACCCTGAGAATAATACGAGTGAAGAATTTAAGGGCAGGTGCTTAAGGCTATCGACTGTTGCCAACGCAACCTACCGCAAGTACACCGATTATGCAGGGAAAATTGCAGCCGAAAACCGCATAGACCAGGTAAGAGCTGTAGTATCCGACCAGTTTGACGGAATGTCGCTAATGCTTTCTGATATGGCGAGAGACTTTGAAACACAGGATAGATTTGATATTTCATCTGCCGAGAATGCCGTCGCAGCGCTTAAAAATATAGATATAAATGTTAGTGAATGCAGTAGCAGTATTGACCGTTACGGCAGAATGACAATAGAATTAAAACTTAAAAAAACACCCGATATTGTTATAAATAAAGCTAAGATTATGAAGCTTGTATCCTTGGCTTGCGAAAGAAATTTCGATGTACCGAGTGTTAGTGAAGTAGGCGGAGAAATTTATATTACTATCTGCGAGCGAGCAGAAATACGGGTAGATTTCGGGGTAAGTCAGCTATGTGCAAGTGAAAATAAAATGTGTGGTGACGCCTACAAGTACTTTAACGATAACAAAGGGCATTTTGTTATGGTTTTAAGTGACGGTATGGGCACGGGGGGCAGAGCAGCGGTAGATGGCGCTATGGCTTCAGGTCTTATGGCAAGACTTTTAAAAACAGGCTTTGGTTATAACTGCTCGCTTAAAATATTAAACTCGTCAATGCTTTTTAAATCTACTGATGAGTCTTTGGCTACTATAGATATTGCAAGTATAGATTTGCACACAGGCGGTTTAGAGCTTTACAAAGCGGGAGCAGCGCCTACAATTGTTCGTCGCTCGGGTAAAACGGGCAAGGCGGAAAGTAGTTCGCTCCCCGTAGGAATTTTAAGGGATGTAGGCTTTGATAAAGCTGCCATAAAGTGCAGAATAGGGGATGTAATTGTACTTATGTCGGACGGAGCTACAACCGAAGGCACCGATTGGATAAGAACCGAAATTGAAAGTTGGCGAGACGGTACAGCGCAGGATTTGGCTGAGCGTTTATGCCTTTGCGCCCGCCGCCGCGGGACAGAAAAACGCAAGGATGATATAACCGTAATGTGCGCTATATTAGAAAAAGCGCTATAAAAACAAAACCACCAAATTGGGAGACACTTCGCAAAGAAGAGTTCTCCCAATTTTCTTTTTATAAAAATTCACACTTATCTGTTGAAAGTGTTATAGTAGGTTACATACTTTGAAGCAATACCCGTCTCAAAGATAATATAATGAGTGATATTGTGAGACAGGTCTCACAGTTTTATTTTGCCTTACAGCAAAGTGATATTAAAACCTTGGGTTTTAGTTTTATTATATTCGCCCTTATAACTCGCGAAGCGAATATAACTTGGCGAAGCCCAAATATAACTGCAAAGCAATATAACTCGCCTTTGGCGAATATAACTGAGGCGCACTTCCTTACGGAGTGCGCCTCTTTGTCGGTTTTTGATACATAATTTAAAGTTTAAAGCTGTTATAAACTTCTGTTGTTTCAAGGTTTATCCATTTAAAAGTATTGTTTTCGAGTGTCATATAGCTATGCGCCGAGTTTTCTTTTGGTATTGATACCGAGCCACAGTTCATATAAATAAAATCACCAATATTTTCACACTTTGGAATATGAGTATGACCGTTAATGAGAATATCGCCTTTGCTTATGGGCGGTAAGGTTTGCGGATTGAATTTATGGCCGTGAGTAGCATATAAAAGTCTATCACCAACGGGGATTACCGCATAGTCGGCTAAAATGGGAAAGTTGAGTACCATTTGGTCAACCTCTGTATCGCAGTTGCCCCTGACGCACAAAAGCTTTTCTTTTAAAGGGTTTAAAAGTGAAATAACTTCTTTTGGTGCGTAATTATCGGGCAAATCATTACGGGGTCCGTGATAAAGAATATCACCAAGAAGCAGTATTTTATCCGCCTTTTCTTTTATAAAGGCATCTATAAGCATTTTGCAGTACTTTGCACTGCCATGAATATCAGAAGCAATTAAAAATTTCATAATTCTACTCCTTTACTAAAACCTTTACTATTTTACCGAAAATCATATTGTGAAAATCTTTATTCTCGAACCATTTAAGCGGTTCTTTATCACAAAAACATTCTTCACGCATTTCCTGTATGTATTGCTTTTTGCAAATTATTACAAGATTAGCCTCTTTAAAATAAACCGAATTATTGGAGAATATTGGTGTTAGTCCCGTAAGCTCGGTTTTATTTACATCTCTGCCCGACATACTTCCGCAAATTTTGTGAATTTCTTTTTGAGTGCCGTAAAAACTAAGGGTATAATAATCGTGCTTTTCTACAAATTCCATTGTATACCGCTGGGGGCGTATTAGCGCTACTGCTGTATCATTTCCCCAAATTTCGCCCATAAATCCCCAAGAGGCAGTCATCATATTATAACCATCTTTATCGCCGGCGGTTATAAGCATCCATTCGTTAGCTATAGCATCTATTAGATTTTTTTTTATTTCCTTTGCGCTTATTTCTTTAAACATGTTTGTCAACTCCTAAAAACAGTATACTCTAAAATATGCGTTTTTGCAATCATTTATATTTGACTTATTACCTAAAATATGCTATTTTAAAGTGAAAGTATTTTTTAAAAAAGGTGGTTCTATGAAAAAAGGTATTTCTGCAGTTATTAAATGGCTTGTAACCTTGGTGGTTATTGGTGGTTATTATTATATTGTTTTACCACCTATAAATTTACAAAGCAGGGATTTTTGGAGTTTTGTAACCTTTATTATAATAATTAGCGTTGTTATTAACGCTTTTTCTCAGGTGTTAGCGCTTATTCGTGATAATAAAAAGCCTACCAGGGTAGCGGGTATACCGCGCCTAAACCTTAAATCACTCAGTAAGCCGATTAAATTAGCGGTCATACTTATACTTGTAATTGTGGTTTTAAGTGGTGTAGCCTCAATTGTTGGTGCCCAAATTTTTAATGCTAAATCATATAACGAGCTTATTACCATAGAAAATGGCGATTTTACTGCCGATGTTGCCGAAATCAGCCAAGACCAAATTCCTATAGTTGATAAGGATACCGCCCAAAGACTCGGTCAAAGAAAATTGGGTGAAATATCTGATTTAGTATCACAATTTGAGATACAGGATATTTATACTCAAATCAACTATAAAGGTAAGCCTGTAAGGGTTACTCCGCTTATGTATGGTGATATAATAAAATGGCTTAATAACCAAAAACAAGGCATACCTGCCTATATTACAGTTGATATGACCACTCAAGAAACCCAGCTTGTAAGACTTAAAGAGGGTATAAAATATTCCGATAGTGAATACTTTATGCGTGACTTAGGTCGAGCACTTCGCTTTAAGTATCCTACCAAGATTTTTGACAATATCTCCTTTGAAATTGATGAAGAAGGAACACCGTATTGGGTGGCATCTGTGGTGGATTTTAAAATAGGTTTCTGGAGTGGTAGCGATATCGACGGTGCGGTGCTTATGAACGCACAAACCGGTGAAAGCAAGTATTATAAATTAAGCGAAGTTCCTACTTGGGTTGACCAGGTGTTTAATTCGGTTATGATAGAAGAACAGCTTGTTTATAACGGTAAATACCGTTCGGGTTTTTGGAATTCTATTTTTGGTCAACGCGGGGTTTTACAACCTACTAATGGCTATAACTATTTAGCAATTGATGACGATGTATATATGTATACAGGTATGACATCGGTTACAAGCGATGAATCCAATGTAGGCTTTGTGCTTACAAACCTTCGCACAAAAGCTACTAAGTTTTATACAATACCCGGTGCGGAAGAATATTCAGCTATGAGTTCCGCAGAAGGTCAGGTACAGCACTTAAAGTACACTTCAACCTTCCCGTTACTGCTTAATGTATCCGACAGACCAACCTATTTTATGTCGCTCAAAGATAGCGCGGGTCTGGTTAAGATGTACGCTTTTGTTGATGTAAACCAGTATCAAATAGTAGGTACCGGAAATACAGTAGAAAGTGCCAGGGCGGATTATATCGGGAAGCTTAAAACCGAAAATGTGCCTAACGTTGAACAAACGCCTGCGGCCGAGCTTATAGGTGTTATTGAGAATATTACTTCGGCGGTAGTAAATGGTAATACCGTTTATTATATAAAGCTTGAAAAGGTCGATGAGATTTATACAGTAGCAGTTACTAAATCGGATTTATTACCTTTTGCGACAAAAGGTCAAAAGATTAAAATTACTGTAACGGATAATAGCATTGATAAAATTGAATTTGTGAAATAACTAAAATCCTCTATCAAAGTTTGAAACTTTGATAGAGGATTTTTTAAAACTGTTACAGTTTAAAATCTTCGGGGGTGTAGTTATCACTTATTTGTATCTTTTTTGGGATGCGTTTTAAAGGGTCATATTTATAGCTTCGGCAGTAATCACGGCTATCTATAACACCGTGTTTTTTGCAAACTGTTTCGTTTGTAAGCTCTAACACCGTTCCGTGTTGACAATATTCACAGGATTTTTTTAAATTTTTATTAAAACCAATTTTACTCAACTGTTTCACGTCCTTTAAAGCTATTATACTATATCTTCAAGCATATTACCAGCATAATTTTTTTGCTTCAAAGATATCATAAAAAGAATACTTAAAATTATAAGCGAAAAACCTACGGGTGCGGTGTTTGTAAAGGCGGTAAAGCTAAAAACTTTGCCGTTTGAAAGAGTTGGTAATGTGACATGCAAAACCTTTATTGCGATATATGTAAAGGCGGTACTTAAAAAAGCGTGAAAAATACGGCACAAAGGAAAGGTGAGAAAATCAGGCTTAGCTTTTTGGCTTAAAGAATATACCTGACACCAAATAGAAATACCGCCAAACCCTAAAAGAGTAGAAATCAGTAAAATATTGTTTGTATGGCTTATAGAGTTTGTAACTTCTAAAAGCAGAGTTATAGGCTTTAAAAAGGTAAAGCTTTCAGAGTAAGCCGTTATTATAGAAAACAGCAAAACAAAGGTACAAATATTTATAAGTGCCGAGGCACTGGAAGTAGCGCTTAAAACAAAATTATCGGCAATACTTATTGAACTTTTATGGTAGTATTTATTGACGCTTAGCTTTTTTCTGAATAAAAACGCTAATATAAAGGGCGGTAAAATATGTGAAACAAAAAGTATTAGCCCTATTTTGCGTGAATTAAAAATTCCGTTACCGACGGCGGTTATTATAAATGCAGGCCCCGCATTTACGCAGTAATTAAGCATAGTTTTAGCGGTTTTTTTATCAATTTGTGAGTCATTTATAAGCTTAGCGCCTAAAGGGTATCCGCCTATAAGGGATAGCAAAAAGATTGAAAAAAGATAACCGTCCATACCGAACAGTTTTTTAAAAATACGGTCTAAAAAGTTAAGCTTGTTTAAGGTGTTCGTATTTAAAATAAAAAGCACACAAAAGGTAAATGGGTAAAGCGACGGTATAAGCACTTTTGCGCAAAGGTTAATTCCGTAAGCCGTAGCTTTTATGCAAGGATTTGGGTCTTTAAGTATTAAAACAGCAAATATAAGAATTGCGCTAACACCTAAAAAATATAATATTTTTTTCACACTATCACCTATGAATTATTTTATTTAAAATTTCATAGCATTAGTACAAAGGGAGTGTGTACTTTGTCTAAAAAAATTAAAATAGAAAAGGGCAAAAAACGCGAAAAACTGAACCTTTTCGGTAGCGAAAAGGTTTTTGATACGCTGTCCTTAAGCGGTGCTCATACCGAAATTTTTGGCAGTACCCGTATTGTTATAGAAGGCTGTCTGGGTGTTTATGAATATAACGATTGTTATTTAAAGCTAAAGCTTACAAAGGGTGCGGTAATAGTAAGCGGCAGTAATTTTGATATTTCTGCATTTGAAAACAGTACCATTACGGTTAACGGCAAAATAGGTAGCTTAGAATTTTGCGATTAGGGGATAGGTATGCTTTTTTTATATAGATTTTTTTGCGGTGTTTTGGAGATTGAATTTTCGGGCATTTATCCCGAAAAGGTGTTGAATTTATGCTCTAAAAATAAGATAAGTATTTGGTCGGCAAAATTTAAAAACGGGAAAATAAACTGTAAAATTACGGTTAAAGATTTCTTAAAGTTACCTAAAATTTTACGGAAAAGCGGAATTAGGGTGCACATCTTGCGAAAAAGTGGTTTCCCCTTTTTTAGTAATAAATACAGTAAACGGTTTGGCGTTTTTACGGGTTTTATTTTATTTTTTGCGGTTTTATATATAATGTCGGGTTATATATGGATAATTGATGTAGTGGGCAACACTAAAACCGCAACCTCTGAAATCCTTAATGCGTGCGAGCAAATAGGCATAAAAACAGGGGTTAAAGCAAGCAATATAAGCGCTAAAAATGCGGCGCAGCAGTTACTTCTCAAAACCGATACATTAGCTTGGAGCAGTTTTAATATTGAGGGGTGTCGTCTTACTGTAAATGTTACCGAAATAAAGGAGAAAACACAAGATAATTCTAATGCTACTAACCTTAAAGCCTCGGCTGACGGGATAATTACTAATATTGATGTTAAAGCGGGAAATTGCTTGGTAAAAGTTGGGGATGTAGTAAAAAAAGGCGACATTTTGGTATCAGGAATAATAGAAAGTGAAACCCAAACACGATTTGTACATTCAATAGGTGAAATACTTGCCACTACCGAAACGGGAATTACTTTAGAAGAACCGCTTAAAAAACAGATGAGCTACCCTACGGGCAAAGAAAAGCTAAAAAGTGTATTGGAGTTTTTTACGCTTAAAATTCCCCTTTATTTAGGCGCTGAAACCGAAGATTATGATTGCAAAACAGAAGAAAAATCAGTCCGTATTTTTGGGCAAAATTTACCCTTGAAAATATATACGAAAAAGTTTATTTTTAAAAGGACTGAGATGGCAACACAGTCTTACGAAAAGGCGCAAGAGAGTCTTGAAAAAAGGCTTTTAAAGGAGTGCACAGGTACAGTAAAGCAAAAGGATTTTGTGCGTTTTGGCGATAAGGTAGTGCTTAATGCAGTAATTAGTGAAAAAAAGAATATAGCTGTAAGCGAAAATTTGATATTTAGTATTGGAAAATAGTGAAAAATGTGGTACAATAACTATATGTAGATAAAATATATATAGATTTATTGGAGAAAACTATGTTTGAAAAAACAGTAGATACCGAAAGAATAGAACAGCTTAGTTATTTATTCGGTAATTTTGATGAAAACATAAAAGAAATAGAGAAAAAATATTCGGTCATAATTACTTCGCACGGTAGCGGAATTAAAATCAAAGGCGAACCCGAAAATGTTATGAATGCAGTGCGAACGGTTGAATGCCTTATAACTATGATAAATAAGGGTGAGCAAATAACCAAACAGAATGTTGATTATGCGAGCAGTCTTGTAAAAGACGGAGAAGACGAAAAAATAGCAAGCCTTTTATCTGCTGATTGTGTTTGCATTACTTCAAAGGGTAAACCTGTAAAGCCTAAGACACTCGGTCAACGCAAGTATATTGAAGCTATAAAGAACAACACAATCACAATAGGTGTTGGCCCTGCGGGTACAGGCAAAACCTATTTAGCGGTTGCTTTGGCAGTTTCGGCTTTTCGCGCCAAGCAAGTTGACCGTATAATTTTAACCCGTCCTGCAGTTGAAGCGGGTGAGCGTTTAGGCTTTTTGCCTGGTGATTTGCAACAAAAAATAGACCCTTATTTAAGACCGCTTTATGACGCACTATTTGATATGCTCGGCGCTGAGAATTTTCAAAAATGTATTGAGCGCGGGGATATTGAGGTGGCACCGCTTGCATATATGCGCGGCAGAACCTTGGATGACAGCTTTATAATTTTAGATGAAGCGCAAAATACTACAAAAGAACAAATGAAAATGTTTTTAACCCGTTTGGGCTTTAATTCTAAGGCGGTTGTAACGGGAGATATTACTCAAATTGACCTTCCTGACGGCAAAAAATCGGGACTAAAGGATTCAATTAAAATACTAAAAGGTATTGAAGATATAGCGATTTGCAAATTAAATGAGAAAGATGTTGTACGGCATAGACTGGTACAAGAAATTATCAAGGCGTACGAAAGAAATGAGGAGAAAAATGAGCGCAAAGGTTAATATTTCGGTTAAACAAAAGGGGTTAAAATTGCCTACGGGAACACGTCTGCTTATTAGAAAAGCTTGTAGCGCAACCCTTTCTTACGAAGGTCTTTTGGAGCCTGCACAGGTAGATGTTACTATAGTAGACGATGCGAAAATATGGGAAATGAATAAAGAGTATCGAAATATAGATTCCGCTACTGATGTTCTCTCTTTTCCGTTAGGGGAGAACGGTGAATATGACCGCAACCCCGAAAATGATGCGTTATTGCTTGGTGATATTGTAATTTCCTACGAGCACGCTGTGGCTCAGGCTGATTTATACGGTCATTCTATAGATCGCGAAATTGCGTTTTTAACGGTACATTCTATGCTACATTTATTAGGTTATGACCATGTAAATGGCGGACTCGAGCAAACAATTATGCGCGAAAAGGAAGAAGCGGTTTTAGAACTTTTAGGACTTGCTATAAATAAAATATAAAGGAAAAATTATGGAACAAACATCTGCTTTTATAACAATAATAGGTCGGCCAAATGTTGGCAAATCTTCTCTTATGAACAAAATACTCGGTCAAAAGGTTGCCATAGTTTCGGACAAGCCTCAGACCACACGCACCAAAATTATGGGTATAAAGACTGAAAAAGAAAATCAGTTGGTATTTATTGATACCCCCGGTTTTCATAGAGCGAGAAACGAGCTTGATAAAAATATGAACAAAGCCGTAAGTGACGGTATGAGTGAAGTTGATGCCGCAGTTTTGGTAGTAGAAGCAAAGCCTAAATTCGCGCTTAGTGAAAACAGCTTACCACCTGCCGAAGCGGAACTTATCACCGAACTTAAAAAACGCAAATTAAAGGCGGTTTTGGTTATAAATAAAATAGATATGCTTGAACGCAAGGAAGAGCTTTTATCAATTATCACTATGTATTCCAAAGCCTTTTCGTTTGAAACGATAATACCGCTTTCGGCTAAAACCGGTGACGGGGTGGATATTTTACTAAGTGAGCTTAAAAAGTATTCAAAGCCTTCAGTTCACTATTTTCCCGATACCGATGTTACCGACCAACCTGAAAAGGTGATGGTTGCAGAAATGATACGCGAAAAGCTACTTCGTACACTCGATAAGGAAGTGCCCCATGGTATCGCGGTGGATTTAGAGCGCTTTTTCGAGCGCGACACTAAGGACGGCGAGCCTATAGTAGAGATTGAAGCCACCATAATTTGCGAAAGAGATTCGCATAAAGGCATTATTATTGGCAAAAACGGCGCAATGCTAAAGAGAATAGGCAGTATGGCAAGGCGCGACATTGAAGCCTTTTTCGGTATAAAAGCCAGTGTTAAATTATGGGTAAAGGTAAAGGAAGACTGGCGTAACCGACAAGGTCTTATACATACCTTTGGTTTGGATTAAGTTACCTATTATATTTTAAAAATATCACCCAACAATATTATTGGGTGATAGTATGGTATTCAAAGACAGTTGGCACCGCTTTTTACAAAGCGGTAAAATAACCGATTATTTGTATTTTGTAAATTCTTCTAAAGCGGAGGAATCTAATGGCAGGCTACGAGAACCGATTTACAGTAGAGGCGCTTGTGATAAAGGAAATGAAAATAGGGGAGAGTGACCGCTTGGTCATTCTTTTCAGCCGTGAACAAGGTATTATAAAGGCATTTGCAAGCGGTGCTAAGAATATTAAATCCAAAAAGGGTAGCGCCACTTCTTTACTTACATACGGAAGCTTTACGATAAAAAACAAAAACGGTAGTCTTAGAATTTATGAGGCTACACCGATAAATGTATTTTTCGGTGCGGGCAGTGATATTGACATTTTGTCGCTATCACAATATTTTTGCGAATTAGCGGGCGAATTTTCGGTATCGGGTGAGCAAAATACCGAACTTTTACGGCTTATTTTAAATTCGCTTCATTTTCTTACAAAGGAAAAACACTTTCCCCCGCTTATTAAAGCAATAACCGAGCTCAGAACAGCGGTATTAGCGGGTTATGCGCCCGATTTGGTAGCCTGCACCAGTTGCGGTAAATTTGAAGATAATGTTATGTATTTTATGGTGGAAAATGGAACGCTTAAATGCGGGGAGTGTAAGACGGGTGGTAGGGCACTACCCATTGACCGCACAATTTTAAGCGCCATGCGGCATATTGTTTATTCAAAGTTTTCAAAGCTTTATTCTTTTACAATACCTGAAGATAAAGCAAAACAGTTAGCGGATATTACAGGGCAATACATAACAACCCAGACAGACCACCGTTTTCACACCCTTGAATTTTACGAATCAATTAAGGAGCAGTAAATGTCTATAAACAAAAGATATTTAAAAACATTAGAGCTATATAAAATATTAGAACTTTTATGTAATGAAGCCACTATGGAGGATTCACGCACAAAGGCTTTGGAAATGGTACCCGAAACCGATTTTTTGAAGGTTCAAAAAAACCTTCGCAACACCGAAGACGCGTATCTTTTTATGGCAAAATATCAAGCACCTAATTTTGCGGGCGCTAAAAATATTACAAACAGTTTAAGAAGAGCGCAGTCTTCCGCTGTACTGTCTATACCCGAGCTTATATCGGTAGCCGAAACAGTACGCGCCATAAGGGTAGTAAAGGAATGGCGGCAAAACTGTCTTAGTATGGAAAACACTTCTTTAGAAGATTATTTTTTATCACTCATTCCTAACAAGTATTTAGAGGATAAAATCAATTTTGCAATTAAAAATGAAGAAGAGCTTAACGATAACGCCTCACCCACGCTTTACGATATTCGCCGTAAAATAGTGGGAAAACAAGCAAAGCTGCGCGAAAATCTTGAAAAAATTATAAAAGGGCCTACCGCAAAATACTTGCAAGAAGCAATTATTACCCAGCGTGACGAGCGCTTTGTAGTGCCTGTAAAGGCAGAATGTAAAGGTCAGGTAGCGGGTATTGTTCATGACACATCGTCTACGGGGGCTACTATATTTGTAGAGCCTATGAGTGTGGTTGAAACTAATAACGAAATTCGGGTTTTAAGACTTCGCGAAATGGAAGAAATTGACCGCATTTTAGCCGAACTATCTTCGGAAGCGGGTAATTTTTGTGATAGCATTATACCGTCATACAACGCTCTTTGTGAGCTCAATCTTATTTTTGCAAAGGCACGCTTGGCCTATAAAATGAAAGCGGTTATGCCCAAAATCAATAAGAACGGATATACTTATTTTAAAAATGCGCGTCATCCGCTTATTAACTATAAAACCGTAGTGCCTATTACGGTAGAACTTGGTAAGGATTATAACACCCTTGTTATAACCGGCCCTAACACAGGAGGTAAAACCGTAACCCTTAAAACAATAGGCCTTTTAACACTTATGACAATGTGCGGTCTTATGATACCCTGTGATGACGGAAGTCAGGTTGCAATATACGGCTCGGTATTTGCTGATATTGGTGACGAACAAAGCATTGAGCAGTCGCTTTCAACCTTTTCTTCCCATATGGTTAATATCATTTCAATTTTAAAGCAGGCGGATGATGATTCGTTGGTGCTTTTTGACGAGCTTTGCGCTGGTACTGACCCTATTGAAGGCGCTGCCCTTGCAAAAGCTATTTTAATGCAACTTGCGGCTCACGGTAGTCGAGTTGCCGCAACTACCCACTATCCTGAGCTTAAGTCCTACGCGATTGATACGCAAGGCGTAGAAAACGCTTCCTGTGAGTTTGATGTCAGTACACTTAAGCCTACATACCGCCTTATTGTTGGTATGCCCGGGCGCTCTAATGCTTTTGCAATTTCAGGCAAATTAGGGCTTGACAGTGGCATTATTGAAAATGCAAAACAGCAGGTTAAGGAAGAAGACTTACGCTTTGAAAAGGTTGTAGCTTCTTTAGAAAAGGCAAGAAAAAAAGCCGAAAAAGAGCATCAAACCGTAAGAAAACTTCGCGCCGAAATAGCAGAAAGTAAAAAGAAAATTGATATGCGCGAGCACGAATTATCGGTTAAAACCGAAAAGCTTATGGCAGATACGCGCGAAAAGGCTAATGTAATAATAGAAAATGCAAGGTATAAGTCTTCGTTGCTTTTAAACGAGCTTGAAGAAATGAAAAAAGCCATAAATGCCGAAAACTCGGCAAAAATGGCAGAAAAAGCAAGGAGTATGTTTAAAAATGCTCTAAAAGAGCTTGAAGACGAAGCTAACCCTGTTGTTACGCGCACCGTTTCGGGTGAAAAGGTGACGGCGCTTTCTAAAGGGGATATTGTTCTTATAGCCGATATTAACCGCGACGCTACGGTTATTGATGTAAAGGCTAATAAAAAACAAGCTTATGTTATGTCGGGCTCAATAAAAATGTGGACTGATTTTGATAATTTGCGCTTAAAATCCAAAAATGCGCCTACTACCGAAGTTAAGAAAACGCGCAATGTTTCGGGTCTTACATCCCGAAAAGACAGGGTGATTTCGGGCGAGATAAACCTTATAGGAAAAGCCAGCGATGAAGCCATTATGGAGCTTGATAATTATATCGACACCGCAATACTTTCAGGTCTTGAAACTATCCGCATTATTCACGGAAAGGGTACAGGGGTTTTGCGTAAAAATATTCAAGCACATCTTCGCCATCATAAAAATATAGAATCCTTCCGGTTAGGTACCTTTGGCGAAGGAGAAAACGGTGTTACAATAGCAACACTTAAAGGGTGAGAATATGCAAAAAATAATTAACGGTAAAGAGTCTTATAAACAAATAGGTAATGTACTTAAAGAAATCGGCAGTAAAAAATATATGCTTGTGTGCAGACCTTCGTTTTTTAAATTAGGGTTAAAGGATTATTTTGAGAGTATAGATATACCTTGTGTTTATTTTACCGATTTTACGGTAAACCCAAAGTACGATGAAATATGCCTTGGTGTTGACCTTTTTAATAAAGAAAAATGCGATGCTATTGTTGCAGTAGGTGGCGGTAGCGCTATTGATGTTGCAAAATGTATTAAGGTATTTTCTACAATGCCAAAAGGCGAAATTTATTATAAGCAAGAGCTTAAAGATAATAATATTCCGCTTATTGCCGTACCGACAACCGCAGGTACGGGAAGTGAGTCTACCCGTTTTTCTGTTTTCTATAACTTTGGTGAAAAGCAGTCGGTAGGACCTGAGTTTTTAGTGCCCGAATACGCTTTTTTAGATGCAACACTTTTGTATTCCTTGCCTGATTATCAAAAGAAATGCACTCTTTTAGATGCTTTATGTCAGGCAATAGAGTCGTGGTGGTCGGTGCACTCTACTAACGAAAGCATAGAATATGCAAAAAATGCGGTAGAAAAAATTATTGCAAATTATAAGGGATATATTTTTGATAATGACCCGAAAGCTTGCGAAGAGATTATGCTTGGCTCAAATTATGCGGGTAGGGCAATAAATATAACCGCTACAACTTCCGCTCACGCCATGAGCTATAAAATGACAACCCTTTACGGTATACCGCACGGTCATGCGGTTGGTATTTCGCTTCCGCATATCTGGGAGTTTATGAATGCTAATCTATCCGAATGTATCGACCCGCGCGGTGAAGAGTATATTAGTAAAATATTCCGTGATATAGCACTATCTTTAGGTGGTAAAATCGCCGAAGACGGTGTTGCGATTTTTAAAGAACTTTTAGCGGAAATAGAAATTGAAGGACCTAAAGCTTCAACGGATGAGTTGGAAATTTTAGCATCTTCAGTTAATACAGGTAGATTAAAAAATAACCCCGTAAGGCTTACTTACGAAACACTATATAATTTGTATACTAAAATAACCTTACAAGAAAATTAAACAGCATACAAACAAAAACCGACAATGCGGTTGGCAACAGTACCGAAAGGATAGTCCAACCGATACTGTCGGTTTCTTTTTTTATTGTGAGTATGGTAGTAGCGCAGGGCCAATGGAAAAGGGAAAACAGTATTACCGATATAGCGGTATTTATTGTCCAACCGTTTGCTACTAATAACTCGCGCATAGCAAAAAGGGAAGAAGATTCTGTAAGAAAGCCGTTATTAAGATACGCCATAATTATTATAGGCATTACAATTTCGTTTGCGGGCAGTCCTAATATAAAGGCAAGCAAAATTACACCGTCAAGACCTAAGAGCTTGCCAAAAGGCTCTAAAAATGAAGCGCAGTGGTTAAGCAGAGAAATATCGTTTATAAAAATATTTGCCATAAGCCATATAAAAAGTCCCGCAGGTGCGGCTACCGATATAGCTCTGCCTAAAACAAATAGCGTTCTATCAAAAACCGAGCGCACTATAACCTTAGTGATTTGTGGTTTTCTATAAGGTGGAAGCTCTAATGTGTATGATGATGGCGTTCCTTTTAAAAAGGTTAGTGATAAAAATTTTGTTACAATGAAGGTTGCAATAATGCCTAATAAAATAACCGTTAAAAGTATTAAAGCCGAAGCTAAAGATTTGTATTTTCCGAATACTAAAAACATACTGATTATGGCAATTATTGTAGGAAATCTACCGTTACAGGGTACAAGGTTATTAGTAAGAATAGCAAGCAAGCGTTCGCGCTTTGAGTCTATAATTCTGCAACCCGTAACACCTACTGCATTACAACCAAAACCCATACACATTGTAAGTGCCTGCTTTCCGCAAGCGTTACAGTTTTTAAAGGGTTTATCAAGGTTAAAGGCTATGCGGGGCAGATAACCCGAGTCTTCAAGTATTGTAAAAAGCGGAAAAAATATCGCCATAGGCGGAAGCATTACCGAAACCACCCACGAAAGTGTTCTGAAAACACCCAAAAGCAAGCAGTTATGAAGCCAATCGGGCGCGCCTAAATAGGTTATTCCATAACTAAGCTTCATTTCTAAAAATGAAAAAAAGCGTGACAGGAGTTCTGAAGGGTAGTTGGCAAGGCTTATGGTTATCCAAAAAATAAGTCCTAAAAACAATAGCATAATAGGAAAACCTAAAAGGCGGCTTGTAAAAATATTGTCTAATTTGCGGTCTAAAGAGTGGCGGTTTAAAGGCTTGCTGACAACCGAATTGGCAATACTTTCCGCTTTTTTTACAATTGCGGTTACTATTATGTTTTCTAAATTTTCTTTAGTAATTCCATTTTCCTTCAATAGCTCTTTTGCTTCTATTAAAGCTGATTTTATATCTTCATCTTCTAAAAAATCTTTTCCCAAATAACTTTCAATTTGTTCTTGCAACTTCAAATCTTCTTCTAATAACTTAAGTGCTAACCAGCGTGGATTTATGTTATCACTTATATGTTTTTGAATTTTAGTTTCTAAAATATCCAAAGCCGTTTCTAAGTTTTTTGGGTATTTTATTTTTAAGTAATTTTTATTATCGGTGTTTTTGTCAAGCGTATCTATAAGCGATAAAATACTTTTCTTTTTATGTCCTATGGTACCTACAACCGACACGCCTAATTCTCTTTGAAGCTTTTCTAAATCAAGTTTTATGTTTTTCGCAGTAGCTTGGTCTAAAAGGTTTACGCAAACTATAACATTTTTGCAAATTTCCATTGTTTGCAAAACTAAATTAAGGTTACGCTCAAGGCAGGTAGCATCGCACACAACTACTACTGCTTGCGGATTTTGAAAGCACAAAAAGTTACGCGCAATTTCTTCTTCGGGCGAGTGCGCCATAAGGGAATAAGTACCCGGTATATCAACAAAGGTATAGCAAAAATTTTGACTTTTATAGTAACCCACCGCATTATCTACCGTTTTACCTGCCCAGTTACCTGTATGCTGTTTCATACCTGTAAGGGCATTAAAAATAGTTGATTTACCAACATTTGGGTTGCCCGCTAATGCAACAGTTATATTATTGCTCATATTACCAAATCCTTAATTAAAATATTACTGCAGTCGGCACTTCTTAGCGCTACCACTGCATCGCGAATTAAAAAAGCTTTAGGGTCACCTAAAGGACTTATTCCCACACACTCTACACAGGTGTTTGGGATGAGACCTATATCCAAAAGCCGCCTTTTAATATTTTTACTTTCATATACTTTATCTATAAGGCATTTTTGCCCGACTTTAAGTTCAAAAAGATTCATGTAATCGCACCTCTACATTACATAATATTCTAAAGCTTAAAGTTTGGCATAAACAAAATTTAAGTAGCATATTATTTACAAACAAGCCTTAGTTTTTGGAGGAAGATTTTATGAAAACAAGTAACATATATAACGATATTGCAAAGCGTTCGGGTGGAGATATTTATATTGGAATAGTGGGACCTGTAAGAACGGGTAAATCTACTTTTATTAAGCAGTTTATGGATAAATTGGTATTGCCCAATATGGAAGGCGACTATTTACGCGAGCGCGCTAATGACGAGCTTCCACAATCTTCTTCGGGCAGAACAATAATGACCACTGAGCCTAAGTTTATCCCTGAAAAAGGCGCGGAAATCTGCATAGATAACAGCGCCAAAATGAATGTGCGGCTTATTGATTGTGTGGGTTATATTGTACCGAGCGCTTTGGGTTATATTGAAGGCTCACAGCCACGAATGGTAATGACCCCTTGGTTCAGTGAACCCATACCTTTTAATATGGCGGCTGAAGTGGGCACTCAAAAGGTGATAAACGAGCATTCTACAATAGGGCTTGTTATAACCACCGATGGCAGTATAAGTGATATTCCGCGTGACGAATATGCCGAAGCCGAAGGGCGCGTTATTGAAGAGCTAAAGGAAATAAACAAGCCGTTTATTGTACTGCTTAACTGTATGTATCCCGAATCTATAGAAGCGCAGAATACCGCTAAAGAGCTATCTCAAAAATATGGTGTACCCGTAACGCCAATTAACTGTTTAGAGCTTTCAGACGACGACATAAAGAATATTTTAAGTAAAATTTTGTTCGAGTTTCCTGTAAATGAAATCAGTGTATGCTATCCGCGATGGATAAACAATTTGCCGCTTTCGCATCCGCTTCGGAATGAACTTTTAAAGGCTATAAAAGGCTCACTTTCG
>JAZQYX010000045.1:0-26940 GCA_045633725.1 Acutalibacteraceae bacterium | reverse complement strand
AAGGGGATTAAAGTTTTTTACTGATTTTTTTCGATATATTCTGCTAAATCGCCTATAGTTTTAATATTTTCAATTTCTTCATCGGGGATTTCAACACTAAATTCATCTTCAAGTGACATTAAAATTTCAACAACATCTAAACTGTCGGCATTTAAATCTTTAGCAATGTCAGTATCGGTTGTTAAGTCTTCAATATTAACATCAAGTTGTTCTGCTAAAATTGATTTGATTTTATCTACTATCATAAATAACCTCCTAAATAATCTGTCGAAAAATGACAGCCTTTATATAAAATAATATGTTGATTTCTTTCATTTGTCAATACTTTTTTTATATTATATAAAAAAGGTTGCAAAATTATGTTATTTACTTTATAATAAGTAGAGTTGTAATATAAAATTAGAAAGCATCTAAAAAGAAAGGCAGGTAAGTGCTTTACGCACTGTTGCTATGGCTAAGGAAAAATTAGTAAAATCTATAACTTCTATGAATGAAGACTTTGCAAAGTGGTATACTGATGTATGCATTAAGGCAGAGCTCATTGATTATTCATCAGTTAAAGGCTGTATGATTATCCGTCCTTATGGATACGCAATTTGGGAAAATATTCAAAATAATATGGATGCTCTTTTCAAAGAAAAGGGTCACGAAAATGTATATATGCCGATGTTTATTCCTGAAAGCCTTTTACAAAAGGAAAAGGACCATGTTGAAGGCTTTGCGCCTGAGGTTGCTTGGGTTACCCACGGCGGTGAAGAAAAGTTGGAAGAGCGCCTTTGCGTTCGCCCTACATCTGAAACACTTTTCTGCGACCACTTTAAAAATATAGTTCATTCTTATCGTGATTTACCTAAGCTTTACAATCAGTGGTGTAGCGTTGTGCGTTGGGAAAAAACCACTCGCCCGTTCTTGCGCTCACGTGAGTTTTTATGGCAGGAAGGTCATACTCTCCACGCTACAAAGGAAGAGGCTGAGAGAGAAACTATTCAACAACTTAATGTTTATGCTAAATTTGCTGAAGAGTACCTTGCTATGCCGGTTGTAAAGGGTGTAAAAACCGCTAAAGAGCGCTTTGCCGGTGCTGAAGACACCTACACCATTGAAGCATTAATGCACGATGGTAAAGCTTTACAAAGCGGTACTTCCCACTTCTTTGGTGACGGATTTGCAAGAGCTTTTGATATCACCTTTACCGATAAAAACAATCACCCGCAGTATCCGTTCCAAACCTCTTGGGGTACTACCACCCGCCTTATCGGTGCGGTTATTATGACCCACGGTGACGATAACGGCTTGGTTCTGCCCCCTATGATTGCTCCCATTCAAACCGTACTTGTTCCTATTGCTACACATAAGGAAGGCGTACTTGAAAAAGCTAATGAAATTTATGAGCGTATAAATAAAGTTTGCCGCGCTAAGATTGATGATAGCGAACAGTCCCCCGGTTGGAAGTTTGCCGAATATGAAATGAAGGGTGTTCCGCTTAGAATAGAACTTGGTCCTAAGGATATTGAAAATAATGTTTGCGTAGCTGTAAGACGCGATAACGGTGAAAAGGTTGTAATAAACCTTGACGAAGTAGAAGCAAAAATCCCTGAACTTTTAAAGGCAGTGCAGGATGGTCTTTACAATAAGGCATTAGCCCGTCGCAATAGTATGACCTACGACGCACATAATCTTGAAGAAATGACCGATATTGCCGAAAATAAACCCGGCTTTATCCGTGCTATGTGGTGCGGAGACCGCGAATGTGAAGATAAGCTAAAAGATGTTGCAGGAGTAACTTCACGCTGTATCCCGCTTGAAGGTGAAGAACAGTTAAGCGATAAATGTGTTTGCTGTGGAAAAAAAGCTCACCATATGCTCTATTGGGGTAAAGCATACTAATATAACCTGAACAATATAAAGAATCCGCAAGTTTTCACTTGCGGATTCTTTTATACGAATGGATTTAATTCTTTGTCATAAATCATTGTGCGAATAACCGAATAACCCATTGGCTCACAGTTTTCGTTTTCAAAAAATGTAGAAAGAACTAAATTCGGGTTTAGATTATTTTCATTTCCTGCGGTTAAGATTAAGGTTAACTCATTTTCCTTAAGCTCCCATTTATTTATAAGCGAAGCTATATCTATATCCTTTGTGCCACCTTTTTTGGTGGTTTTTTTAGTAATGATAGACTCCCGCGAAAAGAAGTTTTTGATTTTTTCAGCAGTAATATTATCCATACTGTCAAATATAACATTAAATTCAGCAAACCTTACTTCTTTCATTTTGGAGATAGGCTCAGCCGCCCTTACAAACTCAATATCAGGTATTGAAGCAGCGTTTAAATCAGAAATAAGCTGTGTAAGGGTGTATTTATCATCTATAATACGAAGGTCTAATATTTCGTACTCACCCTCAAACCCCAATGAAAGCGGTATCGCAAAATTAAAATAAGCGTGCTGATTAAAGCCTTCGGTGAACCAAATAGGTAGTTTGGCTTTATTTGCAAGCCTTGTCATAAAACGGTTCATATCGAGGTGGGATACAAACTTCATCCTGCCACTTTTACGGTAAAAAATTCTAACGTCTTTCAAAGCAAACACCCTCCCCGTAGCAGTTAGCACCGCACGCCGAACATTTCTCACGGCAGTTAGGCGTTGTTGTGTTATTGTGTGCGAGCTTGTTTTCCTTAATCAAAAATTCCTTAGAAACGGCATAATCGAGGTGGTCCCAAGGGTTGATTTCGTCATAATTCCTTGCTCTTAAAGCATAAAATTTCGGGTCTATTCCGCATTCAGTAAATGCTTCACTCCATTTTTGTGCATCAAAACATTCGGTCCAACTATCAAACCTACAACCTTTTTTGTAAGCACTCTCTAATACTGCACCTAAGCGTCTGTCACCCTTAGCAAATACAGCCTCTAAAAAGCTTGTAGAGCTATCGTGCATACTAAGTGAAATTTTACGGGTAGAAATGCAGGATTTTAAATATTCCTGCTTTCTTACCATTTCTTCACTTGTAATTTGAGGCTCAAACTGGAACGGAGTAAAAGGCTTTGGTACAAAAACGGAAACACTTATTGAAACTGATACCGATTTACCCTTTGGTCTTGTGTCAAGTGAATAGTACATATCAACGATTTTTTGGCCGAGCTCGGCAATCCCCTTTAAATCCTCATCTGTTTCGGTAGGAAGACCCATCATAAAGTAGAGTTTAACGGCGGTGTATCCACCCAAAAATGCAGTTTTACAGGTTTCTAAAATCTCTTTTTCTGTAACATTTTTATTTATAACATCACGAAGACGCTGTGTGCCTGCCTCGGGTGCAAAGGTAAGTCCGCTTTTACGAACATGAGAAATTTTTTCTAATAATTCTTCAGAAAAATTATCTATTCTAAGCGACGGCAACGCAAGACTTATATGTGATTTTTCAGTCCAATTAAGCATTTCATTAAGAAGATGCTCAATCTCTGTATAATCACTGGTACTAAGTGAAGAGAGTGAAATTTCTTCATAGCCTGTGCTTTCACAAAGGCATTTTGCTTGTTTATTTACCATTTCTGCACTCTTTTCACGCACGGGACGGTAAATAAAACCTGCCTGACAAAAACGACAACCACGAATACAACCGCGAAAAACCTCTTGTACAGCGCGGTCGTGAACGATTTGTATAAACGGCACTACAAATTTATCGGGATAAAAGCAGTTATCCATATCCTTTATAATGCGTTTTTTAATAGTTTTAGGTGCATCACCTTTAGGTGTTATAGCTTTAATTTTTCCGTCGTCTAAATACTCAATATCATAAAGCGACGGTACATAAACACCCTCTATTTTTGCGGCGGCTTTTAAAAACTTGGCTTTGTTGAAGCCTTTTTTCTTGTGCTCTTTATAAAGGTCAATAAGTTCTAAATCAACTTCTTCGCCCTCGCCTAAGAAAAAAATATCAATAAAATCGGCAAGCGGTTCAGCATTGCAAACACAAGGTCCGCCCGCTACTACTAAAGGATATTTTTCGTCGCGGTCTTTAGCTTTAAGCGGTAAAAGAGCCAAATCAAGCATATTAAGTACATTAGAATAGCACATTTCATACTGAAGCGTAAAGCCTATAAAATCAAAATCCTTTATAGCATCGCGGCTTTCAAGAGCAAAAAGCGGTATATTATTTTCGCGCATTTTTTCTTCAAAATCGGTCCAAGGCGCAAAAACACGCTCACACCAAATATCGTCACGCGCGTTAAACAGCGAATAAAGTATTTTCATACCAAGATGCGACATACCTATTTCATAAGTATCGGGAAAACAAAAGGCAAATCTCACATCAACCATTTCTTTATGCTTTATAACGCTATTTATCTCTCCACCCGAATATCTACCTGGTTTTTGAACAGATAAAAGTAGTCTTTCAAATTCTTTTTCGTTCATAATCTACTCCGAAAATATAATATAAACTCTTGCACAACTCTGATGCGCAAGAGTTTAGAAAAGTTTTATTCTATAATTTCCTTGCCGCCCATATACGGTCTTAATGCTTCGGGAATTTTAACCGAGTACTTTTTACCATCAAATTGGAGATTGTTTTCAAGGAATGCAATAAGCATTCTCGGCGGAGCAACAACCGTATTATTAAGGGTATGCGCCAAATATTTTTTGCCGCCTTCACCCTTAACACGGATACCTAAACGGCGTGCCTGAGCGTCACCTAAGTTAGAGCAAGAGCAAACTTCAAAATATTTTTGTTGTTTGGGACTCCACGCCTCAATATCGTAAGACTTAACCTTTAAGTCGGCTAAATCACCTGTACAGCATTCAAGTGTACGAACAGGAATATCAAGGCTGCGGAATAATTCTACAGAATAACTCCACATTTTGTTAAACCAATCCATACTCTCTTCGGGCTTACAGATAACTATCATTTCCTGCTTTTCGAACTGGTGAATACGGTAGATACCACGCTCTTCAATACCGTGAGCGCCCTTTTCCTTACGGAAGCAGGGAGAATAACTTGTAAGGGTTAAGGGAAGCTTTTCTTCAGGGGTGATAGTATCAATAAATTTACCTATCATAGAATGCTCGGATGTGCCGATTAAATAAAGATCCTCGCCCTCTATTTTGTACATCATCGCATCCATTTCTTCAAAGCTCATAACACCTGTTACAACGTTACTTCTAATCATAAATGGCGGAATGCAATAGGTAAAGCCTTTGTTAATCATAAAGTCACGCGCATAGGCAAGCACTGCCGAATGAAGACGGGCAATATTCCCCATAAGATAATAAAAACCTTCACCTGCAACCCTGCCGGCAGCTTCTTTGTCAATACCATCAAAAATTGCCATGATATCGGTATGGTATGGAATTTCAAAATCAGGATTGGTTTTTTCGCCGTACTGGGTAACTTCAACATTTTCGCTATCATCACGGCCAACAGGTACACTATCATCAACAATGTTTGGAATTTTCATTTGAATTTCCAAAACCTTTTTTGAAAGAATATCTTCCTGTTCTTCTAAAGCTTTAAGTTCTTCCGCCTGAGCGCTTACAAGCTTCTTCATTTCTTCAGCTTCTTCACGCTTGCCCTGACCCATAAGCATACCAATTTGCTTGCTTATTTTGTTACGGTTAGCGCGGAGTTCACTTGCTTTGCTGTTAGCCTCACGCTTTTGGTTGTAAAGTTCAATAATCTCGTCAACCAAGGGAAGCTTTGAATCCTTAAATTTTTTTATAATGTTATCCTTAACTAATTGTGGATTTTCACAAATAAATTTAATATCGAGCATTTTTTCTCCTCCAAAGGGCAAAATAATACCCATAAAGTATACCACAAATTAAAAGTTATGTCAATTTTAAGGAGAAAATTTATATGAAAAAACATTCAAAATTTCCCGAAACACCGGACCGCACACCCAATTCACCCCTAAAGCCTACCGAAATGGGTAAAAATGTATTCGATTTAATCAACGAATACGGCACTTACGAAATTCAGCCAACCTGCGATACCGAAAACCAATACCCCGCAATTGCGCAAGGTTTTAACAGTAAAATATTCCAAACTGACCGACAGAATAAGCACTCAAAAAATGCACAGTGGGAGAGTGTGAAAAACAAAAAGGATGATAAAGACTTGGCTTGACAAGTGTATTGTTTTAGGTTATAATCGTTAGGTAATTTATTGGGACTTATGGTCCCATACATATCGCACATTTATTAAATAAAAATGCACCTATGGCGGAACTGGCAGACGCGTATGGTTCAGGTCCATATTTTCGCAAGAGAGTGCAGGTTCGATTCCTGTTAGGTGCACCAGTCGAGTGCCTCGCCGCGCAATTCGCGTGCTGAGGTGCTTTTTTATTGTTTATATCTTGTAATTTCGTATAGCTAAAAGTATTTATATACAAATATTTACATTTAAGTAATTGAAATATTCTGTAAATGGGTATATAATAGATATATTGAATACTAGGGAGTATAAGAATGTCTATTAAAAAAAGTCGCATTAACTATATAACCGCCGCTGCAGTTATTGCTGCAATTTATGCCGCACTTACCTATTTAGGCGGGTTCTTTGGGCTTTCCTACGGCCCCATACAAATAAGGTTTTCCGAAGCGCTTACGGTGTTACCGATATTCACCCCGGCGGCAATACCTGGCCTTACGGTAGGTTGTTTTATTGCAAATATTGGTTCTTTTAACCCGCTTGATATGATTTTTGGCTCTTTTGCAACTTTTTTAGCGGCTCTTTTAACCTATTTTTTAAAAGATATAACCTTTAAGAAGCTTCCAATTTTAGCGTTATTGCCACCCATTATAATCAATGCTCTTTTAATTGGATTTGAAATTGCAGTATTTTACCTGGGTGAAGGATATTCTTTCTACGGATTTATTATTTCAGCAATAGAAGTAGGCATTGGTCAGTTTATTGCCTGCTATGGTTTAGGTTTACCTCTTTATTTAGCGCTCAAAACCAAAAAAATCACAAAACTCAATCTTTTCAAATAATAAGGATGTGAAAACCTTTGAATACTCTTGTTGTCTTTCGCAAAACGGTAATGAACTCTATTAAAGCTTTAATTATCGCTTCAATCACATTTTCTTTTATTCAGGTTTGGGTGACAAACTATACCGATTCGCTTTTTAGCCGTAACGGTAACTATGTTGTTATATTTTCATTTGTGTTCATTTTGGTGATTTTCTGCTCGCTTTATAGCGCTTTTAAAATAGGTATTTACCGCATACATGAGCTTGTGTACAGTTTTTCGCTTTCAATTATTATTACAAACTTCCTTATGTATTTAGAGCTCAGCCTAATAGCTCGTGAAATGGTTAAAATATCTCCTTTGGCTTTAAATGTTTTAACTCAAATCGCTATTGCGTTTATAGGCTGTGTTTGTGCTAATACTATTTATTTCAAGCTATACCCCGCAAGAAAACTGGTTGCGGTTTTTGGTGACGACGCTACTGGCTTTAAGCTTATAAGTCGTATGAGCCATATACCCGAGCGTTTTAAGATAGAGCGCGGAGTTAATGCTAATACAACCCCTATTGAGAAAATTAAAAAGGCAATCAATCCTTACGAAGGGGTTATAATTTGCGATATTGATAAAAATATTGAAAAAGAGATATACGCTTATTGCTACTCAACGGGCAAGCGAATATATATGTTGCCAGCTATAACCGATATTATTATCAACCATAGCTACGAAATTCAAATCGGCGATACCCCCGTTATTATGAGCCGTAACCGCGGTCTTACCACCGAGCAGAAAATTTTAAAAAGAATTATGGATTTAGTGATTTCCGGCTTAGCACTTATAATCGCAAGTCCGTTTATGCTTTTTACTATTATTGCAATTAAGCTTGATGACGGCGGACCGATATTCTTCACCCAAAACCGCATTACTAAAGATGGTAAAATATTTAATGTTTTAAAGTTCCGTTCTATGATAGTTGACGCAGATAAAGATGGTGCAAAAAAGGCTGAAAAAAATGACGACCGTATAACCAAGGTTGGTAAATTTATCCGCGCTTGTCGCATTGACGAATTACCCCAGCTTATAAATGTTTTAAAGGGCGATATGTCACTTGTGGGCCCCAGACCCGAGCGAATTGAAAATGTATACGAATATTCTAAAGAATATCCCGAGTTTGAACTAAGGCATAAGGTTAAAGGCGGTATTACAGGCTACGCGCAGTTATATGGTAAATATAACACAAGCCCTAAGGACAAGCTTAATATGGACCTTATTTATATTGAAACCTATTCAATAATACAGGACATAAAGTTGCTTATTTTAACCTTTAAGGTTTTGTTTATGAAAGAAAGTACCGAAGGTTTTGATGCAAGCGCAAACGCACATATCCGTCCTGTAAACAATAAAAATAAATCCGGAGAATAAATATGGAATTAAACAGTAAAACCATTAAGAAAATACTGTTTGTAGTATTTTTATCAACGCTTATCGTATGGGCTGTATTTAATATGAGTATGGTATTTGGCATTGTGGCTAAGCTATTTTCCTTTATAAGCCCTATTATCGCTTCGTTATGTATAGCCTTTATTCTTAATGTGCTATTGCGCGTGCTTGAAAATAAGGTTTTTGTCTTTTTCAATAAAGCAAAACATAACTTTGTTAAAAAAATTAAGCGTCCTTTATGCATAGTACTTACCTATATTTTTGCATTAGGTGTTATTTCACTATTAGTTTTGGTAATTATCCCCGACCTTATTGATACCATTATTTTTGTGGTAAAATCTTTACCGTCCTTCTTAAAGGATACACGCGAATGGGTAGTTGGCATAGCCGCTAACTTCGGTATATCAGAAAATAAAATTCCCACCGTTAATTTTGATATTAGGGACACAGTTAACACTCTGCAAAATCTTTTAACTAACTATTCCAACACAATAGTAAACGGCGCCGCTAATATTACTTCATCGGTTGTAGGCGGACTATATGATATCGTTTTCAGTTTAATTATTTCGGTGTATATTTTAGCCCAAAAAGAACGCATTGGCAGATTTGTTAAAAAAGTTATTGATGCATTTATTCCCCAAAAAATTGCAAAAACGGTTTATCATATATCTTCTCACGCGTCTGAATCGTTTTCGCGTTTTATCGGCGGTCAGCTTACCGAATCGGTAATTTTAGGTATGCTTTGCTATATAGGTATGCTTATTTTCCGCTTCCCCAATGCCGCTATTATATCGGTTTTAATTGCGGTATCTTCATTAGTGCCTATAGTTGGTGCTATAGCAGGTGTTGTAATAGGTGCTCTTTTGATACTTATTACTAATCCTATAAAAGCGCTTTTCTTTATCCTATTTGTACTAATACTTCAACAAATTGAGGGTAATGTTATTTATCCTAAGGTTGTAGGAAAAGCAGTTGGATTACCTTCTATTATGGTAGTAAGCGCAGTACTTGTAGGCGGTAATATAGGCGGAATTTTAGGTGTACTTTTAAGTGTGCCCCTTTCAGCACTATTTTTCACTATTTTAAAAGAAGCTATAGATAACAAAAACAAACTTAAAGCTTCAAAAGAAGAAAACTAATTCAATACTTAAAGCCACAGATTAGGTCTAATCTGTGGCTTTTATAATTATATAATTATTAGTTCCTTAGGACTTTTTGTTATATTTTCATAACCGTTATCTGTTACTATTATGGTGTCTTCTATTCTGACACCAAACTTATTTTCTAAATAAATACCGGGCTCTACCGTTAGCACCATACCGCTTTTTAACAAGGTGTTATCACGCGTGTTAAAAGCAGGGGTTTCGTGAATGTCTACACCTAAAGAATGACCTAGTCCGTGACCGAATGTGCCGTTAAAATCCTTATTTATAAAATCACGCGCTACCGCATCTACTTCTTTACAAACTACTCCCGCTTTAATTTTTTCGAGTGCCATTTTTTGCGCTTTTAAAACAGTATTATAAACCTTTTCTTGCTCTTCACTCACATAAGAAAGCGCTACCGTACGCGTCATATCCGAACAGTAACCCTCCCGTCTTGCGCCAAAATCCATTGTTATAAAATCGCCTTTTTTAAGTGTTCGGTCAGTAGGTGCTCCGTGTGGTAAGGAGGAATTTTCTCCCGATACCACAATAAAATCGAAGGCTACACCCTCACTTCCGTTTCGCCTTACAAAAAACTCTAAATCTAAAGCAATTTCTTTTTCGGTTTTTCCTATTTCTATTCGCTCTAAAATATAAGAAAAAACCTTATCGGTAATAGCTTGTGCGGATTTTATCGACTCGATTTCTTTTTTGGTTTTAATTGCTCTTAACTCTTTAATCACATTGCTAATTTTATTACTCTTTAAAACCTCTATTCCCTCTAATGCTGTTTCAAGGGCCACAAAAGTATCTATATTTACTTCATCAGTATCTAAAAAAAGTTCTTTTACATTCTCCTTTTCAAGTATTTCCAATACTTGTCTGTAAGCATTCTCCGAAAGCACCGTTTCTGCCGTTTTCACAACCTCTTTTGCCTTTTCGTAATAACGGAAATCTATCAAAAAAACTGCTTTTTCACTTGTAATAAGTATTAGTCCGGCAGAGGAATTAAATCCGGTTAAATAGAAGCGGTTAGAATTACCCATTATAAGCATCGCTTGGTTTTTTTCTAAATGTTTTTGTAATTTTTCTATCCTTTTTATCATTACTGTTCTCCTTTAACTGTAAAACCGCATTTTTCGACAAAGTAATAATTGTAAATACATTTATAATAAGCATTATTCCGTTAAAAAATTCAGCTATTCTCCAAGCCCAACTGGCGCTGATTAAAGCGCCCGCAATACAAAATAACGGATACACCAAAATAAATATCCGTTCCCCCTTTTTGCCAATTAAAAACCGACTCGCCGTAATGCCATAATTAGCCCAACCGAGTATACTCGAAACAGCAAAAAGACATAGCATTATTGTTAGTATCGGCTTTGAAAGGGCGCCATAAGTAAACGATAAAGCACTGCTTACAAGCTCGCTTGAAGCTACACTGTTATAATCTATAATAACCCCGCTTAAAAGAATTGTCAATGCTGTGAGAGTGCAAATAAGCAGTGTATCCACAAAAACCTCAAATATACCGAAAAGGCCTTGAGTTTGGGGCTTTGCATTTTTAACCATAGCGTGTGATAAACCTGAAGTTCCAAGCCCCGCCTCGTTAGAAAATATACCTTTTTGCACCCCTGTTATAACCGTAGTATGAAAACTGCCTATCGCACCGCCCGTCACAGCGGTTGGGTAAAAAGCACCACTTATAATGCTAAAAAATGCGTCATCAATAAGTCTTATATTTTTTATTATTACACCTAAGCAAAAAAGAATATATAAAACCGCCATTAAGGGCAATAGCGCGGTTGTAAATTTAGTTATTTTCTTAGCACCGCCTATTATTACAACCGAAACTACTAAAGCAAAACCTAAACCCATTAAAAATTTTATAAATTCGTTTTGAGTCACAACTGAAACACAGGCATTGATTTGGGTTATATTACCTGTAGTAAATGTGCTGAATATACAAGCAAATGAAAAAATTATTGCTAATATACTACCCGTTTTCCCCATATTTTCTTTTATGTAATACATTGGACCACCTATGTAGTCTTTTCCTTCTTTTTTGCGGTAAAGCACCGCCACCGTAATTTCTACTTCCTTTATTACCATACTAAAAAAGGCGCTTACCCACATCCAGAAAACCGCGCCCGCGCCACCTATCGTAATTGCCGCTGCTACCCCCGCAATATTACCTGTTCCCACAGTTGCCGCAAGCGAATTACATATTGCGCCCTTAGCAGAAATACCATCCTTTTCGGTGTTTTTTTGAGAGAGTGAAAATTTTAATGATGTAAAAAATTTTCTGAACTGCACCGCCTTGGTTTTATATGTAAAAAAAGCGCCTGCAAGCACCAAAAATGTAAGCGGTAACATCCCCGATATTAAATTTTCCAAAAAAAGTAAAAAATTTTTCATACACTATCCCTTTTCCTTAAAATATAATATTTTATTTAAGAAATATTTATGATAGCGGTTGAAATTTTCGAGGTAGTATAGTATAATTTTTTTGTATATGATTTTGGAGGTGTCCCTATATAGTTTATCTTGACAATAGCGCAACCACAAAACCTTGTGAAAAAGCAATAGAATATATGAATAAAGCGCTAATAGAAAATTGGGGCAACCCGTCCTCTTTACATACTTTAGGTATGCATGCCGAAATTGCAGTAGATAACGCTAGACAATGCGTTGCAAACTCTATTTGTGCTTCTCAAAAGGAGATTATTTTTACTTCCTGCGGTACCGAAGCTAATAATACAGCAATAATGTCGGCCTTGCACCGCAAAAATCGGGGCAACCGTATTATTACCACTTCTATAGAGCATCCGTCAGTACTGAATGCAGTAAAGGCTTTAGAGAATTTTGGATTCGAAGTAATTTATTTAAAACCACAGTCAAACGGTATAATAAATTTAGCAGATTTAGAAAACGCGCTTAATAATAAAACCGTGCTTGTAAGCATTATGCTTGTTAATAACGAAACAGGTGCTATACAACCGGTAAAGGAGGCATGTGAGCTTACTCATAAGCTTTCCAAAAACGCATTTTTCCACTGCGATGCGGTACAAGCTTATGGCAAAATGCCTATATATATTAAGTCTTTGGGTGTGGATTTGTTGACTGCAAGCGGACATAAAATTCACGCACCTAAGGGTATAGGATTTTTATACTGCTCACAAAAAACACATATATCTCCCCTGCTTTTCGGCGGTGGTCAGGAAAATGGTATGCGCTCAGGTACAGAATCGGTTCCCCTTATCTGCTCATTACAAGGTGCTGTAGAATCGCTACCAAATTTACAAAATCAACTTAAAATTCAAAAAGATTTATACAATTATGCATTAAAGCTTTTAATCAATAACAATTTAGCCACAATAAATTCCGACCCAAATGGTCTGCCTTACGTTCTAAATATTTCGTTAAACGGCTATCGTTCTGAAACGGTATTACACTTTTTAGAAAGCAAAAATATTTTTATTTCAAGCGGAAGCGCCTGCTCTAAAGGTAATGTAAGCTATGTTTTAAAGGAAATGGGCAAGAATAATAAGGCCATTGACTCGGCTATTCGTATTAGTTTTTCCCGCTTTAATACAAAGACGGATGTTGACACTCTTGTAAACGAGCTTATAAACGCCACAAAGAAGCTCAGAAAGGCATAAAATGAAAGAAATTATACTTATTAAAAACGGCGAATTAGCCCTTAAAGGTCTTAACCGCTGTAACTTTGAAGATATACTTATTAAAAATATTCGCCGAAGACTTAAAAGTTTAGGTGAAGTTACAATAAGAAAAGCCCAATCGGCTATTTATATTGAGCCAAGAGAAGAAGCTTTTGATTTTCAAGAAGCACTAAACCGAGTAAAATTGATATTTGGTATTGCGGGCTTTAGCCGCGCGCTTGTTTGCGAAAAGAATATGGATGATATTATAACTAAATCCCCCGAATACCTTAAATCCACATTAGAAAATGTAAAAACTTTCAAGGTTGAGGCTAAGCGTGCTGATAAGCGTTTTCCATTAAAGTCACCTGAAATTTGCCGCGAATTAGGCGGTGTTATTCTTTCAAAATACCATCATTTAAAGGTTGATGTTCATAACCCCGATGTTACGGTTTTTGTTGAAATACGCGACACTAATGCTTATGTTCATGCCGAGCAGTTACAGGGTGCGGGCGGTTTGCCTGTAGGCACCGCAGGTATTGCATCTATTTTAATTTCGGGCGGTATTGACAGTCCTGTTGCCGCTTGGACTATGGCAAAACGCGGTTTAAGACTAAACGCAATACACTTTGCAAGCCCGCCATATACAAGTCCCCGTGCTGAAATGAAGGTTAAAACCTTACTTTCTAAAGTAGCTCGTTATAGCGGATGTATAAACCTTGCAATAGTGCCCTTTACCGAAATTCAGGATGAAATTGCAAATAATTGCCCCGAAGAATATTTCACCCTTATTATGCGCCGTATGATGATGCGTATAGCAGAAAAAATAGCGCGCGATTCGGGTAGCTTGGCACTTATCACGGGTGAGAGCTTAGGTCAGGTTGCAAGCCAAACTCTACCTGCTCTTGTAACAACCGATGCGGTTGCAAATATCCCAGTGCTTCGCCCCTTAATAGGTATGGATAAGGAAGAAATTGTTACTATTTCCCGTAATATTGATACCTTTGAAACATCAATTTTACCTTATGAGGACTGCTGTACAGTATTTACCCCAAAACACCCCAAAACCCGTCCTACTTTAGAGTCCTGCGAAGTGGCCGAAAGCAATTTAGAGATTGATGCTTTAATTGAAAAAGCCATTAGCGAAACTGTTTATACATATATAGACTGAGAGGTTTTAAATCTTGAATGCTGGAGTTTTAAATTTGGCTCAAAAATTAGTAGAGGCTTTAAAACAAAAGAATTTGAAAATCGCCACTGCGGAATCCTGTACAGGCGGTATGGTATCAACCTATATAACCGCCGTTCCAGGCGCTTCTAAGGTTTTTGAAATGGGGCTTACAACCTACTCAAACCGAATAAAAAACGAATTTTTAAAGGTAGATAAGCAAACACTTGATACCGTAAGTGCTGTAAGTTATGATACTGCAAAGCAAATGGCAGAAAATATTTGCACGCTATCGGGTGCAGATATAGGAGTTTCGGTAACAGGCGTTGCCGGTCCCGATTCGCAGGACGGCTACACAGCCGGTACAGTTTTTATAGGGCTTTGCTATAGAGGAAAAACCGAAACTACAATGCTTAATATAGAGCCTCGCGACCGCAATTATGTGCGCGAAAGAGCAGTATATGAAATTTTTAATTTAGCAATAAATCGTTTAACTTAAGGAGAACCAAAATGTTAGAAAACTTTAAAACGGACATAATCTACTATAATACCGCATCTGATTTCGAGCTCGAATTTAACCTTTGTGGTTGCTGCAGAATGCGTTTATTTAACGATAAATGTGCCGATAAAAAATCACTTTTATTGTCTTTGTCGCGTGCAGTTTCCCGTAGCCGTGTTATAATTGTTACCGCTTCTCTTTTTGAGGAAAATAATATATTTAAGACTGTAGCGTCTGCAATAGGCAGTGATATAGAAACGGTTGACAACAACCAATATAATATTGCAAGCGATGCCGAAATAACCATTATAAAAGGTTCTTTGCCGCTTGTGACCGAAGACGGTATTTTCGGCGGATGTATAATAGAAAGCGGGCCCCAAAGCCTTATTGTGCTTACCGACAATCAGTCAGTAAGAAAAATCATTATGAAAAATCTCATACATCCATATATTAAGGAAATTACTTCAGGTAATAATGATGACACCCCATACAATACCGAAATTATAACCCAGCAAGATCTTGCCGAAACCGAGACGGATAAAACCGAAGAGAACATCGCAGACACTGAAGAAAACGCACTTATAACCGACCAAGATCATGATACTTACGAGCAAGAAGACCCAACCCACTATTACTCAGAAGATAACCTACTATTTACCAACACTTCTGCCGACACCTACACAGAGGAAGATAACGATAATGATTATTTTTACGGCGATAGTGACTATTATGTAAATACAGATGATGAAAAATCTTCAGCATTTAATATTTGGATGCTAATAATTTCAATTATTCTGCTTGTAGGACTAACAGTTTTATGCTACTGCATTTTCTATGTGCCCACAAAAGCGGGTATATCCCCTTCCGCATATCTGAAAGATATTTTTAATATAATGTTAAAATAACAAAAAACACCGCAGATTCCAATATAGAATCTGCGGTGTTTTACTAATTAGCTAAATTTTATTTAAGCGTTCTTTCGAGCCAAACAAAACCTACATCAAGTGCTTCGAACATAGTGTTTTTTGTACTTTCCTTTACTATACGGTCTTTTTCATTAAGCTCGGTATCGCTTTTTAAAAGCTTAATGTTAATTTTATTAGGGTTATCATCCGAATCCTTTGAAAGTATTGTAAATTTTACAATATGGCTATCGTTCATATCACCATAGTAAATCTCATCACCGCTTCTTACAAGCGGTTTTCCCATATATTCTAAAAAATTTTCTGCCATTTTTTACTCCTTTTCTGGAACTTCACCGTAAAGATTAAATCTAAAAAGTAATGTTTCATCTTGAGGATTAGCACAACGCAAAGTTGCTTCTGCAACTTCCGTATTGCTAAAAATTGTGCTAAGTCCTATCATTTGGCAAAGCTTTGATTTTAAATTTAAAACATCTCCGTCGGTGGTTTCAAGATAAACGTCACCTTTACATTCTTCGATGGTTTTAATAAGGTTGTCAAAATCAACATTATGCAGTTTAATAACTCTTTTATCCATTCTAAACACCTCCGTTAATTCTATTATTAGAGTATAAACTATATATTGAAATATGTCAAGTGTTGACTTTTACTCGATTTTTTTATATTATATATAATGAAATAATTTGTATTCTTAATGTTAAAAAGGAGAATTTGTCTTGGAAAACTCACAAAAACAAATGGAAACGATTGTAACACTTGCAAAAGGACGTGGCTTTGTATATGCAGGTAGTGAAATATACGGCGGTCTTGCAAATAGCTGGGACTACGGCCCTTTGGGTGTTGAATTAAAAAACAATATTAAAAAAGCTTGGTGGAAAAAATTCGTTCAGGAATGTCCTTATAATGTAGGTCTTGACAGTGCTATTATTATGAATCCTGAAACTTGGGTTGCATCGGGTCACTTAGGCGGATTCTCCGATCCACTTATGGACTGTAAAAACTGTAAAACTCGTCACAGAGCCGATAAGCTTATTGAGGACTATGTTGCAGCAAACAATTTGTCAGACAATCCTGCCGCTATGAGCGACAGTGAAATGGCTAATTATATAAAAGAGCACGGCATCGCCTGTCCAGATTGCGGTTCTCACAATTTTACTGACATTAGAAAATTTAACCTTATGTTTAAAACATTCCAAGGTGTTACCGAGGATAGTACATCTACTTTATATCTTCGCCCAGAAACCGCACAGGGCATTTTTGTAAACTTTAAAAATATTGCGCGCACAAGCCGTAAAAAAATACCTTTTGGTGTAGCACAGATAGGTAAATCATTCCGCAACGAAATTACTCCCGGCAATTTTATTTTCCGTACCCGCGAGTTTGAACAAATGGAACTTGAATTCTTCTGTAAGCCCGGCACCGACCTTGAATGGTTTGACTTCTGGCGTGGCTATTGCCGTGATTGGCTTTTGAACTTAGGTATGGATAAAGATAGCCTTCGTCTTCGTGACCACGATAAAGATGAGCTTTGCTTCTATTCTAAAGCTACTACCGACTTTGAATTTTTATTCCCGTTCGGTTGGGGCGAATTATGGGGTGTTGCTGACCGCACCGATTACGACTTAACTCAACACGCCAATCATTCTGGTGAAAGCATGGAATATTTTGACCCCGAAACAAACGAAAAATATGTTCCTTATGTTATCGAACCTTCTTTGGGCGCCGACCGTGTACTTTTAGCTTTCCTTTGCAATGCTTACGATGAAGAGCTTGACGAAAAGGATAATGTTCGTGTTGTGTTACGCTTACATCCGGCTTTGGCTCCCTATAAAGCTGCGGTTTTACCACTTTCCAAAAAATTAAGTGAAAAAGCAGGAGAAATTTTTTCTTCACTTTCTAAATATTTTAATGTAGACTTTGACGATGCGGGCTCTATCGGTAAGCGTTATCGACGTCAGGATGAGATCGGTACTCCATTCTCAATCTGCTACGATTTTGAGTCAGAACAAGATGGATGTGTTACAGTCCGCAACCGCGATACTATGGAATCTGTTCGTATGCCTATTAGTGAAGTTAAAGAATATATTGAAAAGGCATTGGAATTTTAACTTTTAGCTAATTTGTAAGGAGAATAAACGATGGCTATTATAACCTCAATGGTAATTCCGTTACTTTTAGGTCTAACTTTCTTCCTTTTTGGTATGAATGTAATGTCAAGCGGCCTTGAAACTATGGCAGGCGGCGGTCTTGAACGGACTATGAAAAAGGTTACTGCCAATACCTTTTTAGGCTTCTTTTTAGGTGCAGGTATAACCGTTGCTATTCAGTCCTCATCGGCATTCACCGTAATGCTTGTAGGCCTTGTTAACTCTGGTCTTCTTAATTTCGGTAATACCTTCGGTATGATAATGGGTTCAAATGTTGGCACCACACTTACTGCTTGGCTTTTAAGCCTTGCAGGGCTTGAAGGTAAATGGTATATTGAGATTTTAAACCCCAGCTTTTTTGCCCCAGTACTCGCTTTTATCGGCATTGCTATGCAAATGTTTTCAAAAAGCGACAAAAAGAAAGATTTAGGCAACATTTTTATTGGCTTTGCCATTCTTATCTGCGGTATGGACCTTATGAGCGACTCTATGCTGAGTGTTCGCACTCTACCCGGTTTTGACAGTTTTCTTGCAACACTTAAAAGCCCGTTCACAGCACTACTTATTTCTACTGCTTTTACAGGTGTTATTCAGTCGTCTGCGGCTACAATAGGTATTGTTCAGGCTTTGGCGCTTTCGGGTGGTATTACCTGGGAAATGGCAATACCATTAGTACTCGGTGCTAATATAGGTACCTGCGTTACCGCGCTTATTGGCAGTATCGGTACAAATAAAGCCGCCAAACGTGTTGTTGTTATGCACTTCTCGGTTAATTTTTTCGGTTCTATACTTTGTATGGTTATTCTATACATCCTTAAAGCGTTTGGATTGAGTCTTCTTACAGCAGAAATTGCTATGGTGGGCGTTGCAATAGTTCATACACTTTTCAACTCTGTAAACACCGTTATTTTGCTTCCTATCAAAAAATTACTTATTAAGTTCTGTCAGTTGGTTGTTCCCGACAAGGAAGAAAAAGCTCATACCATATTCTTGGACGAGCGTATTTTCAACAACTCTCCGCTTGCGATTTCGGAATGCCGCCGTCTTACAAACGAAATGGCAGAGCTTACCCGCAAGTCTCTTCGCAAAGCAATTGACCTTATATTCAACTATCAGCAATACACTGTTGACCAAATACGCGAAGAGGAAAATTTAAGCGATAAGTATGAGGACAAGCTTGGTACTTACCTTGTAAGACTTAGTAACAATAAGCTCTCTGAAAATGAGTCGCACAGCGTTGCTCGTATGCTTCACAGCATTGGCGACTTTGAGCGTATAGGCGACCACGCACTAAATCTATGCAAACTTGCCGAAGAAATGCACAAAAAAGGCATCTCATTCTCACCTGAGGGCAATCACGAAATCGGTATTATTGGCGATGCTGTAAAAGAAATTACAAGCCTTGCTATTGACTCCTTCATTAACGACGATGTTGAGTCTGCTTCACATGTAGAACCGCTTGAACAGGTTGTAGACAAGCTTGAGAATGAGCTTAAGGCTTTGCATATTGCAAGGCTTCAAAACAACGAATGTACTATTGAGCTTGGCTTTATATTCACCGATATTTTGAATAACTTTGAACGTGTTTCAGACCATTGCTCTAACATAGCCGTTTATACTATGCAGTTACCCAGCGATAAGCTTGATGCTCACAAATACCTTAAAACACTTAAACATTCCGCGAATGACGAGTTTATGCAGGATTACGATATGTACAAATCTAAATATACTCTTTAATAATGTGGTTAGGGTACTATTCCCAATAAATAATAAAATAAAAAAATACGCACCTCCAAAAGTGTCTAACTTTTGGAAGTGCGTATCATTTTTAGTTAATCTTCAATGTAATAAACCATAGCGTTTTTATCACCTATAACATTTTTAATGGTTTCTTTGGCATTTTGGTCGAATTTATACATAGTTGAAGGTCCGTTTTTGCATGCACCAAAAAGACCTAAAGACCCGTCTAAATGCTGAATATAGATATTGTTATCAACGGTTGGGAAATCTTCTTCATTTAATGCACTTATATGCAAAAAGGTTTGGTTACTGCGGTCGAAAATATTATTCTTAATTACAAAATTTTCGGACAAATTAGGAGAATCCCAACTTTTAATTAACGAAGGACAGGTTTTATCGTGGCGTTGTTTTCCCCAACCATATCCAGAAAGACGAATAAAGTTATCTTCCATAACACAATTCTTTATTACACTTTCACATCCACCATCTGTTTGACTTAAGAAATATTCAATACCATACACGCATTTTTCAATAAGGTTACCCTTATACTCAATATTCTCCATCATGGTTTTCTTTGTTGCTCTAAACTGATGGGTGATGCCAGCATCGTAGACCTCGTAAATATAGTTATTATTAGCTGTATAGTTTTCGCAACCACCATAGATTTCAATAGCATTACCGAATCTGGTTACTCTACCATTTGCGTTGGCTCTATAAAACTGTATAGAGCCACCAATCCAACCGAATTCGCAGTTTGTAACGGTTAATCCCTTTACATATCCGCTGCCACCTACACCGTGGGCACCTCCGTATTTAATACAAAGGTTGTCGATTGTAATATCAGAATAACTACAAACCGAAATAATGTTAACACGAAGTAACGGTTCAATAGAGTTGTAAAGCTTACCGGGGTTACCCTTATCACAACGAAGATATAAATCGCCAAAGCTCTCATTTATTCTCGGTACCAGCTCGCCTTCAACGCATTTTCGGTAATCACAGAATACATCTAAGTCTTCTGTCATCTCTTCAGTCATAACAAATTCTTTTGTTATATCATCGCGAAGAACAAACTTTCCGTCTACAAAGTTAGGAATAAGCTTTCTTGAATTAGCAATACCATCATCAAAAACGAGTGTACCTATATCAAGAATTTTTTCAGTATATTTCCAAATATTATGCTCTTTATCGTATAACTCCCAAAGCTTTTCATCAGCCATATTCTTTTCGCCCGAATATAACTTAGGCTTATCGCCTTCACCATAAGCCGCATAGGTCACACCCGTCTTTGCAATAAAATTACCCCTAAACAAATCTCCACGCTTAAAGAATACACCATCACCATAGGCTAAATTTGCTTCACTTACCTTTTTGAGTGTCTTCCAAGCGGTGCTCTTTGTTTTACCGTCATTATTATCGTCGCCATCATTAGCAACATAATAAGCAGTTCCTGTAATTTTAATACAGTCTTTAGTGTTCAAAATTCCAGCTTTGCGACTTTCAAATAAAGCATCATTTTGTTCTAAAAATTCTTTTGTAGCTTTAATCATCCCTGCAACACCTCTTTTAGTTTTTAAAACCATATTTAGTTATATGTATTTTAGCATAAAACACGCGTTTTGTCTACCTGAAATTTAGATTTTTTATACAAAAAATCTATAAATTAAATGGACTTGTGCATTGGACACTTTTGGGGTGCAATAATTTTTAGTTAATCTTAAATATAATAAATTTTTGCGGTTATATCACCAAAGATGTTTTTAATGCTTTGCTCGGCATTTTTGTCAAATTTTATAATATCGGGTTCTTTTATTTCGTTACCGCCATACTGACCCAAAGTAGCATCAATATATTGAATATAGGTGTTATTTTTCATTTCAGGGCAAAATTCGTCCTTTAAAGCCACTAAATGAAGCATTCTGTAAGCGGAACGGTCAAAAATGTTATTTTCTATTACTTGATTTTCACCTGTGTTTACATAGCTCCAACCCTTAATAAGTGCAGGAGTATGAATATTATGTCGCTGTTGACCCCACCCATAACCCGAAAGACGAATAAAATTGTCACACATAAGCACATTTTTCATGCAACTTTCTTTTTCGCCTTCAATTTGGTCAAGAAAATATTCGATACCATAAACACATTTTTCAATAATGTTATTCTTATACTCAATATTTTCGAGCATTTTTTTACTATTTGTGGTTATTTGGTGGGTTATTCCAGCGTCGTAAACCTCGTATATATAGTTATTTTTAACCTTATATCCGTCACAACTGCCATAAATTTCGATAGCGTTACCAAAACGAGTTACGCTACCTCGTCTGCCCTCGGGATAGTTAGGGTCCAAACCAGCAAAATTTTGAATACAACCGCCAATCCAACCAAATTCACAGTTGGTAACAGTCAGTCCCTTTACATCGCCACCCGCCGAAATACCGTGCATACCTACATATTTTATACATAGATTATCAATGGTAACATTCCGGTTACTGCCCACACTTATAGAATGGCGGCGCACTAAAGGCTCTATATCATCAAAGACTTCTGCAGGGCTACCCTTATCACAACGAAGATACAAATCACCTAAGCTTACACCATTAAATGTAGGTATCGGAAAGTTTTCACCCTTACTAGGCTCTGTTGATAAATTGCCGTCAAAAAACCAAAATATATCAAGATCCTTTGTCATTTCTACTCTAACATCAAAATCTTTTTGCGCGTTATCTCGACAAACATACTTTTGGCCATTATATGTGGGAATAAGCTTTCTTGAATGAGCCTCACCACCGTCAAAAACAATAGTACCAACATCAAGTATTTTTTCTTTAAGCTTCCAAATATTGTGCTCTCTATCGTATAGTTTCCAAAGGCTTTTATCGTTAAGAGGTTTATCGGCAGAATAAAATTTAGGCTTTTCACCCTCACCGTATGCACCATATGATACACCTGTTTTAGCCTCTAAGTTACCTCTAAATAGGTCTCCACGCTTAAAAAATACTCCGTCGCCTTGTAAAAGCTTCGCTTCATTAACCCTTTTAAATGTTTTCCAAGGCGTACTCTCACTTTTACCATTGTTATTATCGTCGCCATCATTAGCAACATAATACGCAGTTCCTGTGATTTTAATGCAGTCTTTAGTGTTTAAAATTTCAGCTTTACGACTTTCAAATAAAGCATCATTTTGTTCTAAAAATTCTTTTGTAGCTTTAATCATCCTGCAACACTTCCTTTGGTTTTTGAAAGCATATTTAGTTATATACAGTTTAGCATAACCCCCCTGTTTTGTCTACTTGAAATTCAGATTTTTTATATAAAAAATCTATAAATTAAACCCAGCTATCTGAAAATTCAGATAGCTGGGTTTAATTGCTATAATCATTTTTAAATCTTACATTTAATTCTTAAAATATTTACCTGTAAGCACACCTGCAAAAATCGCAGTAAGAGAATAACAAACATCAGCAACCGCGGGTAAAATATTAGATGATTCAAAACCATCAATGTTTAAAATAGCCGAAACAATACCAAAACAACCTAAAATATAAAGCCATACCTTTGCAACCGTAACACTTTGAAAACCAATAGTATTCATATCAACGCTTTTGTAAACAGATTTTGCAAACTTATGTATTTTACCCATACTAAAAATGTTAAGCACTATTACAACTGTAGCAATTACTATAAAAATCACAGCAATTAACCCGCTGTAATTTTTAATAAGGTTTATTGCGAATTCGGATATCATAGGGTCTTCTAACTCAAGCAAAGACTCAAATTCATTAAGCATATCAGGAGTATTAAAAATAGTTTTTGCAACCGAAGCAAATGCCAAGCCTATTAAAGCAACAGCACCCGCCAACACATAGTTTATAACATAAACTGCAAAGGTTGTTCCGCTAAGTGAACGCAAATGTGTCCCGCCAAGAATACCTTTTCGCGCCTGAGCGTAGGCAAGCCACATAAAAATAGTAAATAATATATTTAATACCGGCATACCGTCAGCTAAAAGAGCGCAAAGCGAAGACGCCGACATTAAAATACACATTACAAAAAACAAACTGTCAGTAATCGCTGCGCTAACAATATCAGCAGCAGGATTAAGGCTAATGTTTTTAAATACATCTGCCCCGTCACAGTTGGGACAAGTATTTAGGTTATCTTGGTATTCAAATCCGCAATTATTGCATTTCATTCTAATTCCTCCCAAACTCAATATTCTACTACTATTATATTATACGCCAGCCGTAAATTCAACATTTTTTTACAATCCGGAAATACTTGAAACTTAAGACATCAGGTTATATAATATAGGCAAAGGTGTGTGATAATTATGACAGTAAAAGAACTTATAAGTAAAAGACGAACTATAAGAAAATTTCAAAATAAACCAATTTATACTGAACAGCTTTCCACATATATAGAAGCGGCAAGACTCTGCCCCAGTGCTGCAAACCTGCAACCGCTTAAATACATTAGCGTAACCTCGAAAAATATAGCAGACAAGGTTTTTCCTACACTTAAATGGGCGGGATATTTAAAGGGTGAATACACTCCCAAAGAAAACGAAAGACCTGCCGCTTATATTATAATTTGTGTTGATACAAATATTAGCAAGGCAAATTATGATATGGATGTGGGCGCGGCAGTAGAGAATATTATTTTATCTGCCTTAGAAGACGGTATAGGGGCTTGTTGGCTCGCCTGTATTGATAGAGACAAACTTAGGGAGATAATCGGTTTAGAAGAAAATTTAATTATTTCCTGTGTAGTTGCTTTAGGCTATCCATCAGAAAGTCCTGCCTATACCAAAATGCAAAACGGCGATGTTAAATACTTCTTACAAAACGATACTTTAAATGTTCCTAAACGCTCATTAGAAGAGATAATCATAAAAACGCTGTAATTTAAGCATAAAAATTTTCGTCTTATTTTTATATGTTTTGCATAAAAATATCAAATTGTGTCAAAATTATGTGTTTTATGTTTGCAATATACAATATATTGTGGTACAATAACACTTAAGGTATAAATTTATCTTACTAAAAATCTTTGGAGGAATTAAAAATGGCGAAAAATCTTGTTTATGACATTCATGACAAACCCAAATTTGGCTCAATGTTAGTATTTGCTATTCAGCAATTACTCGCAATCCTTGCGGCTACCATCGCAGTTCCTGCAATCGTTGGTAACGGCATGAGCGCTTCGGCAGCTCTCTTCGGTGCAGGTATCGGTACAATAGTTTACCAACTATTCACCAAGTTCCGTAGTCCTGTATTCTTAGGCTCTTCATTTGCATTTATCGGTTCTATGGTTGCTGCTTTTGCAGGCGCGGCCTCTGCATCTATCGGTTATCTCGGTATAATATTTGGTGCAATTTTTGCAGGCCTTGTTTATGTTGTTCTCGCAATTATCATTAAGCTTGTAGGCGTTAAATGGATAAACAAGCTTATGCCCCCTGTTGTTATTGGTCCCACAGTTGCTCTTATCGGTCTTTCACTTGCTGGCGCAGCTGTAAAGGATGTTTTCTCTTACGGTGCGCAGGATGGTAACGGCTCATTTGTTATGAGTGGTTTTAGTTGGGTATCATTTATTTGCGCTATGGTCACCTTATTTGTTGTAACTCTTTGCTCTACATACGGTAAGAAGATGACAAAGCTTATTCCTTTCATAATCGGTATACTTGCAGGCTATGTTGTAGGTATAATTTTTACCGCTATTGGTTATTCTACCGGTAATGATGCTCTTAAAATCATTGATTTCGCTCCCTTCCAAGCTCTTGTAGCTGACGGCGTAGGTCTAAAAACCTTTATCGCTGTTCCTGAATTTACATTCCTTACTGCTCTTAAGGGTATTGATGGATTCAACGGTTCTTATATTGCTACCGTTGCTGTTGCCTATGTTCCGGTTGCTTTGGTTGTATTTGCAGAGCATATTGCAGACCATAAAAACCTTTCTACTATTATTGATAAAGATCTTCTTGAAGATCCAGGACTTCATCGTACACTTCTTGGCGACGGCGTAGGTTCTATCGCAGGTGCTATTTTCGGCGGTTGCCCAAATACCACCTATGGCGAATCTGTAGGCTGCGTTGCTATTACCCGTAATGCTTCGGTTTCTACTATTACAACCACCGCAATTATGGCACTCCTTATTTCCTTCGTTTCTCCCTTCGTTGCTTTCCTTGATTCTATACCCGGTTGCGTAATGGGTGGTGTTTGCATTACTCTTTATGGCTTTATCGCAGTTTCCGGTCTTAAGATGATTCAAAAGGTAGACCTTGAAGATAACGCTAATCTCTTTACTGTTTCTGCTATCCTTATCCCCGGTATCGGCGGTATGGCTATGGCTATCGGCAAGGTTACTATTACCGCTATTGCTGCTTCACTTATTCTCGGTATAATTGTAAATATAGTTCTTCACGCAAAAAAGAAGGACCAGGAGTAATTTTTGATGAAAAATTATGATAATGTAACAATTTTTAATCACCCACTTATAAATCACAAGGTTGCGATTTTACGCAACGAAAAAACAAGTATGAAGGAATTTAGAGAATTGGTTGAAGAAATCACCACTCTTATGACCTTCGAAAGTTTACGTGAAGGTGTTCCCACTGTTGAGTGCCAGGTAAAGACTCCGCTTGAAACCTGCACTCAAAGTATGGTTAAGGATAATGCTATTGTTATTGTTCCAATACTTCGTGCGGGACTTGGTATGGTAAACGGCGTTCATGTGCTGTTTCCTTCAGCGAGGGTTGGCCATATAGGTCTTTGCCGCAACGAAGAAACTTTAGAGCCTTACGAATATTACTGCAAGCTACCCGATGGCATAGAAGAAAAGCTTGTATTGGTAATTGACCCAATGCTTGCTACAGGAGGTAGCGCTTGTGACGCTATTGAATTGCTTAAAAAACGCGGTTGCAAAAATATTAAATTCATGGCAGTTATCGGCGCACCAGAGGGTGTAAGCCGTGTTGCCGAGGCTCACCCTGATGTTCATATTTATGTTTCAACATTGGATAGACAACTTAATGAAAACGGATATATACTACCCGGTTTAGGTGATGCGGGAGACCGTTTATTCGGCACAAAATAAAATTAATCCCCAACGCAAAAATTTGCCAAGCAATCAAAATTGCTTGGCAAATTTTCTTAAAATATATATTATTTAATCCTTGACAATTTGTTACCAATTATTTATAATTAGTGTATTGTTTAAGTGAAAGTTTTATGATTTGTTTTACTCTGAAATGAGTTT